>CAMEAW010000029.1 GCA_945911685.1 Bordetella parapertussis
CTGCAAAGCCACCATCGTGATGCCCACCACCACGCCTGCAGTCAAAATTGACGCTGTACGCGCGCTCGGCGCACAAGTTGTTTTGCATGGGGATAGCTTTAGCGATGCCTATGCCCACGCTCTAACGCTCGAAAAAAAACATCACTTAACCTTTGTACACCCCTTTGACGACCCCGATGTCATCGCTGGACAAGGCACCATCGGCATGGAGATCCTGCGCCAACATGCCGGCCCGATTGACGCGATTTTTGTCGCCATTGGTGGTGGCGGCCTGATTAGTGGCATCGCTGCTTACGTGAAACAGTTACGTCCCGACATCAAAATCATTGGTGTTCAAACGGTTGACTCAGACGCAATGGTAAAAAGCGTGCGCGCAGGCCGCCGGATTACCCTCGCCGAAGTTGGGTTATTTTCAGACGGCACAGCGGTCAAACAAGTTGGCGTCGAGACCTTTCGTCTGGTGCGTGAGTACGTCGATGACTTTGTGGTTGTCGATACCGATGCGATCTGCGCTGCGATCAAAGATGTCTTTCAGGACACGCGCAGTGTGCTTGAGCCCGCGGGGGCGTTGGCGCTGGCCGGTGCCAAACAATACGCACTCGAGCACAAACTCCAGGGCAAGACTCTGGTCGCCATTGCCTGCGGTGCCAACATGAACTTTGACCGCTTACGCTTCGTGGCCGAACGCGCCGAGGTGGGCGAAGCACGTGAGGCCATCTTCGCCGTCACTCTGCCCGAACAGCGAGGTAGCTTTCGTGCCTTTTGTGCATTAATTGGTAACCGTAGCGTCACCGAATTTAACTATCGCATTTCAGACGCGCGTTTAGCCCACGTTTTTGTGGGGATTCAGGTCGCAGACGCCACCGAACCCGAACGCATCGCAAAAAACTTTCGCAAACACGGCTTTGCCACGCTTGATCTCACCCACGACGAAATGTCAAAGACCCATTTACGGCATATGGTCGGCGGACACTCGGCGTTAGCCGATCATGAACTGTTATACAGGTTCGAGTTTCCAGAGCGCCCAGGAGCCTTGACGCGTTTTCTTCAATCGATGAAGCCCGACTGGAACATCAGCCTGTTTCATTACCGCAACCAAGGCGCCGCGTACGGTCAGGTCCTGATTGGGATGCAGGTGCCGCATGGCAGTAAAAAGGCCTTCAAAGCCTTTTTAGAAGAGGTTGGATACCCGCACTTTAATGAAACAGACAATCCTGTTTACAGGTTATTTTTGTCGCATGTTTCTGCGCCAGACCAGACGTAAATCAGCGCGCCGATCAACACCGGTGCGCGAGGGCCTGGGGCATCAAGCCGACCGCGCCCGACTTACCCTAGAACTCACAAACGCTAAAAAATGGCGTGTCAGTTTGAGCGATTAGCGCCGAGCCGCCTAGGGCAGGAAGATTCACCACCGCGGCGGCCTCGGCAACGTTGCCGCCGAGTTGTTGCAGCAACTTAATCGCCGCCAGCATGGTACCCCCGGTTGCAACAAGATCGTCGACCAGCAGCACACGCTGCCCGGGCTTAATCGCGTCTTGATGCACCTCGACGGTCGCTTCACCATACTCAAGCGAGTAGGGTTGCGCCACGGTCTTAAACGGCAATTTTCCCGCTTTGCGCACCGGTACGAAGCCAACGTTCAGCGCATAAGCTAAGGCGCTACCAAAAATGAAACCACGCGCATCAATCCCAACCACCGCGTCCAGCCGGTTGCGCATGTGTCGATAAACAAACATATCAATCAAGGCGCGAAAAGCTCGCGGATCTTGCATCATGGGTGTGATATCCCGAAACATTACCCCTGGCTTTGGCCAATCGGGCACAGTGCGGATGAGTCCGCGCACCAGATCCTTGGGGTCTTGATAGGGCATTGGCGTAATCATCAAACAGCACTCCGCGTTAAAAAATAAGTCAAAACCATGTGCACACTAAATTAAATGCGCAGACCCATAGAATACGCTAGCGGCGCCCCAACAGGGCGCCGAACCGATTAAACTCAAGCCATGACAAGCTCAGATTCACGCCTGCCCTCAAATTCGCGCAATGATTCAGCGACGCTGACCTCTGCCCGACACACCCTTGAGCTCGAGGCTCAGTCGATTCTGGCGCTCAAGGCGCGTTTGGGAGCCGAGTTTGTTCGGGCCGTCGAGCTCATCCTCGCCTGCCAAGGGCGCGTGATTGTCTGCGGCTTAGGTAAAACGGGCCACATCGGGCGCAAGATTGCTGCCACGCTGGCCTCGACCGGCACCCCGTCTTTTTTTCTGCACGCCGCTGAAGCCGTGCATGGTGACATCGGGATGATCGGTGCTCAAGACCTTCTTGTGGCCTTATCGTACTCAGGCGCAGGTCAAGAGGTCCTGTCTATCTTGCCGGCGGCGCACCGCCTTGGGGTCAAGGTCATCGCCATGACAGGCAACCCGCACTCTGAGCTTGCTCGTCTGGCCGAAGTGCACCTTGATGTTGGGGTTGACCAAGAAGCCTGCCCCCTGAATCTGGCGCCCACCTCCAGCACGACCGTCTCGCTGGCGATGGGCGACGCCCTAGCTGTCGCGTGCCTGCAGTCCCGCGGCTTTGGCCCCGAGGATTTTGCCCGATCGCACCCAGGCGGCTCGCTCGGCCGAAAACTTCTGACCCGCGTGTCCGACGTCATGCGCCGTGGCAACGCCTTGCCGACAGTCCCCGCCACCGCGACGATGTCTGAAGCGCTTGAAGAAATGTCGCGCAAAGGCATGGGAATGACTGCGGTGCTGAACCCGCAAGGTAAGGTTCTTGGAATCTTTACCGACGGTGACTTGCGCCGCCTCATTGAGCGCGAGGGCGACATTCGTGCACTCACTGTCACGTCTGGCATGACACCCAACCCACGCCACATCAGTGCCGATGCCTTGGCGGTTGACGCCGCGCTGATTATGGACAATCATCGACTGAACCACATGTTGGTCTGCCAAGAAGATGGAGTATTAGCGGGGGCCGTCCATATGCATGACTTGATGGCCGCAAAAGTGATCTAGAACCACACAACACATGAAACGTTCCCCCCCCATTACCCATCCCGCCGAGGCCCTGATTCTGGCTCGGATCGACCCTTCTGTGCGTGCGCGCCTACAGCGCCTCAAACTCATGGTGTTCGATGTCGACGGGGTACTGACAGACGGAGGGCTTTGGTACACCGAGCATGGCGAGACCCTGAAACGCTTTCATGCCCTCGATGGCCATGGCTTAAAAATGTTAGCCGTCAGCGGGATCCAAGTCGCCTTAGTGACTGGCCGCGAGAGCCCGATCATCGCTCGGCGCGCGGCCGAGTTAGGCCTAGGTGCCGTGATGCAAAACGTCCGCGACAAGGGTGCGGTCTTAACCGAACTCCTCACACGGTTTGGCGTCGCGCTAGAGCAAACGGGCTTTATGGGTGACGACCTGATCGATTTACCTGCGATGCAACGCGCTGGGTTTTCAGCCTCAGTGCCCGATGCACCGACCTACATTACTCAAGCCGCGCACTGGGTCTCAGAGCGGCGCGGTGGTCACGGGGCCGCTCGCGAGTGCTGCGATCTCATTTTGGCTGCCCAACAACGCCTCGGGGTCTTCTTCCAGCCCGGGCTGCTGGGCACCGGGCCTGTGCAATGAAGGTCGCCAAATGAAAGAACGCTTTGCGATTATCGTCTCGCTGGTGATTCTCACCTCTTTGGTGATGGGCACTTGGTGGGCCGCTGATTACTCTCAACGCGCGGTTGAGATTGATCCACCGGTCAGACTGACGCACGAGCGTGACCACTGGGCGACACAAATTGTGCTGGTGCGCACCGACGAAAATGGCTTAGTGATTCATCGGCTCGAGGGCGATCTCATGGAACACTTTCCAGACGATCAATCCTACGACGTCGTCCGCCCGCGCGCATTTGGCCTGAAAGCAGATAACCCGCTCACTATTGCCACCGCGCGCTCGGCCACCGTCTTTGAAGAGGGTGATCGTATCGTGATGAAGGGCGATGCTGTAGTACTCAGGTTGGGTGACGCTAAACGTCAGCCGCTGAACTTTCGGACTGATGAGGTCACTATGTTGATCAAAAAAGACCTCGCCTACACCGACCTGCCCGCCATCGCCACCAGTGGGCGCTCGCGTATGAGTGGGACGGGCATGCGCTATAACAATGCCACACAACAACTAGACGTGTTTAAATCAACCGACGTTGAAATTGCACCGAAAGACCCAACCGACAACTCTGAACCTGCCGCGACGCAGCCAAAACGATGATGATTGACCTGCACTCTCACCGCTCGATTCGCTTGTTGCTCGCGTTTGGCTTGTGCGCACTGCTAGGCGTGGCTCAGGCTCAAAAAAAGCCCTCTTCAACCGCAGCCGTGGCGCCACAAGAAGAGCCTGTGACAACAATTTTGTCAGACACTTTACATTTTGACGATACCAAGCGAGAAAGCACGTTTACCGGCAACGTTGTCATGACGCGCGGGCTGATGACCATGAATGCAGATAGCCTGCACCTGCGCGAAGACCCTGAAGGTTTTCAATATGGCACCGGCACAGTCAAACCGGGTAAACGCGTATTGATTCGGCAAGCGCGCCCTGAAGTCTATGAAGTTCTTGAGGGTGTTGGCGTACGTGCCGAATACAACGGCAAAACCGAAACCTTTGACTTGATCGGTCAGGCGATCGTGACACGCTACATTTGTGGTCAACACTTTGACACCGTCAGCGGCGAGCGCGTGCGCTATAGCCAAAAAACCGATGTCTACGAAGCGTTTTCTGGCCCCGACTCAGCCAACAGCGGCGGGCGGGTGCGTTCGGTCGCGCAACCTCGCGCACGGGCCGATGCAGCCGTTGCAGAATGCAAGGCGAAAGAGGCCAACCTGCCCGCGGTCGCCCCAAGCACTGCCCCTGCTAAACCCGCAGCAGCGCCTGCAGCGGGTGCGCGACGGCAACCCGCGGCGCCGCCTGCTCGTCCTTGATTTCTGGTCACATGCAAACAACAAACGAAGTTGGTTCGACAAACTCCTCTGAACATCTCACTCCAGGGCGGCTGAGCGCCACGGGTTTGCGCAAGTCGTATGGCGGGCGCATGGTTGTGCAAGATGTTTCGCTCTCGGTCAACAGCGGCGAAGTTGTCGGCCTGCTTGGCCCGAACGGCGCTGGCAAAACCACCAGTTTTTACATGATCGTCGGCCTGGTCGCAGCCGACGCTGGCCGCATCCAGATCGACGAGACTCCTATCAGCAGCATGCCGATTCATCAGCGTGCGCGTCGTGGTGTGTCCTACCTTCCACAGGACGCCTCTGTGTTCAGGCGCCTGACCGTTGAAGAAAACATTCGTGCCGTGCTTGAGCTTCAAATTGACCACGAGGGCAAGAAGTTTTCAAAGGCAATGATCGAACAGCAGCTCGACTCGCTGCTCGAAGAGCTTCAAATTACACACATCCGACGCAATAGTGCGCTCTCGCTTTCGGGGGGCGAACGACGCCGGGTTGAGATTTCGCGCGCACTGGCTACACGCCCCCGCTTTATTTTGCTCGACGAACCGTTCGCCGGCGTAGACCCCATCGCAGTGATCGAAATCCAGCGAATCGTACGCTTTCTGAAAAGCCGAGGGATCGGCGTCTTAATTACCGATCACAACGTACGCGAAACCCTGGGCATTTGTGACCGCGCGTACATTATCAGCGAAGGTAAAGTCCTGACCACTGGCAAGCCTGAGGAAATCATCAACGACGCCTCGGTACGCAAGGTTTACTTAGGCGAACATTTCAAGATGTAACTGCCTTTTCAGGCCAGAGCTTGCGTAAGCTCAACTTTGCCAAAAATATATGTCTTCAACGTGACATAAATAGGTCTTTTGCTCTTGATTTCTAGGGCGATCTGACTAAACTTAAAACTGTTATCCACTCAAACACGAGGTCAGCCTAGACGTCCTTTTCGCGCATCCGCGCACCCCTTCACTTTTTTGGAGAGTACGCTATGAACCTAAGCATCATTGGTCACCACTTAGACGTTACCCCTGCAATACGTGAATATATCCACAGTAAAACGGCACGCGTTTTGCGTCATTTCGACCACGTAATTGATATCCAAGTCATGCTCTCGCTTGAGCCCTTGAAACATCGCGCTGAAATCACGCTGCATGTTCGAGGTAAAGACATACATTGCGAAGCACTAGCCGACAATCTCTATGCGGCAATCGACTTACTGGTCGATAAAATAGACCGCAAGATTATTCAACACAAAGATCGCACCCAAAATCACCATCACATCGCAGCCAAACGCCAGCTATTTGAAGCGGCTTAAGTCTTAGCATGTAGTGGTTTTTGTTCTGCGCATAACAGCCCCATGTCAGCTCCTTCTGGCTTGGGGCAAAATTTTTAGTGCTCTAACGGCAGCCCTATCCTGAGTGCGGGGATTGGCGCGCCTGTCAAGCGATCTTTAGCGCTTCAAACACTGCGTCATATAATCAACGCATGAAACTTTTGTCGCGTATCTTGCCTGTTGAAAATATTGTGCTTGAGCTGGCAGTGACCAGTAAAAAGCGCGTGTTCGAACAAGCCGGTCTTTTGTTTGAGAACCGACACGGGCTTGAGCGCGCCGCCGTCTACGAAAGTTTGTTTGCGCGCGAGCGCTTGGGCTCAACAGGGCTAGGTGCCGGGATTGCCGTGCCCCATGGTCGCGTCAAAGGCCTCAAGCAGTCGATCGCGGCCTTTTTTAGGCTAGCCAAACCAATCGCCTTCGAGGCGCCTGACGGCCAGCCCGTCAGTCAACTTCTTTTTCTGTTGGCGCCAGAAAACGCTGCGCAACAACATCTGGATATACTAGCTGAAGTCGCACAATTGTTTTCAGACGACACCTTTCGTCTGACTCTGGCGCGCGAAACGGATTCGACCGTGGTGCACCGGTTGCTGACCACGGGCTTGGCCTAAACACTCGCACGTCTTCACGCTGAACTCTCGGAGCCGCTATGCTGACGGTGCAAGATCTAGTACACGACAATCTTGAAGACATCCCGTTTAACTGGGTCGCAGGTCAGTCGGCGGCAGACCGTCGCATCCCAGATAACGGCATGGCCGCAGCCGACCTCATCGGGCACTTAAACCTGATTCATCCCTCGCGCATTCAAGTGTTTGGTCGCGAAGAGATGGCTTACTACACGCGCTTTGATACGCGCCGACGCGTGCACCATCTCGAAGAACTCTTAGCAGGCGGGGTGCCCGCGATTCTGATTGCGGATGGTTTAACGGCAACCGACGACCTCATTCAAGAGTGCGACCGCAATCATGTGCCCTTACTGTCGACCGCCGTACCCGCCGCACAACTCATCGACTTACTACGGATTTATCTGACCCGCCGGCTGGCACCCGTTACCACTGTCCATGGCGTGTTTATGGACGTGCTTGGTTTGGGTGTTTTAATTACCGGCGAGTCTGGCTTGGGCAAAAGCGAATTAGCGCTCGAATTGATTTCGCGCGGCCATGGTCTGGTCGCTGATGACGCGGTCGAGCTCTCGCGCACCTCGCCCCACGTGATTGATGGGCACTGCCCCACGCTCCTGCAAAACATGCTTGAGGTTCGAGGTTTAGGTCTGCTCAATATCCGTACGATTTTTGGCGAAACCTCAGTACGTCGAAAAATGAAACTTAAGCTAATCGTGCATCTTGTTCGTGCAACGGCTCAAGATAAGTTTGAACGCTTGCCGCTGCAAGACATGACACAAGAGCTGCTGGGCTGTCCGATCCGCAAGGTGATGCTGCAAGTCGCTGCAGGGCGCAATTTAGCCGTGCTCGTCGAGGCGGCCGTACGCAACACCATTTTGAAATTACGCGGGATTGACACTCTGGCTGAGTTCATGGAACGCCAAGCCGCAGCCATTGCACAAGGTAGCCGGTAAATGGGCGCCCTGAACGTCGTCTTGATCACCGGGATCTCTGGCTCGGGCAAATCAGTAGCGTTGCGCATGCTTGAAGACGCCGACTACACCTGTGTCGACAACCTACCAGTACGCTTTTTGCATGAATTTATCACTTCACGTCGCGACAACGCTGGCGAGCGTATTGCGGTTGCGATCGACGCCCGCTCGGCCGATGAACTCGGCGAACTTCCTGAAATCATCACAGCGCTGCGTGCTGGCAACACACAATTACGCGTCGTCTTTCTTGAGGCGACTGATGAAACCCTGCTTCAGCGCTACGCTGAATCAAGGCGCCGCCATCCTCTTTCAGATCGCATGCGCAAAAAAGGTCAAGTCCTGTCCCTTGAAGACTGTATCGCCCAAGAGCGCGAGCTGTTGGATCCGCTGCGCAGCCAAGGGCAAGTCATCGATACCTCTGGGCTCACACCTGGTCAGCTCCGTGCGTGGGTTCGAGATTTAGTCCAGGCAGATCGCAGCCCTTTACTGCTCACCTTCGAATCTTTCGCCTTCAAACACGGCGTACCACGCGATGCCGATATGGTCTTCGATGTGCGTTGTCTACCCAATCCGCACTACGACCCAGCGCTGCGCCCCCTGACGGGTCGCGACCAGCCAGTGGCCGACTGGCTGGCTGGTTTTGACGATGTGCAACAGATGATCGCCGATATTGAAGGTTTTATCCGCAAGTGGCTGCCGCGCTACACCGAAGATACCCGTAGCTACTTAACGGTGGCAATCGGTTGCACCGGTGGCAAACACCGCTCGGTCTACGTAGTTGAAGCGCTGGCGCGTCATTTCGCTGACCACACTCAATTGCTCGTACGACATCGCAACCAGCCCGGGCTCAGCTAATGCACGATACCGTCATCCGCGTCGGGCGACTGGTATGTATGTATTTGGTCATCGTTCTGCTTGTCGCATGCTCGGGTGGTGCGCGCCGCGGCGGCGGGTATTACTTAGATGACGGCCCCGACGCGAACCCGCCAGCCAACCTCGATGCCGTGCTCGACGCAGTACCCAAAATAGAACCGTTCACGCCCAGCACCAGCAAGCCCTACGTGGTGTTTGGTAAAACGTATACGCCAGATGTCACTGGTGGACCCTACAAAGTAAAAGGGCGCGCCTCTTGGTACGGCAAAAAGTTTCATGGCAACTCAACCGCCAATGGCGAGCGCTACGACATGTACACCATGACCGCCGCGCACCCAACCTTACCCTTGCCCAGCTATGCGCGCGTCACGCGCATCTCAACCGGCAAAAGCGTTGTCGTACGGGTCAACGATCGGGGGCCCTTTTTAAATGACCGTGTGATTGATTTATCGTATGTTGCCGCCTACAAACTGGGCATGCTGGGCCCAGGCAGCACCGAGGTCGTCGTTGAACGCATCACGCCGGATCAAATTCGAAACTGGCAGTCGGCACCCGCAGCGGTGAATGTGGCAGCGACCACTCGTGCACCCGCACCAACTGCGGCTACGCCAGACAGCATGTATTTACAGCTTGGTGCATTCTCTGATGCGAGCAAAGCGCGGGCGCTTGCCGCGCGCATCCAAAGCCAAGTCCCGGCTGAATTAATCGCCTCGGTGCGTGTTGAACAAATGACGAATAATCTGCACCGCGTCAGGATTGGCCCCTTTGCCAGCCGCGAAGCTGCGGTGCAAGCGATTAACTCCGTGCAAGCCTCAACCGGGGTCGCCCCAAGTTTGTCATCGCCTTGAAGCCCGGACGAGCCTACTGCGCGGGCTTGCGCGACAGGGCACGCGCATAGAGCGTATCGCGGGGTAAGCCGGTGGCTTTAGCGGCAATGCGCGCCGCATCGCGTACCGAAACAGACTCAAGCAAAGCATCTAACCAAACGTCAATCGCTGCACCACCCTCGAGCTCAAGGTCGGCACTTGCGACCACCTCGGGTGCAGACACAATCACCACGTATTCTCCCTGCTCGCGGTGTGAGTCTGCCGCTAGCCAGCCCAGTGCCTGGCCCAGTGGCATGCTAGCAAGCTCTTCAAAGCGTTTGGTCAGCTCGCGTGCGAAGGCGACTTGTCGGTCGGGTCCCAAGACTTCAAGCAGATCTTGTACGCTTGCCACAATTCGATGCGGCGCCTCATAAAATACGGTCGCTGCAGGCAACTGTGTCCAGGTACGGATCCAACGCTGACGCGCCATCGATTTGGTGGGCGCAAAGCCCGCAAACACAAAGCCTGGGTGAGCGTCGGTCGTCACGCCGGTCGCCATCAACGCAGCAATCACCGCACTGGGCCCAGGCAGGGGTACGACCTTCAGGCCGGCTGCGTGCACCGCTTGAACGACTCGCCCGCCAGGGTCGCTGACGGCCGGCGACCCAGCGTCTGACACCAGAGCCACCCGCTGACCCGCTTGTAAACGCTCGACAATCGCGGCGGCCGCACTGGCCTCGTTGTGCCGGTGCACCGCAATCAAGGGGGTCGTGATGCCCCACGCGTCCATGAGGGTGCGGCTCGCCCGGGTATCCTCAGCCGCGATCACATCTGCACGATTCAGAGCCTGCCAGCCACGCAAGGTCAGATCCCCTAGGTTGCCGATCGGCGTAGCGACCACATACAGCGCATGGGTAGGCCAAGACTGTGCGTCGACGCGCTGTCCGACACGCTGCCAGGCATCAGGCAAATCTTCAGGTAGGACAGGTTCGGTCATGGTGCTACACGGAGGAAGTGAATTGTGGCAGTGTAGTCCGCCCGTCGGTAGATGTCCGGCTTGCAACTTACCAGAGCCCACCCTCTTGGCACCTAAGCCGTGACACTTGACCCTCCCAACCACAATTCATGTCCGTGCAACCGCTCAGACACGCTTCTTTCGGCAACACTTTAATCCATGGCAGCAGACCAATCACCCGTTGAGCCCTTGTTTTTACTTGCACAACAGGCGCAACGTAAAGCCCTGCAGGCACGCAAGCGCAAGCTTGCCAGGCAAGCGCGGGCAAAGCCTGATCCTAATCAAATGGCCCGCGCGCCTCAGCGCTCGGCGCGTCAGCAAACCGGCGATCACTACGAACAAGCCGCCTGGCGTCTGGCGCAACAGGCTGGCTGCCAACTGTTAGGTCGGCAACTCACCTGCCCACTAGGCGAGCTCGACCTGGTCGTGCGAGATGGCGCACACTTGGTGTTTATCGAAGTCAGGCGGCGCGCCTCAAGGCGCTTTGGGGGCGCTGCGGCAAGCGTCTCAGACGCCAAGCAACAACGCTTTTTACGTTCTGCGCAATGGTGGCTGCCCAAGCTCGTGCGCCGTCATTTTGACCGACAAATACCCACCTACCGGCTGGACGTCATCGCCTTCGAATCCGACGGGGCGGTCTGGTATCGCGATGCTGTTCGCCTCACTCAGGATAAATGAGATAATTCAGCATTCATTGCTTTCGCGTACACCATGGATCTCGCCGCTAAACTGACCGCCCATTTCGAAGACAACATGGCTGCCACACATCGCAGCATGCAAGTTCTGTCTGCGCCGCTGTTGCGCGCCATTGACCTGTGCTTTGGCTGCGTCACCAATAACGCCAAAATGCTCGCTTGCGGCAACGGCGGTTCAGCCGCCGATGCCCAGCACTTTATCGCCGAGCTGGTGGGGCGCTTCGAACGCGACCGCTTGCCGCTCGCGGGCGTCGCACTCAACACCGACACTTCAATTTTGACCGCAGTGGGTAACGACTACGGCTTTGATCAAGTCTTTGCACGGCAAATTATGGCGCTAGGTCAACCAGGTGATGTGCTGGTCGCGATCTCAACGAGTGGCAACTCAACCAATGTGCAACTCGCAATTGAAGCTGCGCACGCGCGTGAAATGAAAGTGATTGCACTGACGGGCAAAGGGGGTGGCACCATCGGCAACCTGCTGCTGCCCGATGACATCCATTTGTGTGTGCCACACGATCGTACGATGCGCATTCAAGAAGTTCATATTCTTTTGCTACACCTGCTATGCGATGGCATTGACACGTTATTACTCGGAGACCCCGCATGAGACTGCTTGCCCCTTTTGTTCGTCCGCTGACGCTCTGTCTTGCCTTAGCCGGCACAAGCGCTTTATTGCAAGGCTGTGTGCCGCTGTTAATCGGTGGGGCTGCTGCCACGACCGGCATTGTTGCGGTCGATCGCCGCACCGTTGGTCAGCAGGTCGAAGACAAAAGCATCGAAATTAAAGTGGCCAACTCAATTCGGTCAAAATTTGGGGACAGCGTGCGTGTCACCACCACCAGCTACGATGGTGTCGTGTTGATCACCGGCGACTCGCTGGGTAACGACCGTAAAGCTGAAATGACTGAAATTGCGCGCAAAACCCAAAGTGTGAAGTCGGTTTCCAATCAGGTCAACATTGTTAAAGAAACCGCCTCGTTTGGCGAGCTTAGCAACGACACCTGGATCACCTCTAAAGTGATGACAACGCTGGCTACCACCAACGAGATCCCTTCGCGCACGATTGTGGTGGTGACCGATCGCAGCGTGGTGTATCTAATGGGTCTAGTTACCCAACGTGAGGGTGATCTTGCGGCAGCAGCCTCAGCGCAGGTCAGTGGCGTCAAACGCGTTGACAAGCTCTTTCAAGTGATCTCGGCTGCCGAGGCAAACAAACTTGACGACTCGAATCGTATATTCAACAAAACATCCAGCAGTAACACGACGCCCTTAGGCGAGGCTCCCGCCGCTGCAACACCAGCAAGTGGCGCTGGCGTTGAAGTTCTTCCGATCAGATGAAAAAACTGTTCGCCGCGGCCGTGTTGGTGACACTCGGCGTGTTGGGCTTCTGGCTATTTGCCAGCCCGCCCGCGCAAGCACCCGAAGTGACTTTTTCAACACTCTCGGGCAAGCAGTTAAAAATGTCTGAGCTGCGCGGTAAGGTCGTGCTCGTCAAGTTTTGGGCAACCAGCTGTGTCACCTGTGTGGCGCAAATGCCCGACAGCATCGAAAACTACAGCAAATACCACGCGCAGGGCTTCGAAATCATCGCAGTCGCCATGCAATACGACCCCGCCAACTACGTGATTAATTTTGTTGAGACGCGCAAGCTTCCCTTTACCGTCGCACTCGATACTGTGGGGCAAGTTGCTCAGGCTTTCGGTGACGTCAAACTCACGCCAACCGCTTTTCTCATCGATAAAAATGGTCGTATCCTCAAACGCTATTTAGGCGAGTACAACAAAGCAGAGTTTCGCGGCACGCTCGAAAAAGCGCTCGCAGGCTGAGGCGCTCGCCGCCCACTACAATTATTTAAATTTTACTGATGCCTCTCTTCCCTCAACACGCCTTTACTGTTGCAAACGCCCCATGACTAGCCAGCCCCAATCCTCACAGATGCCTCCTGAAGTCGTTGCAAAAGTTTTGTCTGAAAGCTTGCCTTACATCAAGCGTTTTCATGGCAAAACGATCGTGATTAAGTACGGTGGCAACGCCATGACCGAAGAGGTCTTACAACGCAGCTTTGCGCACGATGTGGTGTTGCTCAAGCTGATCGGCCTCAATCCCATTGTGGTTCATGGCGGAGGCCCGCAAATTGACGAGGCGCTGCGCCGTATCGGTAAAAAAGGGACGTTTATACAAGGCATGCGCGTGACCGATGCCGACACCATGGAGGTCGTTGAGTGGGTGCTAGGCGGTCAAGTACAGCAAGACATCGTGCTCATGATCAACGAGGCGGGCGGCAAAGCAGTTGGTTTAACGGGCAAAGACGGCTGTTTGATTCAGGCTAAAAAGAAGCTCATGCCCAACAAAGAAGACCCTTCTCATCCGATTGATATCGGTTTTGTAGGCGACATCGAGCATGTCGAGCCCGCGGTTGTCAAAGCCCTGCAAGACGATCAGTTTATTCCGGTGATTTCACCGATTGGCTATGGCGAAGATGGCTTGGCCTACAACATTAATGCCGATGTCGTGGCCGGCAAAATGGCCGAAGTCTTGGGCGCAGAAAAACTGCTCATGATGACCAACACCCCAGGCGTGCTCGATAAAGACGGCAAACTGTTGCGCTCGCTTTCAGCCACGACCATTGACGCATTATTTGCCGATGGCACGATTTCGGGCGGCATGTTGCCAAAAATTTCGTCAGCGCTTGACGCGGCGCGTAACGGCGTGAAGTCCGTGCACGTCGTAGACGGTCGTGTGCCTCACTGTTTATTGCTTGAGATCTTGACCGACCGAGGGGTCGGGACCATGATTTCATCCGACTAAGCGGCCAGTGCCTCGGCTGCGGTTTCCTCAGCATCCCCCGGTGCGTTCGCGCCGGGCTGGAGTGCATCGCCCCTTGCTGGGCGCAAGCAAGCGCTCCGAGTCAACGCTCAACACGCAACAAGCGCCGGTTTGGCTGTTTGATCTCGACAATACGCTGCACGACACCTCGCACAAAATTTTTCGCGAAATCAATCTTGGCATGACCGCTGCGGTCATGGAAAGCCTCGACCTCGATGAGGCCGCGGCAAACGAACTACGCACCCGTTACTATCGACGTTACGGTGCTACTCTGCTTGGGTTGGTGCGGCATCACAATATTGACCCGCACGCCTTTTTACAGCGCAGTCATGCTTTTGAAGTTGCCCCGCTCGTCAAAGCCGAACGCGGGCTACGCGATAAGCTCAATCGCTTACCTGGACGCAAAGTATTAGTCACCAATGCGCCTTTGCATTACGCCCGGGCAGTGCTCAAACACCTAGGGATTTTGCGCTGCTTCGACCACCTCTGGGGTATCGAACAAATGCAGTTTCTGGGTCGGTTTCAGCCCAAGCCCTCCGTCGCGCTCATGCGTTACATCCTGGCCCACGAGGGTGTTCACCCCAGGCGGGCCGTCTTGGTTGAAGATACGATTGAAAACCTACGCAGTGCCCGTAAAGCCGGCTTACGTACGGTGCATGTCTTTCACCCCGGTTCACAATTTGGCCGCTTCAAAAGCGGACGCCCCGATTTTGTCGACTTGCGGGTAAACTGCGTGGGCGACTTATTATTGCGCAAGCGACCCCTACGAGGCGTATAAGTCACGTCGGCTTTTTTCCATCCTTCATGTTGCGCGAGATGACCATGTCAGCGAAAACAGGCGAACGCAAACATCAGATCCTGCAGATGCTGGCAGAAATGCTCGAACAACCCAGGGCAGCGCGCATCACGACTGCCGCCTTAGCCGCCCGTCTGCAATGCTCTGAAGCAGCCCTTTACCGGCACTTTGCCAGTAAAGCGCAAATGTTTGAAGGCCTGTTTGAGTTTATTGAAACCACCGTTTTTACCTTAGTCAATCAAATCGTTGCCAGCGAAGCCAATGGTGTCGAGCAGGCGCGCAAAATTGCAGTGATGTTGGTGACGTTTGCCGAACGCAATCGCGGCATGACGCGGGTACTGAGCGGTGATGCCCTCGTCACCGAAGATGAAAGGCTGCAGGCTCGGGTCAGTCAGATTACAGAGCGTATTGAAACGACTTTTAAACAAGCGCTGCGCAGTGCGCTGACTGGCGGCACACTTGCGCCAACCACCGAAGTCACGCCCATGGCCGCATTGTTAACGAATTGTGTCTTGGGCAGCTGGCTGCGCTTTGCGCAAAGTCGTTGGCAGGCCACTCCCACTACACACATTGACGCACAATTACGACTGATTTTGGGCTAACGGTCAATAATCAGCTTGGCGTCAATCCTTAATCGCTTACCAGTCGCTGAGCACAGACCGGGCAGCCAGGATCGCGCTGTACTTTCACGCGGTGCCAGTCCATCTCAAAGGCATCCAGAATCAATAACTGACCCTTTAATGATTGCCCGACCTGGGCTAAGACTTTGATCGCCTCGGCAGCTTGCATGCTGCCAATAATACCAACCAGTGGAGCAAAGACGCCTGTTGACGCGCAAGTGATCGCCTCGACATCCTCGGCCTCAGGAAATAAGCAGTGGTAGCAGGGTGCCGCAGGGTCGCGCGGATCAAACACACTAATTTGCCCTTCAAACCGAATAGCAGCGCCCGAGACTAAAGGCGTGTTGTGTTTGACACACGCGCGATTAATCGCATGACGCGTAGCAAAATTATCCGTGCAATCTAAAACCACATCGACTTGGGCGATTTGCGCGTCAAGCAATTCGGCGTCCATGCGGGTGGTCAGAGCCTGAACGATGATATCCGGGTTGAGCGCGTGCATGGTCTCGCGCCCAGACTCGGCTTTTAAATGGCCTAGCCGGCCGGTGTTATGCAAAATTTGACGCTGCAAATTACTGATCTCAACGGTGTCGTGATCAGCCAAAATAATGGTGCCCACACCGGCAGAGGCCAGATACATCGCGGCCGGCGAGCCCAGCCCGCCCGCGCCTACGATAAGGGCCTTGCCAGCCAGAAGTTTTTCTTGCCCCTCGATGCCAAACTCATCGAGCAAGATATGCCTGGCATAACGAAGCAATTGCGCATCGTTCATTTGCGAGTCGCAGCACCCTCACTTGGCGACACCGCTTTAGGTACAGCGCCCTCGCTTGTTTGCACCGCTGTGACAGCCTTAGGACGCGCGACCGCTTTTTGCAACGGCTTACCATCTAAGAAATTAATCGCTTGCTGTAACTGAAAGTCGTCAGGCGCACCAAACGTGAATACTTTAGTGGTATCGGCCAAAGGAGGCTCGTCAACGGTCCCTTTTACTTCGGTTTCGTTTTGACGGTTACTGAGATGGCGCTGTAGATCAGCCTCGCGCGGCACTCTGAATAAATCGCCTTCGGCGGTATCAGCCACAACCTCATCGGGGACGATACCGGTCGCCTGAATCGAGCGGCCTTTAGGCGTGTAATAGCGTGAAGTGGTGAGCTTAATCGCGGTGTTTTCAGAGATCGGCAAAATCACTTGCACCGAGCCCTTACCAAACGTGCGGTTACCCATGATCAGAGCGCGCTTGTGGTCTTGCAGTGCACCAGCCACAATTTCAGATGCCGAGGCCGAGCCCACATTGACCAAAACTACCATGGGTATGGTTTTAACCCAAGCAGGCAAGCCAACGAGATAATCAGACTCGCCACGTGCGTAATCTGACGCCACTGCCAAGTATTTATGCTTTGCATCCGCAACACGGCCGTCGGTCGATACCACCAGCGCGTTGGGCTGAAGAAAAGCGGCCGACACACCGATCGCGCTATTCAACAAGCCACCCGGATCGTTGCGCAGATCAAGAATCAAGGCGCGTGGGGCGCCTTTCACACTTAAGTCTTTGAGGTGACGTACGAGGTCTGAGCCGGTCTTTTCTTGAAACTGTGCAATGCGCACATAACCGATGTTGTTGTCGAGCATTTTGCTGCGTACACTGCGCACGCGAATCGTATCGCGCACAATTTTGATCACGATGGGTTGCGCCTGGCCCTGCCGAATAATCGACAGCGTGATCGGTGTTTTCACCGGGCCACGCATCATCTTGACCGCCTCGGTCAGTGACAGACCTTTGGTTGACGTATCGTTGATTTTTGAAATCAAATCACCGGCACGAATACCGGCGCGGGCAGCAGGCGTGTCTTCGATCGGCGAGATCACCTTGACCATGCCATCTTCTGTGCCCACCTCAATGCCTAAGCCACCAAATTCGCCTTGCGTTGCGGTTTGCATTTCTTTAAACGCATCGGCATCCAAATACGCCGAGTGTGGATCGAGATCAGACAGCATCCCAGCAATCGCACCATCAATCAGTTTTTTATCTGTGACGGGCTCGACATAATTATTTTTAATCGCAGACAAGACATTCGAGAACTGTCTTAATTCGTCAAGCGGCAAAGGCGAGCCACGCTGTGCGAGCGCGGTGATCCCCATGCTGAGCAGAATGCCGGCCACAATACCAACCGATACCAGACCAAAACCATGTATTTTGCGAGTGCCCATGCACGTTCCTGAGTTGAAAACCGTTGAAGCTAACTGCTTGCGACTGCGCGACGCGTTTTAACGCGCCAAAAGCTGAACCGGGTCGACCGCCGACCCACGATGCCGTATTTCGAAGTATAGAGCCGAATCCACCTGTCCACCGGTACTTCCTGCAAGGGCAATCGTCTCGCCTACCTCGACAGCATCGCCAATTTGCTTAAGCAAACTTTGGTTATAGGCGTAGACGCTGAGATATTGCTGCCCGTGATCAATGATGATCAAATTTCCAAAACCACGCAACCAGTTTGCGTAAACCACCGTGCCCGAAGCCACAACCTGCACCGAAGCCCCTTCAGGCGCCCGCAACAACACGCCGCGCCAGACCCCGCCTTCGGGTCGGTTAGTGCCAAAACGCGCCATCACTTGCCCCTTGACGGGCCAACGTAACCCAGGCTTCAGCCCAGCGCCAGCCGCTTGCGTTGAAGCAGTTCGTTCAGCTGAACGCGCAGACGCCGCAGCGGCCTCGGCTTGCGCAGCTTGGCGCTCTTTAGCCTGGCTCTCTTCTTGGGCCTGGCGCCGTGCCTGTTCTTGACGCGCTTGCTCAGCCTGACGTGCTGCCTCGGCTTTGCGGGCTGTCTCGGCGGCCTGCGCAGCCTCGCGGGCGGCCTCTAGCTGCCCCGCTAGGTTGTCTACCAAGTCTGACAGCCGCTTGTCGTCTCGACCAAGCGTTGCGGCTTCAGCGCGCTGAGCTTGTAATTGACCCTCAATCCGAGCTAACACCGTGGCGCGCTCTCTTTTTTGCACCTCGAGTAGCGTTTTTTGCTCGGTCGTTTCTTGCACCAGGCGCACCACATCCTGCCGCCGCAACTCGGTTTTTTCTTCAAGCTCGGCCAAACGTTCGATTTCGTTTTTGACCGCCGTCACCGCCAGCGAGCGCGCCCGCGAGATGTAATCCAGATAGGTCAAATCACGACCAATCTGCTGCGGGTCGTCGCCTGACAGCAGCGCCGTCCAGGGTGAAAGACCGCTTGAGTACTGCTTGCGCAGCTGGTTAGACAGCTCATCGCGCCGCGCGACGAGCACGCCAAACTGTCGCTTAAATTGAACTTGCAACTCATCGAGCTCTGACTGCGCCTGGCGCAACTGCGTGCCCAACTCGCCCAACCGTCGGGTCATCACCGAGATGGCCGCCTCAGAGACCTGCAGCGCATCGGCGGCCTCTTTACGCAGCGCCGCGCGTTCATCAAGTTCTTTTTGCAAAAGCCCGATGCGTGCACGCAGCTCGACGCGTTCGCGCTCGACCTGTGCTTGTTGGGCGGCAATTTCTGCCGTCGAAGCGCACGCAGCGCCCAAAACCGCTAACCCAATGAGCGCCCCACACAGCCACCGCGTGAGCTGGCGCATGGGCTTACTCCTTTTTGGCCTTGCCTTGCGCCGCAACGGCCGCCATCGCCGCCTCGATCTCGGCGGGGTCGCCCAAGTAGTAGTGCCGGATGGGGTTTAAATCTTGATCGAGTTCATACACCAGCGGTTGCCCGGTGGGGATGTTCAGATGAACGATCTCATCGTCTGACACGCCATCAAGGTGTTTAATCAAGGCGCGCAAGCTATTGCCATGGGCAGCCACAAGCACCCTGCGACCCGCGCGGATAGCGGGAGCGATGCTTTCGCTCCAGAAGGGCAACACCCTTTCTACGGTGTCTTTTAAACACTCGGTTGCCGGCAACTGTTCGGGCGTGAGCTTGCTGTAGCGCGAATCAAACCGCGGGTGACGCTGGTCGTCTAAGGCAAGGGGGTTGGGCGCAATCGCATAGGCACGACGCCAAATCAACACCTGCTCATCGCCATATTGTGCGGCCATTTCGGCTTTGTTTAGGCCCTGCAAATCGCCGTAATGCCTCTCGTTTAAGCGCCAGCTGTTATGAATCGGCACATACATCGTACCCATTGCATCGAGCGCCAGCCAAAGCGTGCGAATTGCGCGCGTCAGCACCGAGGTATAAGCCAAATCAAAGCCGTAGCCTTTTTCTTTGAGTAATTCGCCCGCTTTGCGCGCTTGCTCGCGGCCGGCCTCGGTCAAATCGACATCAGTCCAGCCAGTAAAGCGGTTTTCGAGATTCCACTGGCTTTCGCCGTGACGCATTAAGACTAATTTATACATGGCTGACACAGGTTAAAGTGTGAAGAAGGACACCATTTTATAATTGTCTGACGCGCTACGCCCACCCTCCCCGATAATTTAGGGGTTAACCGTACTTATTTGGACACACCGTGGATTTTTTCTCCAATCAAAATAACCTGCTTCTGATAGCCGTCGCGCTAGGTTCGGGGCTGGCGCTCTCTTGGCCCATGATCCTGCGCAGCCGTGCCGGTGCGGCAATTTCAAGCACCCAAGCGGTACAAATGATGAACCACCAGCATGCGGTGTTAGTCGATGTTCGCCCCTCAGAGGCCTTTAACGCTGGTCACGTGCCCCAAGCCCGCAACGTGCCCTTAGGCGACTTCGAAAAAAAGGCCGCAGCCCTGCCCAAAAACAAACCGATTATTTTGATTTGCGATGTCGGCCGTAGCGCAATCGGCGCAGCAACGCGCTTACGCAAACTTGGGTTTACTGAAGTTGTCACCCTTGATGGGGGACTAAAAGCCTGGATGACCGCCGGGCTACCTGTGACTGCTAATAAAACCGGAGCCTGACCATGCCTAAAGTTGTGATGTATACCACCGGCTATTGCCCCTATTGCTCGCGTGCTGAAATGCTCTTAACCCAGCGCGGCGTGACCGAAATCGAAAAAATTCGCATTGATGTTGACACCGAACAGCGCACCCTGATGATGGAGCGCACGGGCAGACGCACCGTGCCACAAATCTATATCGGCGACACCCACGTAGGCGGCTTTGACGACCTGTCGGCGCTTGACCGCGAAGGCAAGTTGATGCCTTTGCTCAACGGCTAATTGTCGTGCGCACAGTGCGAGGCAAAGTTGTTGCGCGCTGTGCTCTACTCGCCCGCCACCACGCCAGCTAGCCATACGATTATTTCCCCTCCCCTGAAATTAGAGAGTTATTTATGTCTGACCAAAACGGCCAAGCCGATCAAGCTCAAAATACCAACGCGCCTGTGTTCAATATGCAGCGTGTCTATCTCAAAGATCTGTCACTCGAAATGCCCAATGCACCGAATATTTTTCTTGAACAAGAGGGCCCTCAGGTCGAAGTCGCGATCAATGTTGGCGGCCAGGCGCTTGCTGAAACCGTGTTTGAATCCACGATTACGGTGACTGTCACCACGCGTATCGGCGAAAAGGTTCTTTACCTCGTCGAAGCCACGCAGGGCGGTGTCTTTGAAATCGCAAACGTCCCCGCAGAGCAACTTGATCCACTAATGGGCATCGTGTGCCCAACCATGCTCTATCCTTACTTGCGCGCAAACATTGCCGATGCGATCACGCGCACCTCGTTGCCACCTTTGCATCTGGCCGAAGTCAACTTCCAGGCACTGTTTGAACAGCGCATGGCAGAAGCGGCACAAGCAGCCCCTGCGTCAAACGGCGCCAGCGAGTCAGGGCTTATCCTGCCACCTGGCATGACGCGACAATAGCTTGATGGCCCCCCAAATGGCTGCGCCTGAGGGGCCGCCCTCGCAACAGCACGTCGCAGTGCTGGGCGCAGGCGCCTGGGGTACCGCGCTTGCCTGCGCGGCCACCCGACACGCTGCCACCATGCTGTGGGCGCGTGACGCCACACTGGCGCACACGATCAACACGCAGCACCTAAACGCACGCTACTTGCCTGCGATCAAGCTACCCAGCTCTTTAGCCTGCACAGCGAGTTTGATGCAGGCACTTGCGCATGCGCAAGGCGGCAGCGCGCCGGGGTTATTGATCTTAGGGGTACCGCTCGCCGGGTTGCGTGCGCTATGCGAGCAGCTTGCCGAGCAACTCGCGCAGCAAACACCACGGCTCGCCGGCATCCTGTACACCTGCAAAGGTCTTGAGGCCGACAGCGGTCAACTCCCGAGCGAAGTGGCCCGTTCAGCACTCGCCGCCGTGAGCGATATTGCGACTGGCGTTTTATCAGGGCCTTCGTTCGCCCAAGAGGTGGCACGCGGGCTACCGGTCGCGCTCGCGGTGGCCAGTCAAAGCGCGGGCTTACGCGCTGCCGCGATTCAAGCGCTGCATGGTGACAGTATTCGCATCTATACAAGCGACGACGTCTTAGGCGTTGAGGTAGGCGGTGCACTCAAAAATATTGTGGCGATTGCCTGCGGTGTAGGCGATGGCTTAGGCTTGGGTACAAACGCGCGCGCCGCACTGATTACACGTGGCTTGGCCGAAATCACCCGCTTCGGTGAAGCTCTGGGTGCGCAGGCAGCCACCTTCGCTGGCCTCACGGGCTTGGGTGATCTGGTCTTGACCGCAACCGGTGAGCTGTCTCGTAACCGGCGGGTTGGGCTTGCCATCGGGCAAGGCCAGACTCTTGACGCACTGCTGGCCTCGGGCCTGACCGCAGAGGGTGCGCGGTGCGCGCGTGCGGTCCGCGCGCGGGCACGGACACTCAACGTCGACATGCCAATCACCGAAGCGGTGTGCAACGTTTTATTTGAAGGCATCAAGCCCCTTGATGCTGTCACCAACCTTTTATCGCGTATCGCGACCACAGAATAAATGCGCAATCATCTCTTTGTCTTACTGCTCGCCTTGTTTACGCCCAACACTTGGGCGGCATGGCCGGCCGAACGGCCGATTCATTTAGTCGTACCTTTTCCGGCTGGTTCGTCACCCGATTTGTTGGCACGTCAGGTCGCCGACCCCTTAAGCAAAGCGCTCAAGCAAAGCATCGTGATCGAAAACAAACCGGGCGCTGGGGGCAACCTTGGCACACGCTTCGTTGCACGCGCACCCAACGATGGCTACACCTTGCTCTACACCATCAATGGTCCGTTAGTCACGGCGCCCAAGCTGTATCAAAAGACGTTGGGCTATGACCCTGCTATCGATCTTGCACCCATTTCGTTGGTGGCCACCAGCCCAAACGTTTTGGTGCTGGGCGCAGCGCTAAACCTCAACAGTACGGCCGAATTTGTGCAGTACGCGCGCAACCGACCCAATACCTTGAACTACGGTTCGGTAGGCGCGGGTAGCGCAGCGCACTTAGCGATGGAGCTATTTAAACAAAAAGCAGGCCTCGAGCTACTCCACGTGCCTTACGCGAGCTTTCCGCAAGTGACCACCGCCATGCTTGCTGGGGATATTCAAGCCGCGTTTATGGTGCCCGCCATCGCCATGCCACAGGCCAAAGAGGGCAAACTCAAAGTGGTTGGCGTGACCAGTTTGCTGCCCTTCGCCTCTTTGCCTGGAGTGGCTCCGCTGGCTGCGCAAGGGTTTGAGGGCTTTGAAGCGATTTCGTGGCACGCCATGCTGGCACCTGCCGGCACAACTCCTGCTATTTTGTTGAGACTGCAAGAGGTGCTTGCTGAGATTTTGTCACGCCCAGACATGCAAGATAAATTTTCAACTCAGTATTTTTCTGCGGTAGGTTCAAGCGCCCAAGTGTTGCAAGCCTTGATGCAAACAGAAAAAACCCGCTGGGATGAGGTGATGGCACGTTTGAACCTGTCTTTGGATTAAGACAGGCCATCTTTGCGCTCGCCAAGCGACGAGTGTCTGCGGGGCGTTGCTCGCGCTAAGCCGCCTAGCTGGCGCTAAACGCCCCCAACAAAGCCTTGCTGTCGCCAAGCCTCGAACACAACAATCGCCACGGCATTCGATAAATTCAGGCTGCGTTGCGCCGGCAACATGGGCAGACGTATCGTTTGGTCGGGCTGAAACAAAGCCCGCTGCGCGGGCGTGAGACCAGCGGTTTCACAGCCAAACACAAAGACGTCATCGGCCTGTAGTGCCATTTGGCCCACTAATTGCGTGGCTTTGGTTGTGACCGCAAAGACTCGCTCGCGTGGTGCACCGGTTGTGACGATCGCCAATTCAAGCGAGTCGTGTACTTGCACCGGCTGCCACTCGTGGTAATCAAGGCCCGCGCGCTTGAGGCGCTTGTCATCAATTTCAAAGCCCAGTGGGCGCACTAAATGCAGGCGCGCACCGGTGTTGGCGCACAAGCGGATCACGTTGCCCGTATTGGGGGGGATTTCAGGCTGTACGAGGATGACATCAATCATAGGCAGCATTTTGCCATGCGCGCGGAGTATGAGCAGCGGCCAGCCCAATGACACCTGCTGCACCTGCACCCAGCAGCGCCATGGCCGCAGTTTGCATCGTGCTGCCGGTCGTGACAACGTCGTCTACCAGCCCAATCCACACGCCAGGCACGGCGCTTGGGCAAACGTATAAACCTGCGACACTTTCGCGACGCGCCCGCGCATTGAGCGTCTTTTGGGTGGTGGTTTCGCGGGTGCGGGTCAGCCACGTGTGCTGAACCGGAAGGCCGCTCAGCCGCGCAAGTTCTCGGGCCAATTCACCTGCAGGATTAAAGCCGCGACGCATGAGCGCGCTTTGACTCGACGGGATCGGTACCAACGCACCGAGCGGCGCGATGGCTTGATGCTCAGACGCTCGGCCTTGCAGACGCGCCCACAACAGGCGCGCAAACAACCCAGCGTAAGCCAACCGAGCGCCTTCTTTAAAACGCTGAATCAGCATATCCCCCGGGTAAGCGTAGTCAATTGCGGCCACCAGGCGCAAATAGGCTGGCGCGTACCGCTCGCAGCGCGCCGAATCACTCAAAGGCTCGGTAAGATCCTGCGCGCAGCCTGCGCACAAGTCGCCGCCACGCGCACCTAACCCACATAACGGGCAAGCAGAAGGCAAGCTTCGTAAAATCTTGCGTGAGATAGAGTACATTTTGATACCTTTGATTCGAAACGAATCCAGCATTCTCGCTTTGCAGCCTCTTTTTTTGCCCTCACTACGCTCACAATGTCCACCCCCAATACGCTCCCGCTCAACCCTGCTCACGTCGCACTACAGTTCGGTCGACGCGGTGATTTATCTGCGGCGCAGTTTTTATACGGCGAGGTGGCGCGGCGCATGGATGAGCGGCTGCGTCTGGTGCGCCTGCAACCTGAACAAATCCTGGATGCCGGCTGCGGCGCGGGGCAGCAAGTGGCCCTGCTGCATAGTCGCTATCCCGCGGCCCGCTACCTTGGGCAAGACCACACTGCGACACTCTTGGGGCACGCGCAGCAAGAAGCTAAAAAACATTTTTCAACTGGCTGGCGACAAAAGCTCGCGCAATGGCGTGGCGCCACGGCCCAGACACAATGGCTACAAACAGATCTAGCGCACACGGGCTTAGCGCCCGAATCGCTTGATCTTGTGTGGTCAAATCTGGCCTTGCACTGGCACGCCGCCCCCCACGACGTTTTGCAAGAGTGGGGGCGCATTCTGCGGGTGAATGGCCTAGTATTCTTTTCATGTTTCGGGCCCGCCACCTTGCAAGAGGTTCGCGCTGCGGCTCAACAAGCAGGGCTCAAGACCGTCACGCCTAGCTTTGTCGATATGCATGACTTTGGTGATCTGCTGATTGAAAAAGGCTTCGCTGACCCGGTGATGGACCAAGAGGTCTTGACCCTCACCTATGCCACGCCTGAAAAACTGTTGGCCGACGTTAAAGCTCTAGGGGGGAACCCAAGCATCGGCAGGCGCCCTGGCCTGTTAGGGCGCGACCGGTATCAAGCTTTACTGGGCGCCCTCGAGGCGCAACGTCAAGCCGATGGCCGCCTGCACCTCACCGTTGAAGTTGCCTATGGGCACGCGTGGCGCAGCAGCACCTTGCGCGCCGCCTCTGGCGAAACCCGTATCAACGTGAGCGCCATCACGCGCACACCGCCGGCGCGTTAGCCAAAAAATGACAGGTAAGCCTTAAATCCCATGTAAACGGCCAAGCCAAACAACAGATAAGCAAAAATTCGCTTCAAGGTTTTAACGGGCAGCTTGTGTGCCGCGCGCGCGCCCATCGGTGCCAGAAACACACTGAATACCGCCAACACAATCAACGCAGGCCAAAAAATGTACCCCACCATCGTTGGGGGTAAGCCGCTTTTCCCCCAACCCGACCAAACGTACCCAATCGTATTAGCGAGCGCGATCGGAAAGCCCAAAGCAGCCGAGGTGCCAACCGCTTGATGCAAAGGCACATTGCAGAAAAGCATAAACGGGACTGAGATAAAGCCGCCGCCGGCGCCCACCAAACCAGAAATGAAACCGATGGCACCGCCCGAAGCAGCAGTGCCAACCGGGCCTGGCATATGGCGCGAAGGCTTAGGTTTTTTATCTAGCAACATTTGAAACGCAGAATAGGCGACAAAGATCGCAAAAAACAATGCCAGCCAACCCGTTTTTAGTAACGAAAAAAGCGCACCACCCGACACAAAGCCGCCCACCAAAATACCCGGGGTTAGAGCGGCCACAAGGTCCCAGCGCACCGCACCCTTTTTGTTATGCGCCCGCACGCTTGAAACGGAGGTAAATAAAATCGTCGCCATCGAAGTTGCAATCGCGGCGTGCACCGTCAACTCAAGAGGCAGGCTCTGCCAAGTGAACAGCAGCGTCAAAAACGGCACTAAAATCATGCCACCCCCGATCCCTAAGAGCCCGGCGGCAAAGCCCGTCACACAGCCTAAGACGGCCAAAGCCAACGCAAATATTGGATCCATATGATTTGTCTCAAGTTCGAAGCGCAGAAGGGGCTTAGTATACTGATATGACCACTGGTGCTAAGGTCGACGACCTCCTCTGGTGCATTGTGCGCTCTGGCGCGGATCTCACATCGACACAACGGCTATGGATTCTCTTGATACTGAAGTTCTCAAACAAGCCCACCAATGGCTGGCAGACGGGCACGCCGTCCATCTCGCAACCGTTGTCAAGACGTGGGGCTCGGCACCACGTCAGGCGGGCGCCATGCTTGCCGTGCGTAAAGATGGCCGACTAATAGGCTCGGTATCTGGCGGCTGTATTGAAGATGATCTGATCGCACGCGCAAAGGCCGGCGAGCTACCGGCACGACCCGAATGGGCAACCTATGGCGTGTCGCAAGAAGAGGCCGCACGTTTTGGTCTGCCGTGCGGCGGCACACTTAAACTGGTGATTGAACCACTCACCCCAGATGGTTGGCTCGACCGCGTCGTTGAAGTGACCACCGCGCAACGGCTGATCGGGCGCTGGTTAGACTTAGGCACAGGCGAATCAACCCTCACCGAAGCTAAGCCGGGCCAACTCACCGAGGTCAAAGAACAAGGCTGTTATTTTGTGTACGGACCGCATTGGCGCTTGTTGATTATTGGTGCCAATCAAACCGCAAAAGCCCTTGCACAGATCGCCACCATGCTTGAGTTTCAGGTATTGGTGTGTGACCCGCGCGAAGAATTCACGGCCGACTGGGATATGCCTGACGTCACCCTGCAACCCGGCATGCCTGATGATGCCGTACTTGAGATCCAAACCGACGCACGCACGGCCATTGTCGCCATCACGCATGATCCCAAGCTCGACGATATGGCGCTTCTTGAAGCGCTGCGCTCAAAAGCGTTTTACGTCGGCGCACTGGGCTCATCACGCAATCAAACCAAACGGCGCGAGCGTTTACTAAGCTTTGACCTCACTGAAGCAGACGTAGACCGACTGCACGGCCCGGTGGGGCTGCAAATTGGCAGCCGCACCCCCGCCGAGATCGCGGTGGCCATTGCGGCTCAACTGGTCCAAGAACGACGCGTGTTTGAAGATGCTCGGGTGGGCGGCTTGGATACGCCACCAAAGACCACTTAACTACTACGTTTGCGCGCCTCGATACCAAGCTGTTTAAGCTTGCGATACAGGTGGGTACGCTCGAGGCCTGTTTTGTCAGACACGCGCGTCATGCTGTTATTTTCGCGGGCGAGATGATATTCAAAATAGACGCGCTCAAACTCGTCGCGCGCTTCGCGCAGCGGTTGATCAAGCGAGATATTGCCAAGTAAACCTTGATCAGGCGGCGGCGCCACGGCCACCGCGAGCGCAGGCATGGCAGCTAGTGTTGGGACAGCCGCGGCCGACGTCGCTTGCGTAGCGACCGAGGCAAAGGCACCCGAAGCAGATTTTGCAACCGTTGAACGGCCACGCGCCAAACCCGTTGAAATCGTTTTAAGTAAACGCTGCAGCGTGATCGGTTTTTCAAGAAAATCAATCGCACCGATTTTTGTCGCTTCGACCGCGGTATCAATCGTGGCATGACCGCTCATCATGATGACAGGCATGTCGAGTAACCCGGCTGCGTTCCATTCTTTCAATAAAGTGACGCCATCCGTGTCGGGCATCCAAATATCAAGCAGCACCAGATCGGGGCGCCCGCGCAAACGCGCCGCTCGGGCTTGCGCAGCGTTTTCGGCTAATTCGATCGTATGCCCTTCGTCGTAAAGAATTTCGGAAAGTAATTCGCGGATTCCGATTTCATCGTCGACCACTAAAATTCTGGCCATAAACTTTTCATCACCTATTGCAAGCTTGCATTATCGCTATCTTGTGGCGTTGCGTCTACTTGTTCTGCCAACTGTGTCAACAGAACCGACACCCGGGCGCCCCCTTCTTTGCGATTGGACACATCAATTCGCCCGTGATGCTCTTCGATGATTTTACGAACAATCGCCAAGCCCAAGCCCGTACCCTGCGTTTTTGTCGTGACGTACGGCTCGAACGCTCTTTGTAACACTTGTGCCGAAAAACCTGCACCGTTATCGGCAACGGTAAAGCGCACTGCTGTCTGGGCGGCCATTTCAGCCCCTCCCGGCGGAATCATTTGCGTACTAACTCGAATCACGCCAGGGTGCGACACCTCAGCCAACGCGTCACGCGCATTCGCCAACAGATTATGAACCACTTGCCGTAACTGCGTCGAATCACCCAAAATTAGCGGCAAGGCAGGATCAAGCGAGACTTCGAGCCGCCAGGGCTCAGACGCGTCTTGGACTTGCCCGCTTAGGGGATCCCAGCCATATAAACCTAACACTTCATCGACTAGTGCATTAAAGTCGACCGGCACGAAGACCAGCGGCGGCTTACGTGCATACTCACGAAAATCATCGACCATGTGTTTCAGTGAGCTCACCTGATTCACAATCGTGTTGGTGGCGCGCTCGAGTAACTGCGCATCAAGCGGTTCAAGTTTGTGCGCAAGCTTCATCGCAAGGCGTTCGGCCGAGAGCTGAATCGGCGTCAGTGGGTTTTTAATTTCGTGCGCGAGCCGACGCGCAACCTCACCCCACGCTACGCTACGGCTGGCCGAGATCACTTCGGTGATGTCATCAAACACGACCATGTAGCCATTTTCACGGCCATCCACGTGTAACTGCGTACCGCGCGCCAGCAAGGTCAGCGTGAAAGCCTTGCCCTCTGGTCCTGGCTCTTGCAAGGTCAGTTCAAACTGCTCTTGCCAATGCGTGCGCTCTGAACCCATCGCCGTGTGCTCAGAAAACGCCTGCCGAATCCGCTGCGCAAATTCATTCATACCGTCTACCGTCTGCAGCAAACGCCCGGGTGCGGTGCGCAAGTCAACCTTTAAGATCGATTGGGCACCCTGATTAAACGTGGTCAAACAAAACCGTTCGTCAAACACCAGCACGCCTGCCGACAAGTTCGCCAACACGCTTTCAAGATACACGTTTGAACGCTGAAGCTGACTACGATTGGTTTCAACCATCCGACGCGCTTCGTCGAGCTGTCGGGTCATGGTGTTAAACGACCGCGTCAACTGACCCACTTCATCATTAGAAG
>CAMEAW010000030.1 GCA_945911685.1 Bordetella parapertussis
GAACTTGATTTATTTTTTGAAGATGGCACGCGCAGGCATGGCAGCTTTGAGGTGCCTTTAGTGATGGGGCGCGCACCAGAGTGCGGGATTCAAGTATCGCATTGGCGGGTGGCACGACAACATCTTCGAATCTCGCGTGCCGAAGATGGCTTTCATGTGGATGACCTTGGTTCTATTTTAGGCACTCGGGTAAATGGCAATCGTATTTCTCGCTATGGGCCACTTAAAAAGGCAGACGAAGTGGTTGTTGGTCCCTGCTTGCTTCGGTTGGCATCTCGGGCACTGCCTGTATTGCCCGTTAAGAGCGTCTGCAACGAGGGCACTCCCGCAGAGCTAGGGCGCCTGGCAACACGCTCAAAGGCGCAGGCGAGCGGGCGTGATTCGAATTCTTTTTCGTTTAATCGAAGTGCTGTTGCGTTTGTTACTGCAGCAGCGCCAGATCACTCCGCGCAGCGCCCACTTGGCGCCAACGCTTCTGAGGAACATCTTGCGTTTGCAAATAGCGACATTAAAGTCTCGCAACCTGACTTCAATGCACCATCGACCGTACGTCATGCTGCGCAACCTGACTTCAATACACCATCGACCGTACTTAATGCCTCACAACCTGACTTCAATGCACCATCGTTCGTACAGCAATCAATTGTCGAACAACAAGAACTTCGTCAAGAGCTACGTGCTGGTCTTATCCAGGCCTTTGATCTGCGTCGCAACGACGTCGGGGCACTTTCAGAGTGCGCGTTAAAGGCACATGCGCAGACTTGCGTCGCTGATCTGCTAGACAAACGGAAGCTGGCGCTCTCTGATTGGCAACGCAATAAAATTTTAAAATTAGTCGTGGATGAAGCGATTGGCCTCGGCGTGCTTGAGGATTTGCTTGAAGACGCCACGATCACTGAAATTATGGTGAATCGTTTTGACGATATCTATGTTGAGTCGGGTGGCAAACTCTCTAAACACGCGCTTCAATTTAGTAGCGAACAAGCCGTACGCAGTGTCATTGAGCGCATCGTATACCCTCTCGGTCGTAGAATCGATGAAGCCTCACCAATGGTGGATGCGCGTTTGCCTGACGGCTCTCGATTGAACGCGGTGTTGCCCCCGGTTGCGGTCAAGGGTGCTAGTTTCACCATTAGAAAGTTTCCAAAACAACGCCTGCAGATGCAAGACTTGGTCACCTTGCAAGCATTGCCGGCACCGTTGGCTGAGTTCCTGCGATTGTGCGTCGAACGGCGTTTAAATATCTTGGTATCAGGCGGGACGGGTTCCGGTAAAACCACCTTGCTCAACGTCTTGGCTGGGTTCGTCGACCCAACTCAGCGTATCGTCACAATTGAGGATTGCGCCGAACTCTTAATTGTTCATCCGCACGTGGTGACTCTTGAGGCACGACAGGCTAACTCTGAGGGGCAAGGCGCTGTCACCATCCGCGATTTAGTCAAAAACGCTCTACGGATGCGTCCCGACCGGATTGTGATCGGCGAAGTACGCAGCACAGAAGCCATTGATATGTTGGCTGCGATGAACACGGGCCATGACGGGTCGATTACGACCTTGCATGCGAACAGCCCTCGCGATGCCTTATCACGGCTTGAGACCATGGTACTGAGCGGCAATGCTGGATTACCGTTGCAGGCGATACGCGAACAAATCGGGTCAGCACTACAGCTGGTGGTGCAGCAAACCAGATTGGCCAACGGTCGCAGAGTCATAACGGGTTTAGCTGAGATCTCTGGCATGGAGTCTGGCACCATTCAAACGCAGCAGTTAGCCAGATTTGACGCTTCTGAACAACGTCTGATTGGAGCGGGCTTACGGCCGTCGATCTTTGAACAAACGTCCGACCAGCCAGATCCTGCGATCGTCAATTGGTTTTTAAAGACATGAATACGCTGGCTTTGGTGAGCGGATGTTTGTCGATTGCCTTGGGGGCATGGCTCGGGCAGCGCTTGTTTTTTAGCGCCTCACAACAGTACCGCAAGAACTTGACTGAGCAAACGCGTAGTGAATTGTCTGACTTGTTTGTCTTTATCGATCTGACCCACCTATGGCCCGTCTTGGTGTGCGTGTCTGTGGGTGCGAGCGTATTGTTGTGGCTGCTGACAGAAAGTGTTTTGTTTGCGGTGTGCGTAGGCGGAGTAAGTTTTATCCTACCACGCATGATGTTGAGTCGCGCGGTGCGTAAGCGGCAGCTACGCTTTGACGCACAGCTGCCTGATTTTTTGCTGTCTTTGTCAGGCGCCTTACGTGCAGGGGCAGGTTTAGCGGTGGCCTTGAAATATATCGTGCAAGAGTCTAGCGCGCCGCTCTCGCAAGAGCTTGGGCTTGTCTTGAGAGAGCAACGAATGGGGGTAGGCTTTACCCAGGCACTCGCTAATCTTTATCAGCGCATGCCCTCTGAAAGTGTAGAACTGGTCACCACAATGCTCACCGTCGGCACGCGTTCTGGCGCCTCTTTAGCCGACCTGCTTGAACGGTTGTGTACCAATCTCAGGGCTAGACAGCACCTTGAAAGAAAAATCGAAGTGATGACAACACAAGGCAAGATGCAGGCGTGGATTATGGGCGCTTTACCCCTAGTGCTGTTATTAGTACTGAGTCAGATTGATCCGCTGTCAGTGCACCTGTTGCACAGCAGTGCGGTGGGGCGAGCGGTGTTGGGTACGCTATTTATTCTTGAGTGTTTAGGCATTTATTTTTTACGTCGGATTTTGGCGATTCATGTTTAGGATCATGCTTTGGGTCGCGCTGCTATCAGGCGCCCTAGCCATTGCAGTCGCCTTGTTTGCCGGCGTTAGGATACTGTTGGCAAGTCTGAAGCAGGATAGGGAAATTAACTTTAGTGCAGCACTCAGTTCTTGGCTTGAAATGGGAGTGCTTCGCCCTTTACTGGCTTTGCTAGGTCGCTGGTTATTGCCGTTTATCACTTGGAATCAAAGGCGTTCTTTGAATAAATTGCTTGTGCGTAGCGCGTTAACCGACTTAGGTTATGCGCAGATTTTTGCTGCACAGGTACTTCTGTCGATACTGATTTTGGCCGTCTTTTGGGGGTATTTGGGGATGTGGGCTTTCCAGGGCCCTGTCGTACGAGCAGAGCTCTTACTGAATCTGTTGCTAAGCGCTTGCCTTGCGACGTTCTTTTGGTGGCTGCCAATCATGTGGCTTAAACAGCGCTACCAGCAAAGGCTCAAAGCGATTGAACGCGCACTCCCATTTTTTTTAGATATGGTTGGGCTCGGTCTGGGTTCGGGTCAAAATTTGCAAGCTTCGCTTCAGCTTGCGTGCGACCACTTGCATGATGGGGCTTTAAAGACTGAATGGCTGCAGACCTTAAGCGATATTCGTACCGGTATTGCACGCAGCGAGGCCCTCAGGCAACTGAGCCTGCGTATTGAGTTAGTGGCTGTTCGTCAACTGATCTCGGCGTTGATTCAGGGTGAATCACTCGGGCAGGGTATGGCGCAAATCGTTGAGGTCTACGGCGCCCAACAACGGGCACAACGGTTGATGGATGCCGAAAAGCTGGCGCTGCAGGCGCCCGTCAAGATGCTGTTTCCACTGGCCTTATTCATATTTCCGTGCACGTTTTTAGTGCTGGGGTTTCCGGTGATTGTTCAACTTTTAGGCTTGCAGCCGTGACAAGGAAACCTGACCTTGCTCTTAAATGATAAAAATCACTGGCGAAAGAATAAGCCTCGTCATCATGCTGGTTCTATGGTGCAGTATGAAGTAACCGCTGAGCCAAAGTACGTACTTTTTTTGGAACGGGTAGATTCTGCCTGGGGACGCCTGCGGGGTTTACTAGGCCAGCCCACGCTCGCACCGACGTATGCGTTGTGGCTACGCCCTTGTTCGGGGGTACACACCTTTGGTATGCGATTTTCGATTGGCGTATTTTTTATCGACAAACACGGCGTCATCGTCAAAACGATTTCGCAGCTTAAACCCAATCGTATTGCTTTATGTTGGCAAGCAAGATCTGTGGTTGAAACCGTCGCCTTTGAAAAGGATCGAATAGAAGAGATGAAGTGCACGGTGCTGTATGCGCTGACCCAGGGTCAGTCTTGCGGTGATGTGGGCACTGGCTCGGACTCAGTCTCGACAAAAACCGAGGCATAGCTTGGATAAAAACTACAGTACAAGATGGCTCCACCAACGATATTAATGGGCACTTGTACGGTGGCGGCAAGGGTGTTTGGAATACCGATCCAGACCAACAGACTTAAGGCGCTGTCGATCGCTAAAAATACGGCAAGCCAGCTTAAGCCGTAAACCAAAAATACCCACTTATTACGCCAACAGGCGATACCACTAAAAAACAGCGCACGTGAGATGCTGATTTGATGCCATGCTACGAGCACGGGTGCATACCAAAAAATCGCTGCCATCAGCATATAAAACACAGCAAAGATGATCATTGGCGTACGGACGGCAGCGAGCAGAGGCGAAAGATTATTAGCGTCGGTTAAAGATTTGAGTGCCTCGGTGACCTCTGCAGCAAAAGGCATAAACGCGATTAGGCCTAACAGCAGGCAGGTGACCAGATAAAGCGAACCCATGGCGAGCAGTTTTTTGAAGACGCCGCTCGGTTTCAGCGGCTCAAGCCACATACCCAGTAGCATCTTGTGCCCCTCGGCCGCGTGGCGCCCCGCAGAAAGGGTCACGACTGTCACGGCTGGCATCAGCACCACAAATAAGATTGGACCGATAGGTGGGGTAATACTGGCCACCATCAGCAGTAGGCTAATGAACATTGCCCACGAAAAAAAGGCAAGAGGCTGGGTGCGGAACAAGGCCCAACCGTCGCTAACCCAGCGCCAGCCTGACAAGGCGTTTAGAGCAACAGCTTGCATCAGTCTTCCTTTGGTAAATCGGGGATCAGACCGACCGTTCGGTGTTGAAGTACGCGTTCGAAGTGAGTGGGATCGTGCGGCTTAAGCGTTTGTGCAGACCGTGGCAAATAAAAATCGTACAAACGTGAAATCCAGAAGCGCAAGGCCGCAGCACGCAGCACCGCGGGCCAAAGGCGATGTTCAGCTTCAGTGAAAGGGCGCAGGCTTGCGTAAGCCTTTAACCACGCGTTAACGTGGTCGGGTTTAAAGGTGCCGGTTGCTAAGTCAATACACCAATCGTTGACACTGACGGCAACGTCAAAGAGCCAAGTGTCACAGCCAGCAAAATAAAAATCGATGAAGCCACCCATTTGAGGTTCGGACTGGGTGCCTGCAAACAAAACGTTGTCTCTGAAAAGATCACAATGTGAGGGGCCGAAGGGCAGTTCTTTGTAATCTGTCGTGAGCGCCATTGCGCGCTGCTCGGCCAAGGTTTGTGTTAACAGTTGCGCAAGGGCAGGCGTCAGGTAAGGAAGTACCACTGGCGCGGTTTGTTCCCACCATGCGAGGCCACGTAAATTAGGCTGGCTCAGGCTGAAGTCTTTAGCCGCTACATGTGCTTGGGCTAAAGTCTTGCCGGCAAGGGTGCAATGTGCGGTGGTGGGCGCGGGTTCGTAACCACCGGGTAGCCGGTTGACGATCGCAGCGGGTTTATGCAGTAAGGTCGACAGTCGTGCGCCATCTTGGCGCGTTTGTGGCTGTGGCACGGGTACGCCGCGCTGCGCTAGGTGATGCATCAGTTCAATATAAAAGGGTAACTGTTCGGCCGTGAGCACCTCAAACACGGTCAAGACGTACTCGCCTTGCGTGGTGGTTAGAAAAAAGTTGCTGTTTTCGATTCCGGCTGCGATCCCGCGCAGCGCGACGAAGTCACCTAAGGCGTATTGCTTAAGTAGGGCGCATGCGTCAGCGTCACTGACATTCGTAAAAACAGCCATAAAAAATCACACAGAGTTAGAACTTGTAAGGTTGTTTGCGGCAGTAAAGTTCTAGACGCAAAGTCATAGAGCGAAGTTTAGCAAGAAGTACACAACTTCTCTTGTAGAGGAGGGTTCACGAAGCCTGAGTCTGAGGTAAAAACACTCGCAGACCCCACGGTAAGCGTAAAATCGCCACTTTTGAATGAAATGGATGTTTTTCGGTAAATATGCGTAGTTCGACTGACCTTCAGCTGCCTGTGGCCTCAGAGGTAGCACAGAGCTGGAAGCTCTGCGTGGCCCCGATGATCGACGTGACCGATCGGCATTGTCGGTATTTTCATCGTTTACTTGCGCCTCATGCCCGTCTATATACCGAGATGATTACAACGGGCGCCTTATTGCACGGTGATGCGCAGCGACATCTCGACTTTAATGAGCAAGAACACCCCGTTGCGTTGCAGCTAGGTGGTAGCGAGCCCGACGCGTTGGTTGCCGCCGCAAAGCTTGGTGCTCAGTGGGGTTACGACGAGATCAATTTAAATTGTGGTTGCCCCTCTGAACGGGTGCAAAAAGGTGCTTTTGGTGCTTGTTTAATGGCCGAGCCCAACTTGGTCGCCGATTGCATCAAAGCGATGCAAGATGTCGTCAGTGTGCCTGTGACGGTCAAGCATCGCATGGGTTTAGATAAAAACGAGTCGTATGATTTTGTGCGCGACTTTGTCGGAACCATCTACGATACGGGCTGCAGAGTCTTTATTATTCATGCACGCAATGCAGTGCTGAAAGGCTTATCGCCTAAAGATAACCGCGAAGTGCCACCGCTCAGGTACGACGAGGCGGCTCGGCTTAAACAGGATTTTCCGGATGCGGTGATGGTATTGAACGGCGGGCTCATCACCTTGGCTGATTGTGAGGCCGCTTTACCCCAGTTTGATGGCGTGATGTTGGGACGCTCGCCCTGGCATGATCCCTCAGTGCTGTCGCGGATTTCACACGCTTGGTGGCCACACTTGCTACTCAAGACAGAGGCAGAAGTGATTGAAGCGCTTGTGCAATACGCGGCTCAACAGATCGCTGCAAAGGTGCCTTTGCGTATCGTTGTGAGGCCGATACTCGGGCTATTTAACGGGCGCTCAAACTCACGTATTTGGCGACGGATGTTGTCGGACTCGAAACTACTCAGACAAGATGACCCCGAACTCATTCGCGTGGCCTGGCAGCAGGTGGGTGGCGATGCTACACAGTGTCATTGACTGACCGCCGATGGGTCAGCGTTCGAACATTCTCAAGTGCAGACATACTTTTGACGAAAAAGAGCAGGGGCTTGGCTCAGAAAATCTGTTAAGTGAACTTTCTTTTGACCAGCGCAACTTAGCGAGTTTTAGAAGGCTCTTTATCGTCAGGCCAATCACGGATATAGGCTTTGAGCATCGAGTTTTCGAATTTTTGCGCAGCCGCAATCGCTTGAGCCATGTCATAAAATGAAATCACCCCTAGCAACATTTCGCCCTCCATGACCGGAACGTAACGCGAGTGGTGTTCAAGCATCAGGCGTTGCACCTCAGTGGCCAACGTTTCTGGGCTCACACTCACGGGGTGTTGCTCCATCAAGCCACCGATCATGACTTCGCCAATAGTGCCCTGGTGCTTGCTGAGATAACGAATGATTTCGCGAAAAGTGAGCATGCCCACGAGTTGCCCACGCTGCATGATCACCAGCGAGCCGATGTCGTGCGTGCTCATGGTCTCGAGGGCGTGGGTCACTAGCGTTTCGGGCGTGGCAGTAAAAAGGGTGTGGCCCTTCACCTTCAGAACTTCACTAACTTTTAGCATGCTTGTCTCCTGCGCTACTGCTCGCTATTTTAGATTGTAGAGGGTGAGTCAGGGTGCTGTCATGGTGCGCCAATACTTCGGTTAGTGTGACGTCTCCTTGCTCTGCGATAAGTTTGCTCAGTGCTTGCGCTAAAAAGGGTTGCTCTGCGAGCTTGATGGATGTGCGATCCAAGGCAAGTTGGTCTACTAAGGGGCCAAGCGTTGTGCGTTCGGGATCGCAGGCTAAGAGCCAACGTTCATTTTTTGCGCCTGGCGCTACGGCGACTAATCCCATGCCGGTCAAACAGCTCATCCGCTGCTCAAGGAGGTTGAGTGGCAAACGCAAGCGTTTGATCAGTTCGGTGCTGCTGCAGCCCGGTGGCTGTTGTCCTCGGGCCTGGCCGAGCAGTTGTAAGATGGACAAGGCATCGAGTAAGGCAGCACCAGGCCTAACTTCTGGATCCAGACGTCCCAACCGAAATAACGGCAAGTTGGCGGCGGTCAAGGCGCCCAGCAAGATGCCAAGCCAGCACAGATATATCCAGATCAGAAAAACGGGCAGGGCGGCGAAGGCACCATAAATCATGGTGTAAGTTGAAAAACGCGCCACATAATAGGCAAAGCCGATTTTCATGGCCTCAAGAATCAGTGCTGAGAGCAAGCCGCCAAGCAATGCGTCACCTCGGTTGACGCGGGTGTTTGGCACCACAATAAATAGCGCGGCAAAGGCTAGCGCACCGATTAGCACCGGCAATAGCTTAAGCGCGATTTCTAGCAAAACAGGCATATTCGCCAGCAAACCTAACGACTCGCGCGCTACAAAAGCCGTGGCGTAAAGGCTGGCTCCGGTCAGTACCGGCCCAAGGGTAATGATCGCCCAGTAGACCAGCAGACGCTGTGTGACACGGCGCTGACGACCAACGCGCCAAATTGCGTTGAGCGCCGACTCAATCGACATAATCAAAAAAACAACCGTCAGCACTAAAAACCCACCCCCGATCGCGGTAAGCCTGGAAGCTTGGGCCGCAAACTCATTGAGATAGGACATGATGTTCTCTGACACCGAGGGCGGCATCAGGCTGTTGCTCAAGAATGCCTGCAGCGCATCACTGAACTCTTTAAAAAGCGGAAACGCCGTGAACAGTGAAAGCACCACGGCTAATAGGGGAACAATCGACAGCACGGTCGTAAAGGTCAGGCTCGCGGCGAGTTGCACGGTGTTGGCCTGCGCAGCACGTTGCCTTGCCAGACCAAAGATTTGGCCCGCGTTCATGAAAAAATACGCCACGTGTCCGTGTGCGAAATGTTGTTTTGCACCAGCCTGCATGCGAATCCCCCGTCTGCAGGCGATAATAGCAGCGTCGCCCTCTGTCGGGCGTTTCAATGCCTATATCTTTGCCCCAACTGAGCGCAGCAAACACGATGTCCGAGATCAACCGCGTTCCCCAGTCGCCTGCCGCACCCTTGTCGACTGCCATTTTGAATGTTGCATTGCAGCGTATTGCGGCTGTCTGCTTGGTAGCGCTCTTTTTTCTGTGCCTACTTTGGGAGATCTGGCTTGCACCTCTCAGGCCGGGTGGCACGCTATTATTTTTAAAAGCGCTTCCGCTTGCTTTCGCCCTGCGTGGCACGTTGCGTGGCAGCCTGTATACGATTCAATGGGCGTCTATGTTGGTGCTGTTATATCTGATGGAAGGCGTGGTGCGTGTCATGTCCGATCCGCCCGGCCCCTCGATTGCAATGGCTTGGATCGAAATCGTGCTTGCGACTGGATTCTTTTTTAGTTCGGTCTTTTATGTTCGGCCAGCCAAGCAGGTGGCTAAGGCGTTACAGAAAGCCGAGAAAGGTAAACGATGATCGACCCTTTGCCATCAGGGACACTAGGTGCCTCTCGGGCATAACAGGCGACAATTGACTTAATCGCATTCATCGCAGCTAAAGCAATCTGATCTCTATGACCTCAACGTCCTGTTTTGAATCTCTCGTTAAAACGAACTCGTTCGCGAGCCTACCGACTGATTTTTACACCCGCCTACCGACGACAGCTCTTACGGCACCACGTTTGGTGCACGCCAGCGCCGAGGTGGCTGCGCAATTGGGGTTGCCACTTCAATCCCAGACGACACAAGGGTTTCTGGATGTGGTCAGTGGTACCCAGCCCATGCCCGGCGGCGACACCATGGCCGCCGTCTACAGCGGGCACCAATTTGGCGTGTGGGCGGGTCAGCTCGGAGACGGTCGCGCACATTTGTTAGGTGAAATCCAAGGGCCCGAGGGCAGTTTTGAGCTGCAGCTAAAAGGCGCGGGCATGACACCTTATTCGCGAATGGGCGATGGTCGTGCCGTACTGCGTTCATCGGTGCGCGAGTACTTGGCCAGCCACGCGATGCGGGGGCTTGGCATTCCAACGACGCAGGCGTTGTCTCTGGTATCGGCCCGCAACCCTGTCAGGCGTGAAACCCTTGAGACTGCGGCGGTGGTGGCCCGGATGGCGCCTAGCTTTATTCGCTTTGGGTCGTTTGAACACTGGGCCGCGCGCAAGCGGCCCGATTTATTGCGTACCTTGGCCGATTATGTGATCGATCGGTTTTATCCCGAGTGCCGAGACCCTAACACCTTCAGCGCAAAGTCTGGTGGCGGCGACACCAAAAATTCGTACGCTTCGGTCGCCAACGGCGAGGCAAATACACATAGCGCTTCCGGGCCCAGTGACCCCGTCAAAGACTATGCGCCCTACGTACAACTATTGCGCGCGGTGGTACGCCGAACGGCGACGCTCATGGCAAGCTGGCAAGTGGTGGGGTTTTGTCATGGGGTGATGAATACCGACAACATGTCGATTTTGGGGCTTACCCTTGATTATGGCCCGTATGGCTTTATGGACGGCTTTGATGCCAAGCATATTTGCAATCACACCGATAGCAGCGGCCGCTACGCATGGCACGCGCAACCAGCCGTCGCACACTGGAATCTATACCAACTCGCAAATAGCCTGCACGAAATCGTGCCAGCAGAGCCTTTAAAGGCAGCGCTTGACGAATATGAAGCTTGTTTTTTAGAAGCGATGCAAACCCGCATGAGCCAAAAGTTAGGCTTAGGTGATTGGCAAGCGGGCGACGAAACGCTGATCGATGATCTCTGGAGTCTGATGCAAGCCAGTCATGCCGACTTTACGCTGACATTTAGGCAACTAGCCTATGCGCCGGGTCTGACGCAAGCACCGCAAGCGCAAATTGAGCGAGATTTGGGGGGCACAGTCAACGCCAATTTGCTGCCCTTTGTGGACTTGTTTGTCGATCGCGCGGGCGCGCAGGCCTGGCTCAACCGCTATCGCGCACGCTTAGGCGGCGAGGCAGTCACGCAAAATTGGCAACAACGTGCTGCCGGGATGCTTGGCGTGAATCCGCTCTACGTATTGCGCAATCACATCGCGCAGCGGGCGATTGAAGCAGCCGAAAAGGGCGACTTTAGCGAAGTTGAGCGTCAATTTGAGCTTTTGCGTCAGCCCTTTACTGCACAGCCGGGGCATGACGCTTATGCAGCAGCACCACCCGCCGGGGCGCCGCATTTAGAAGTCAGTTGCTCTTCTTGAACAAGAATCCTACGCCGTTGCACCTGCTGCAAAGGGACCGTATTTAAATGCCAATTGCTCTCCTTGAGCAAGAAGCCTAAGCCGCTTCGCCCAATGCGAAGGGACTGCCTCTAAATGTCAATCGCTTTAATTGATGCATAAATGTGAGCAAGTGGTCTACGCCGTTGCATTTTTTGCTGAGGCACCGTATTTGGGAGGCATTTGACCCGAGTGGTGCAATAATGACGTTTTGAAGGTTACCTAGCCCTTTTTTTAGGGTAGATTCGACCTGACTTTGCTCATTTTTTCGGTGCTTGACGCCTATGTCTGGTAATACGCTCGGTACATTGTTTTGTGTGACTAACTTTGGTGAGTCGCATGGCCCCGCTATTGGCTGTGTGGTCGATGGCTGCCCACCTAGTTTGGCGCTGAGTGAACAAGACATTCAAATCGAGCTTGATCGTCGCCGGCCCGGTACCTCGCGCCACGTGACGCAGCGGCAAGAGGCTGATCAGGTTGAGATTTTGTCTGGGGTGTACGAAGGTAAAACCACCGGTACACCGATTGCGCTGTTGATTCGTAACGTGGATGCGCGCAGTAAAGACTACAGCGCCATCGCGGATACATTCCGGCCAGGGCATGCAGATTTCACCTATTTCAATAAGTACGGTGCGCGTGATCCGCGCGGTGGCGGGCGCTCGTCGGCCCGGTTAACGGCCCCCACCGTGGCCGCCGGTGCTATCGCAAAAAAATGGCTGTCTGAACACTTTGGCATCAAGGTGCGCGGCTACATGAGTCAGTTAGGCCCCATTGCAATGCCGTTTGTGAGCTGGGATCACGTGCCGAATAATCCGTTTTATGCCGCTAATGACACGAGCACCCCTGAACTCGAGGCTTATATGGATCAGTTGCGTCGCGATGGGGATTCAGTTGGCGCGCGTATCGAGGTAGTTGCCGAAGGCTTACCGGCGGGCTGGGGCGAGCCCATCTACGACCGTCTTGACGCAGACATCGCCCACGCCATGATGGGGTTAAACGCCGTCAAAGGTGTTGAGATCGGCGCGGGCTTCAAAAGCGTTGAGCAGCGCGGCTCTGAGCACGGTGACGAAATCACCCCAGAAGGCTTTTTAACGAACAACGCCGGTGGGGTGCTGGGTGGGATCTCGACGGGGCAGCCGATCACGGTGAGCCTGGCGATCAAGCCAACCTCAAGTATTCGCACCGAGCGCCGCTCAATTGATCGGGCCGGCAACCCCGTGATGGTGCAAACCCTTGGTCGCCACGACCCGTGCGTTGGGATCCGCGCGACCCCGATTGCCGAGGCCTTGCTTGCCCTCATTTTGATCGATCACGCCTTGCGCCACCGCGCACAGTGCGGCTAAGCCCTGACTCCCTATGGCATAATCAAAGGCTACCCCTTTACAACGTGTATTTGGCAGATAAAGCGTCATGAAAAAAACTCTATACGACAAGCTTTGGGACGCCCATGTGGTTCATGAAGAACCAGATGGCACCGCAATTTTGTACATCGATCGTCATTTGCTGCACGAGGTCACTAGCCCTCAGGCTTTTGAAGGCCTCGATTTGGCGGGTCGCCCTTTGTGGCGCCTTAATGCCAACTTGGCAGTGGCCGATCACAACGTGCCCACACTGGCGCGTGATCGTGCCGAGGGCATCACTGATCCAGTATCCAAGTTGCAGGTCGACACACTTGATGCAAACTGCGTTAAGCACAATGTGATTGAATTTCGCATGAACGATTTGCGTCAGGGCATCGTGCACGTGATTGGCCCTGAGCAAGGCGCAACCTTGCCTGGCATGACTGTGGTGTGTGGCGATTCGCACACCAGCACGCATGGCGCTTTCGGTGCCTTGGCGTTTGGTATCGGCACCTCTGAAGTCGAACACGTCATGGCGACCCAAACACTGCAAGCCAAGAAAAATAAAAATATGTTGGTGCGTGTTGAAGGCACCTTGCCAATCGGCTGTACTGCCAAAGACGTGATCCTGTATGTGATTGGTCAAATTGGCACGGCCGGTGGTACAGGTCATGCGATTGAATTTGCAGGTAGCACTATTCGCGGCTTGTCCATGGAAGGTCGCATGACCTTGTGCAATATGGCGATTGAAGCCGGCGCACGTTCAGGCATGGTGGCGGTTGATCAAAAGACGATTGATTACTGTGCGGGTCGTCCGTTTTCGCCAAGTGGCGCGCTGTGGGACGCTGCAGTCGCCTACTGGAAAACACTCCACACGGATGAGGGCGCGTTCTTTGATCGCGTCGTTGAAATTGATGCACGCCAGATTGTGCCTCAGGTCACTTGGGGCACTTCGCCCGAGATGGTATTACCCGTCACAGGCCGCGTGCCTGATCCTGATCGCGAGAAAGACGACATGCGCCGTGAGGGCATGGAGCGCGCCCTGGTTTACATGGGCCTCAAGCCCAATACACTGATCGAAGATATCAAGATCGATCGCGTGTTTATTGGCTCGTGCACTAACTCGCGTATCGAAGATTTGCGCGCGGCGGCTGTGGTTGCCCGCGGTCGCAAGGTCGCCAGCAATGTGCGTCAGGCACTAGTCGTGGCGGGCTCGGGTTTGGTCAAAGCACAAGCTGAACGCGAAGGCTTAGACAAGATTTTTATCGAGGCCGGTTTTGAATGGCGCGAGCCAGGTTGCTCTATGTGCCTGGCCATGAACGCCGATCGCATCGAGCCTGGCGAGCGTTGCGCCTCGACTTCAAATCGCAATTTTGAAGGACGCCAAGGGCAGGGTGGTCGCACCCATCTCGTGAGTCCGGCGATGGCTGCCGCTGCAGCCGTGTCGGGTCATTTCGTTGACGTACGTAACCTCCGGTAAATATCATGGATTCTTTCACTACGCATCAAGGTTTGGTCGCCCCGCTCGATCGTGAAAATGTCGACACTGATTTGATCATTCCAAAGCAGTTTTTGAAGTCAATCAAGAGCACAGGGTTTGGTCCGAATCTGTTCGACGAGATCCGCTATCTGGATCACGGCGAACCGGGCATGGATAACTCTAAACGCCCCTTGAATCCTGAATTCATCTTGAATCACTCGCGCTATCAAGGTGCTTCGATTTTGTTGGGTCGCAAAAATTTCGGCTGCGGTTCGAGTCGCGAGCACGCGCCATGGGCGTTGGCTCAATACGGTTTTCGCGCAGTCATTGCCCCTTCGTTTGCAGACATCTTTTTCAATAACAGCTACAAGACAGGGTTCTTGCCAATTGTGTTGTCTGAGTTACAAATTTCACGTCTGTTTGACGAGGTGCGTGGTTTTGTTGGCTATAAGCTCACGATTGATCTTGAAAAACAAGTCGTGATTGCCCCCGACGGTCGGGCGATGGATTTTGACATTACGGCACACCGTAAATATTGCATGATCAATGGTTTGGATGAAATTGGGCTGACCTTGCGTCAAGCCGATAAGATCCGAACCTTTGAGGCTGAGCGTCTGGCCCGCCATCCTTGGTTGGACGTTCAACCAATCGGTGTGCGCTAATTTATTTAGACGTCGGGCCGGTTTACCGGCCCCTTACTTTTGGATTAAGGCAACAGGACGAACATGACGCAAAAAATTGCAGTATTGCCAGGCGACGGGATCGGCGCAGAAATTATCGAACAAGCAGTTCGTGTCTTGGGCGCGCTTAACCTGCCGCTTGACATCAATCACGCACCGGTTGGTGGCACTGCCTACGACTTACACGGCCACCCCTTGCCACCCGCTACCTTAAAACTTGCGCAAGAATCAAACGCAGTGCTGTTTGGTGCAGTGGGCGACTGGAAATACGACAAGCTCCCTCGCGAGCATCGCCCTGAACAAGCCATTTTGGGCCTGCGTAAAGCGCTTGGTCTGTTTGCTAATTTTCGCCCGGCAATTTTGTATCCCGAGTTGGCCAATGCCTCATCCTTAAAGCCCGAAATTGTCTCTGGCTTGGATATTTTGATTTTGCGTGAACTCACGGGCGATATTTATTTTGGTTCACCTCGCGGCGTGCGTGTGGCCCCAGATGGCCCGTTCGCGGGCGAGCGCGAAGGTTTTGACACCATGCGCTATGCCGAGCCTGAGATTCGCCGGATCGCGCATTTGGGCTTTCAGGCAGCGCTTAAGCGCCAACGTCGTCTGTGCAGCGTTGATAAAGCCAACGTGCTTGAGACCTCACAACTGTGGCGCGATATCGTGACAGAGATTGGTAAAGAATATCCAGATGTCGCGTTGTCGCATATGTATGTCGATAACGCCGCCATGCAGCTCGTGCGTGCCCCACGTGATTTTGATGTGATTGTGACGGGCAATTTGTTCGGCGATATTTTGTCTGACGAAGCGTCGATGTTGACTGGTTCAATCGGTATGCTGCCTTCGGCCTCGCTCAATGCCTCAGGCCAGGGCTTGTACGAGCCAAGCCATGGGTCAGCACCTGATATCGCGGGCAAAGGTGTGGCAAATCCCTTGGCCACGATTTTGTCGGCGGCCATGATGTTGCGGTATTCGCTTGACCAAGCGGCGCAGGCTGATCGTATCGAGCAGGCGGTGAGAAAAGTGCTGCAGCAAGGGCTGCGTACTGCAGATATTTACGAACAAGGCACGACTAAAGTGGGCACCTCAGCGATGGGTGATGCTGTCTTGAAGGCTCTGGCTTAAACAGGATCGACATAACAACCATTATGTAATCTCGATGGTAAGATGCGCTCTAAGTGCAAGTAATTAAACGATTTTTTGGTCTTTGGCGATGAAACAGTCTGTTGGTTTGGTAGGTTGGCGGGGGATGGTGGGCTCGGTGCTCATGCAGCGCATGCGCGACGAGGGTGATTTTGCCTTGATTAACCCGGTATTTTTTTCAACTAGTAACGCGGGTGGGCGTACGCCCGAGTGGGCTGGTGCCACAGCGTTACAAAATGCCTTTGATATCGACGCGTTAAAAAAACTGCCCATTATTGTGACGGCCCAAGGTGGCGATTACACCTCTGAGGTTTATCCGAAGCTGCGCGCGGCGGGCTGGGCAGGTATCTGGATCGATGCGGCGAGTACGTTGCGCATGAAAGATGATGCCATCATCGTGCTTGATCCGGTCAATCGGCCTGTTATCGACGCTGCGCTCAAGCGCGGTGTGAGAGATTTTATTGGTGGTAATTGCACCGTGAGCTGCATGATGATGGGCTTAGCAGGCCTGTTTAATGAAGGCTTGGTCGAGTGGATGACCAGTATGACCTACCAAGCCGCCTCGGGTGGTGGTGCACAACACATGCGTGAATTACTCACGCAGTTTGGTTTGCTCAATGCTTCTGTAAAGGCGCAGCTTGACGATCCGGCTTCTGCGATTCTTGATATTGACCGCAGCGTGCTGGTGCTGCAACAAAGTGGTAAGTTACCCACTGAGCACTTCGGTATTCCACTCGCCGGCAATCTGATCCCTTGGATTGATAAGGATCTGGGTAACGGCATGTCGCGCGAAGAATGGAAAGGCGAGGCCGAGACCAACAAGATTTTGGGTCGTGGTGCTGGCTTTGGGTCAACCCCCATTCCGATTGACGGTTTATGCGTGCGCATCGGTGCGATGCGTTGTCATAGCCAGGCCCTCACGATTAAGCTCACCCGAGATGTTCCGCTCGACGAGATCAATGATATTGTCAAAAAGGGCACAGCCTGGGCTAAGGTTGTGGCCAATACTAAAGAAGCGACCCTTGAGGGGTTGTCACCCGTTGCGGTCACGGGTACGCTTGATATTCCTGTTGGACGTATGCGCAAGCTATCGATGGGCCCTGAGTATCTGGGTGCCTTTACAGTTGGTGATCAACTGTTATGGGGCGCAGCCGAGCCCTTACGCAGAATGCTGCGTATTTCGCTAGGCGAACTGTAAGTCAAAGGAGTGTACTGATGCGCGATGAACTGAATGTGGTCTGCCGAAAATCGCTACAACTTGGTGCTGCACTGGGGTTGACACTTGCTGTGTCCACACAGGCTTTTGCGCTCAAGGCTGGGCATGGGCGTGTGGATTCGGTGTCTGGCGCTGCCTTACGCGTGTCGATTCCTTTACTCGAAGTGCCAGCCGCAGACGTATCAACCCTGCAGGTCAAGCTTGCTGCGGCTAGTGCTTGGGCCAAGGCCGGGTTGACGCCACCCGTTGGTCTTGACTCGATGACAGTGTCGGTTGAGCCGGGCTTCACAAAAGACTCGCGCACGCTCGTACTACGTTCAAATCAAATTTCAGACAAACCGATTATTGATGTGCTGGTCGATGTTTCGTCTGCGAGTGGCTCAACCCAAATTCAATCGAGCTTTCTGGTTCTGACGCGTGCCAACGAAGGTGCAGGCGTTGGTACCGTGCTGGTCAAAGCGGGTGATACCTTGTCGGGGATTGCGCTTGCTAACCCGGTAGCCGGAGCAGATTTATATCAGATGCTTTGGGCGTTGTATCAAGCCAATCCACAGGCTTTTTTCTCGCAAAACATGAATCGGCTCAGGGCAGGATCAATGCTCAAAGTGCCTGACGCGCAAACTGTACGGGCCGTTGATCCCAAGCTTGCACGCGATATGTACCAAAAGCACCTTGCTGCCTTTATCGGTATGCGCGGTGATCCAAACACACAGAGTGCTGCGCCACGCACGCCTACGGTCGCGGCACCTGTGGGTGCGGCACAGTCGAGTTCTGTATCAACCGTCAGCGCAGCACCAACTCCCACTGCGGGTGCTGACCGCGTTTTACTCACCTCGTCAAGCACGACAGAGCAACGCGAAGATGCTCGCGTTGCGGCGGCTAAAGAGCTTGCAGAGATTCAGTCTCGTGTAGATAGTTTGCAACAAAACGTTCAGCAATTAAAAAATGCTCTGAATCAAGCGCCTAGTTCGGCAGCAGGTGCGGGTACGGCTGGTGCCACCGGCGCGACTGGTGCTGCAGGCTCGGCCGGTGCTGCAGGTGCAACGGGTGCGGTCGGTGCTGCAGGCACGGCCGGTGCTGCAGGTGCAACAGGTGCGGTCGGTGCTGCAGGCTCAGCTGGTGCAACAGGGGCACCTGGCGCTGCAGGCGCAGCCGGTGCTAGTGGCGTTGGTGCCGCAGCCGGTGCGACTGGTTCAACTGGCGCGACTGCGGGCGTGGATTCTGCTGCGGTTTCTACAACTGGGGCGGTCAGTTCGGGCGTTCAAAGTACCTTGACGCAATTTTGGTCAAAGTTCAGCACTAGCGCGGTGGGGCTATTAACGGCGATCTTAGCCTTGGGTGGATTGTTGGTAGCTTGGTTGCTACGGCGTGCTAGCGCGCGTCGTGAGCTGGATCAGGTTGAAGGCGATGATTCTCCCGCGCCACTCGATCCCTCGGCGCATGCAGCACTTGATCAAAAGCTTCAGGGTATTGATCTCAATCTTGATCTGACTAGTTCGGCGGCAAAGAGAGAGCCGTCCATTGTTCCACATTGACTTGCGCATATGCCACGCTTAGCGCTCGGCATCGCGTATGACGGGCGCCCTTGGCAAGGTTGGCAAAAACAGCCAAATGGGCAAACAGTCCAAGATACTTTAGAGCGTGCGTTAGCCATTTTTGCTACCGTACCAGTTCATACAACCTGCGCGGGCCGTACTGACACTGCCGTGCACGCCTTGGGGCAGGTTGTGCATTTTGATTGCGCGATCAGCCGCACAGAAGAATCGTGGGTGAGGGGTGTGAACGCGCACCTGCCCGAGTCGATTTCTGTGCAGTGGGCCCAGATTGTTAGTGATGATTTTCATGCAAGATTTTCAGCTACAGCGCGCGCTTATACCTATGTGCTTTTAAATAGTCGCGTGCGTCAGCCTCTTTGGGCGGGTAAAGCCGGCTGGGTATTTCAGCCTCTTGATGTCTCGGCAATGACCCAAGCAGCACAAGCACTGCTAGGTGAGCACGACTTCAGCAGTTTTCGCTCGTCGCAGTGCCAGGCCAAGTCGCCCATACGCACGATCTCTGATCTAAAACTTGTGCAGCACGGGAGCCTGATCACGGTGTCGTTGCGCGGTAACGCTTTCTTACACCATATGGTTCGCAACATTATGGGCGCTTTAGTGCAAATCGGGCAGGGCAGAGAGCCGATCGAATTCATGGCAAGTTTGTTAGCGCTCAAAGATCGAACTCAAGGTGCACCGACGTTTGCACCCGATGGCTTATATCTCACCGAGGTATCGTACCCGTCAGGCATATTGGCGCAGCGTCAGGGCTTAGGCTTCGGTTTGCGCGAACTCGGTCTAGAATGACACCAGAGTAAAACCGCCTAATTTGCGTAAAACCACGTAATGGATTGCAGCCTAAGCTAGCTGTGCTCTGACGGTTTTTGATACTGACGCGTGTGGATATATTGTTTATGACTTCATTTAACTTCTGGCCATGACCTCATCCCTAGGTTTTATACGCACGCGCATCAAAATCTGTGGCTTGACGCGAGCTCAAGATGTGCGTGTCTGCGCACAGAGCGGCGTTGATGCCTTGGGTTTTGTTTTCTATCCGCCGAGCAAGCGATTTGTAAGCGCCGAACATGCGGCAGAACTCTGTGTAGATTTGCCCGCGTTTATCAGTACGGTCGCGCTGTTTGTGAACCCCGAGCCTCAGGCTGTTCAAGAGGTGATTCGTTCGTTGCGGCCAAGCTTGCTGCAGTTTCACGGTGACGAAAACCCCGATTTTTGTGCCTCGTTTGGTGTGCCGTATTTAAAAGCCTTTAGAGTGGGCGGGCCTGGGTTGGATACTGCTGTAAACGTGGCCACAACCTGTCAGGCTTTTTCGTTGGCAGCTGGCTGGTTGTTTGACAGCTATACGCCTGCCTTTGGCGGCAGTGGCCAAGGGTTTGATCACACTTTGTTGTCCGAGGTCGTGAGTGCGCACGCGTTGCCGTCCGAGAGCTCGCTTGCATACGAGGCGCCGCGCCCAATGATTTTGTCGGGGGGCTTAAATGCGCAAAATGCGCGAGCAGCGCTGCAAACCCTAGCCCCCTGGGCCGTCGATGTGAGCAGCGGTGTCGAGGATAGCCCCGGCGTAAAGTCTGCTCAAAAGATTCACGCGTTCGTGAATGCAGTTCATCAAGCAAGCGTCGATATCCGTCTTTGACAGCGCCCTGTAAAAACCGATACAATAGCGGTCTTTACAGGCGGTTAGCTCAGCTGGTTAGAGCGCCACGTTGACATCGTGGAGGTCGTTGGTTCGATTCCAATACCGCCTACCAAACATTACAAGTTAAGCCTCTGCATCTAAAGATGTTGGGGCCTTTTTTGTTTCACCGCCGACTCCTCAACTCTTAGCTGCAAACGGCCAAGCGTTCACTTCAGCACTCTCTGCATGGGTGTTCGTCTCTCAACAAAGGCTACGAAATAGTCAAAAGAGCGAGACAAATAAAACCTCAGACAGGTACACTTTTACATGTTGGATTTCAGACCCAGTGCGAAAAGTCCGGAAAACCATTGAAACATCTCTTTAAAAGCACACAGAACTTGTTACCCTGGCTATGGCCTGGGTTGGCGGTCATACTCCTGACAGCACTTGTTTTACAGCTTCCGCCAAGAAAGATTGTGATCGAGGCTGGACCTAAAGGCGGGTTTTTCGATTCAACCGCTTTATTGCTGAAAGAGCGTTTAGAGGCGCGGGGGGTTAGCGTTGCGATTATTAACAGCGAAGCGACTCTCGACATTATTGGTCATGTCAATCAAGTCAGCGGCAAAGTTGATATTGGATTCATTGCCCACGAGGTTAAGCCGGATCAATATCCGAATGTGAAGTCGCTTGGGTCCGTCATCATGGATCCCTTATTTATCTTTGCCCGTCGGGGCCTTGAACTGCAAAGCCCCGCTGATTTCATTGATTTGAAATTAGGGGTTGGCCCCAAAAATACGGGTGGTCGCTTATTGACTGACATCATTCTTGAGGAGTACGCCATTACTCCAGAATCGTCGACCTATATTGAGTTGTCGCTTCGCGCTATGGCAAACGCATTGCAAAATGGTGAGATCGATGTCGGTTTTTTTCTGCAGCCCACCACCAATAAAATTGTGTCTGAAATCGGCGTCCTGGGATATGCAAACCTGGTACCCGTCGATCATGCTGCTGCGTTTGTAAAAAAATATGGCTACTTGCATCACTTAACGATCGAGCGCGGCTCGTTTTCGTTGCTCAACAACTTGCCGTCCTCGAACGTAAATATGGTCGGCATACCAGCGACCGTTGTGGCAAAGAAGGATTTACATCCGGCGATCGTCGTCCTAGTGAGTCTTGCACTGAAAGACGCGTATCGGCCGCCCACCTTGGTCTCATCAAGAGCAAGCTTTCCGTCCATGAACTATGAGTTTGACCTCGACGCTGACGTTGAAGCTGATCAGATTTATAAACATAGCCCGGGTTATATTCCTTTTCTGTATCGACACTTGAATTTTTGGATTGCCGGTTTGCTGGACAAATCTGCATTGTTTTTAAGCTTTTTATTAAGTGCTTATTTCTTTCTTTACTATCTCGGGTTTCCGCGTGCTTACGATTATTGGAAGCTTGGGATGATGTCCCGTTACACGCGCCGTCTTGAGCGCTTACTTGAGGTGGCGCGCTCTAGAGCTTTAACCGGCAAAGAGGCTCAGGAATTTTTAAAAATAGAACGTTACCTCGATCCTAAGGCCAAGGCCTCGCAAAATGCCGCGCGCTTGCTTGCTGAGATTAAAGCCTGTTTGTAATAATCAGCGTGTAACCTGTTTGGTTATTTTGTTCTAATCAAGCTCAAATAGCCACAATGCCTCTATGAGAATTCTGTTTTCTACGAAAAAGGACGTATTTGGCGCATGGATTTTGAATTGGATGCTGCCTAAGCTTACAGGCCATCAAGTAAAAGTACTGTTGTCAGACAAAACGCGGCCCGCCGAACATTCAGTGCCTGCGTTACTCGAAGAAAAGTTTCTAGAGCAAGACCTACCTCTACAAGCCTTGTTTCCCATCATTGATGCCCAGTCTACGCAGGGCCCTTTAGCGACGTTCGAGGGGTGTGCGAGGCGCTATCAGGTCGATATCAATGCGGTGACAAGTATCAATGACCCTGCCTCTGAGCAAGAGATTCGTGAGTGGGCGCCCGATATTATTATTTCGGCCAGATTTAGCCTGATTTTTAAGTCCAATATTGAACGTATTCCCAGGCACGGGATTTTCAATGTTCACCCCGGTGCCTTGCCAGGTTATGCAGGTTTATACGCGCCTTTGCGCGGGGTCGTTAACCGTGAAGAAAAGTTGGGCTGTACCCTGCATCGGGTCGACGAAGGCATCGATACCGGTGCGGTCTATTCAGTTTCGTATCTAGAGTTCAAGCCTGAGCAGTCGATTTTCGGGCATATTGCGCCGTTGTACGAATTGGGTCTACTCAATGTTTTGCGCCTGCTTGAAGAGCTAGAGCAGGGCGATGTGGTCAAGCTTGCCGCGCAAGATAGTCAGCTTTTTCGGTATTACCGCCTACCAGAGCAAGAGGTGTTTGCTGAGCTTGAACGCCTTGGCATAGACATGGTTTCATATTCTGTGTACCGCGACTTTATTTCGCAATTTGTCCCGCCTGAGCTAGAGGAGCAATTTGTATCTCTGCTTCAGGAACAGGCATTTGAGCGCCTGATGCAAAGCGTAAAAAAACTTGGCGTTCAAGAGGTGTTGAGGTCGTTCAACCAAAGCGTGCACGCGCCACAGCGGTGACTGCGCAGTGAGCTGTTTGCCTTGTTTAAGATTTCAGCAATCTTCACAATCGTATTCGTCCAGATGACGAAGCAAGCGATCTTCAAGACTATGTTTGCCTAGTTGACGATTTCAGCGATTTTGACCACTCGAATTGGGGGATAACGCTGAAGTTCTTTTGCGACGCGCATGTTCACAATCAGAGAAAAACCCGGTGGGGCCACAATCGGACTGTTTTTGGGCTCAATTTTTTTAACCAAAATCATCTCGGCTTTAGCCGCCGTAAGCTGCCCAACTGTGGTGTAGCGATTTACGACACCGAAAAGTGCATCGGATTCAAGCACGACCAGTTCAGAGACTGCCAGCACCGGTAGTTTTTGTTGGAGAGCGTGTTTGGTAATGACATTACGGTTTAATAATAAAAATGTATCAGGCGCAAAATACAGCAAATCGACCTTAGCTTGAACGAGTTCGTCAATCAGCCTTGGCAAACTCGCTGAATCGGGTTTGCCGCTGGCATTGAGCGGAACCACGCGCGACACGAGCTCGAAATTAAACTTTGATTGCGCCGACTCGAGTTCAGCTTGAATCACTTTTGAGTTGTCTTCGGTGGGATTCAAAATGAATCCAATCCGTTTGTAGGGCATGTAGAGTCGCGCAACGTTGAGCTGTGTTTCGACCGGCACAATATAAAGGGTGCCAGACACGTTACGCCCGGGCGCATTCAAACTAGACACTAATTTAGAGCCTACCGGCGTCGAAGCAATCATAAACAGTGCAGGTACCTCTGTCACGTGTTTTGCCGGATCAACGTTATCGGTGGTACCCAACATGGCGAGTGACACCGTGGTGCCCCACGTAACTAGTAGATCGGGCTTTGTTGCATTGACGTGCTTGACGAAGCCAGGCAAAAGTTGGGAATTGGTCTTAGCATCCAGAACTTCAATTTCTACTGGGATCTTGTTATCGACCCAATAGTTTTTGAAACCCATACAGGCATCTTCACAACCGCGAAAGACGACCATCGTGATTTTAAACGGCTTGGCTTCAGCGGCCCAGAGTGGTGCAAACATACTGCTCAGTAGCCAGCTCGCAGTAATCAACAGCGCCAACAAGCGCGTTTTAAGGAGGCGAGTCATCATGTGTTGGCTTTTGGGCGAAGACCTGGCAGGGCAAGGCCTAGGTTGCCGAGCGCCAGCAAAATGACAATGATGCCGAGCCATACGGCGGTCCCTTGATAGTCAAAGCGAAGTGACAAGACTGCTACCAACGCTGCGCCGAAAATTCCACCGATGCGATCGAAGGTGCGTGCAAGCGCTAGTGTATGGGCGGGATCGATCTGTGGCAATTCAGTTCGGACTGTTGCAAGCAACACCGCCATAGAGGGAGCAAGAACCAAGCTTTGACCGATACCCAGAAGGGTAATTGCGCCAGCCAGGGCAAGGGGCGTGTGGAACCAGGCCATCAGCAAGCCACCAGACCCAGTTAACAGCGCGCCGATAATCATCAAGCGCAGCTTATGTGCTGCACTGGGATTCACGCGGCTAATGAACCAGTTGCCTATCGCCAAGGTCACGTAATAGAACATAAAAAACTGTCCAATACTGGTTTGGGTCAAACGATATTGCAACAGCAATATCGGCGTTAGGTAAAACAGCAGACCCGCTAGCATGAGCTTGCCAGAGGCAACATCGCATAACAAAATAATCCAGATTCGCTTGTTTTTTAAAAGCGTAGCAAAACTTGCGGTCGTTGCTTTGGCAGCCGTTGCGTCTGGTTTGTGCTGTTGCGCCTGAGGCATCGCCAAGCCACTAAACAACAGCCACGAGCAAATCGCCATCGCAGCCCCAAAAATCATCGCCCCGGGGATACCGATTAACTCAGCGATCACGGCGCCAATTGGCGCGCCACAGAGCGAGGCCGCGGTGACCGCTGCTACAAAGGTTGTGAGCCCGCGCGTTGTGCTGGAATCGGTTTGAGCGGTTTGGGCAATATAAATTTGGCAAGTGACCGTGGCCACCGCATACCCCAAGGCACAAACGGAGCGTAAGCCGACTACCTCTAAGACGGTGGTGGCAAATGCCAAGCCTCCGAGGCCAAGCGTTGAGATGATGACGCTCCATTTGAACGCGTTTCTCAAACCCAGACGTTGGACGATACCCCCTCCAAAGAGAGTACCTAAACCAGCAAAGAGCATGTAGGCCATAATCGGCAGAGCGATATCAATATCGACTGTTAACAGCGCTTTGGAGCTTGCGATCTCTTTGACGTAGATCGGTAAAAAAGAGCGCAGCAACTCTTCGGCGAATACGAACAGAAAGAGCGCAAGTCGAACGTCGCGCGCATGAGGTTCGTTCCAGTCGTTCAGCGCTGCGTCCGTTTTAGATTGTGATACCTTGGAACCCAAAGCTAGAAATTTTTGTTGGGTTAAGTTCACTAACACAGCAAAGGGACCAGATATGTTTTTGCCCAAGGATCGCTGAGTTTGCCCCGTTTTTAAACCATCGAGCATTGCAACCCAGATATTGATGGGTCTGAAGACCCACAACAAGGCAAAAAACAACGCGATTTCGATGCCCGCAGTGACCGCGACCAATGAAACGACCGCTGCGTCGCCGAACATGATTCGAAGTTTTTCTTCGACATATGAAGCACGTACACCAATCGTGACGCCAGGCTGGTTTCCGTCAGGTGGGATCTCTTCAAGAATCTCGTTATTCAAGCGGCGTTGCTGTGCCCCATCGCGATATCTTGTGTAGGCGTGGCCCTTCAGGTCTTTAACCTGAATGAACTCTATCTCGGCATTGTCAAGAAGCGTATCCGCTAAAAAGTCTTGCATACCCACGAGTGCTTCAAAAGGAATGCCGATCTCAATTGCACTTTGAACTGTGGAGCGAACCGAGCTTGCGATGACACTACTTTTTAGCGTGACCTGTGGCAAAAGTATTCGCTCGAAGTTTTTTAGAGTGAGTACCGTTAAGGCTAACGCAGCGCCGAGACCAACGATTAATAACGCGACGCAGGTGCGACGGGCAAGCGTGCGTTCAACACTCGAAGCAGGGCGCTTGGTCATGGGGATGTGCCCGAGGTAGAAGCGTGCGTTGAAGCGTTTGCCTCTTGCGCACGTTGGGCAAGCTGGTACACGTCGCTATGTTGCATGGCTTTGGCGTCGACTGGCTGTCCTAAGAGCACCGCGTGCGCCGAGGCGATGATTGTGTCTAAGCTTTTAAGCAGCCAAAACAGAATCGGTGTTAGTAGGCTCAGCACAATCAGGCACAAGCCGGCCCAAAGCATGAGCAGCTCGTGCCGCGCCTTTGCCATTACGTTGATAGCGCCAGTCTTGTCTGACACAACTGTCAGTTGCGCGACCGTCGCGCCGAGGGGATCGATAATTGGCCAGCGTTGTACAAAGACGGAGGCACTGAGTGACGAGTCCGGTTGACGCGCTACCGACCAAAATACTTTGCCTTGCGCTGCGGGCCACTCTGCGAGCTGAATCGAAAACAAGATTGGATTCGTTTCTAAAACTTGATTCAGCATTGTTTGTAATTGCGCGTTCGTTTGAAGCGATAACCCAGTCGCCAAGGTGCGTTCAACGTCTCGTTTTAACGCTTCAGCGGGTACCTCAATCCGTGAGCGGGTGACCTCAAATAGCAGGTGTTGAAATCTAAAAAACTGTAAAACGGATAGCAGGCCAAGCAAAAAAAATACGATGACCAAGGAGGCCGAGATTATTTTAATTTTGTAGGACATAGGTTGCCCAAGTTCGCAACGTGCATGGTTGGATTGATCGACAACAACACGCCCCTGACTGCGTTGATTGTTTTCTCGAACGGGCTGAGTATACTGTCTGGTGACTTTGATGGGAACACCGTTTCGGACATCTGATTAGACATGGCAAAAAAAGAAGAAATTGATCCAGACACCTTGGCGTTGATTGAGTGGTGCACCGAGGTTGAAGGCTTTTTAGTCGCGGCGGGCGCGAGCTTGCGCGAAGCGCAGGGCTACATTGAAGAGCAGGCCGAGTGGTTCACCGACCAGTTTTATGAAGGCCTGAGCCCGCAAGAAGCCGCCAAGGCGTCTCTGAACGAACCTTAACGTTGCTGAAGACAACTTAGTCGACTCTGAGTAAGCCTTAAAAAGGCCACGAAGAAGCCTTTACGCACCTCTGAAGAGGCGTTAAATGCCACGAAGAAGCTTTTACGCACCTCTGAAGTGGCCTTCAACGCCTCTAAAAAGGCTACGAACGCCTTTGATCGAGTCCGCCGCCCTTGTAATGCTAAAATCTTAGCTGTTTTTAACTGGATTTTGCATGCGCTTCGATAGGGGCGATGCGGCGGGTTTCTTAGCCTAGAGTTTTGGCGCAAACCGGCTGCTGTCACAGCCCCATCTAACAGCATGTCGGTTCTGCTCGAGTCAACGACACCCAATAATGATCGCTATTACATTGCCAGACGGTTCTCAACGCCAATATCCGGGCCCAGTCACGGTTGCCGATGTGGCGCAATCGATTGGTGCGGGTCTCGCCCGTGCCGCCTTGGGGGGTCGCATCACACGCGGCGAGCAGTCCCAGATGGTGGACACCAGTCATCTGATCGAACAAGATGCCCAACTCGCTTTAATTACAGGCAAAGATCCTGAAGGCTTAGAGCTGATTCGTCACTCAACGGCGCACTTGTTAGCCTATGCGGTCAAAGCTTTGTTTCCGGACGCGCAGGTCACGATTGGCCCGGTCATCGAAAATGGCTTTTTTTACGATTTTTCGTACAAGCGGCCCTTCACCCCCGACGACCTCACCGCCATTGAAAAGAAAATGGCTGAGCTCGTCAAAAAAGATGAGCCCGTTACGCGCGAAGAGTGGAAGCGTGACGATGCCGTTGCCTACTTCAAGAGCATTGGCGAGCACTACAAAGCCGAAATCATCGGTGCCATCCCGGGTAACGAAACCATTAGCCTGTATCGCGAAGGCGACTTTATCGATTTATGCCGCGGCCCGCACGTACCCAATACCGGCAAACTAAAAGTATTCAAGCTGATGAAGCTGGCCGGTGCTTATTGGCGTGGTGACAGCAACAACGAGATGCTGCAGCGTATTTATGGCACGGCTTGGGCGAACAAAGACGATCAAGACGCGCATCTGCATATGCTTGCAGAGGCCGAGCTTCGCGATCATCGCAAAATTGGTCGTGAACTTGATCTGTTTCATTTTCAAGAAGAAGGCCC
>CAMEAW010000031.1 GCA_945911685.1 Bordetella parapertussis
ATTGGTATCGAAGGCGCTGGTGTGGTCACTGCTCTAGGCAGTGAGGTCAATGGCATCGCGGTGGGTGACAAAGTCATGGGCCGCTGCCGCGGGGCGTTTGCCGAATACGCCTGTATGGATAGCGTCGAGGCCCTGCCAGTGCCGGCTAACTTAAGTTTTGAACAAGCGGCTAGCGTGCCCCTCACCTTTTTAGTGGTGCACGACATGCTATCGCTACAAGGTAAGCTCAAAGCAAATGAATGGCTGCTGATTCACGGCGTGTCGTCGGGCGTTGGTGTTGCAGCCCTGCAAACTGCGAAAGCCATGGGCGCCAAAGTCATTGGCACTTCGGGCTCACCTGGAAAGCTTGCGCGCTTAAAAGAGCACGGCTTAGACCTGCCCCTATGCTTGCGCGGTTCAGGCTTTGAAGGCCCCGTGATGGAAGCGACTGGTGGCAAGGGTGCGAACTTAGTGGTGGATACAGTGGGTGGATCGGTCTTTGCAGAAAGCATTCGCTGTATGGCGTTTGAAGCGCGCTTTGCGATGGTGGGCTACGTTGATGGCGTGCTGTCGGCCGAGCTTGATCTGTTAGCCCTGCATTCAAAACGTTTGCGCTTATTTGGCGTATCAAACAAATTACGTTCAGCCGAACAACGCGCCCAATTTTTGCCTGAATTCAAAGCCGAAGTGTTACCCGCGATTGCAGATGGTCGTATCAAACCTCTGGTGGATCACGCTTTCGCTTTTGAACAACTGGCGCAAGCCAAAGAGATGATGGAAACAAACAAGCATGTTGGCAAAATCGTTTTACGCATGCCTGTTTAGTGTTTGCTTGCTTGGGCTGAGCACCATGACCCAACCGGTTAGCGCACAGCTAAGGCCTGAGCTTGCGCCGCCTGAAGTCATGATGCTCGGCGACTCGATCACTGAAGCGGGCCCATGGAAAACGCTGTTTCCAAAAACGCGTATTTTGAATCGAGGTGTCCCGGGCTATACCACCGACCATCTGTTGCGCGAGATGAAAGCAACCGTAGCGTTACGACCAGCCAAAGTATTTTTGATGATTGGTATCAATGATTTGCTCAGGCGCGCCACCGTTGAGCAAACCTTTAAGCAATACACTTTGATTGTCGATGAGTTACAAAAAAACAAAATCAACGTGGTGATGCAGGCTACACTTGAATGCTCACGCCCGCAATGCGGCAACACTGTCGACGATGTCCGAGCATTGAATCAAAAGCTTCAAGCGTTGGCGCTAGCGCGCAATATCCAATGGCTTGACTTGAATCCCGGTTTAACGAACGATGCGCAAGGTCTGTTGCCAAAGTACACCTGGGATGGCTTACATCTTTCTAAGGCTGCTTATCTGTATTGGGCTGAAAGGCTTAAAAGCTTTATTCAGTGAGGTCGCGACTAGCTGACTTAATTCAAGATGCAATTCTTTGTTGGCGTGATATACCGCACTACAACCATTGATCAGGCGCACTGAGTAAAAAATCAGCAATCGGGATACCACTAGTACCAATCACTAAAGGCTGACTGCCCTGATAGCTTTGAGTGAATTTCTTTAGCCCAGCCAGGGATCCCTTATGACGGCCGCTTTTGACCTCAATCGCCGTTACCTTATCGCCCTGACTCAATACAAAATCGACCTCATCGCTGCGCTCGCGCCAGTATTGCAGCTCAACACCTGAAGACTTGTAATTGTATAGATGTGCCCCAACGGCAGATTCAACGAGCCGCCCCCAAAGCTCTCGATCATTCATCGCTGCGTCATGAGTCATCCCCAGCTGCGCGCTGATGAAGGCAGAATTTAACGCCTGCAACTTAGGGCTTGAGGCTCGACTGCGCGCTTGATCACCGGCAAACTTTTCGATGCCGGTCAACACCCAAGCGCCACCTAGCAAGGTCAGATAGTTTGAGAGCGTCGTGGTGTTGCCCGCATCTTGCAGCTGCCCGATCATTTTTTGAAACGATAAAATTTGACCTGAGTAATGGCATCCTAAAACAAACAGCCTGCGCAACAACGCGGGCTTGTCGATGCGACTTAACTGTAAGACGTCTCGGGTGAGCGTAGGCTCAATAATCGAGTCAAGTACATAGTCGCGCCAACGCGCTTCATCTGTAATCAAAGAGGCCGCGCCTGGATAGCCACCAAAGTAGATGAACTGCTCAAGACTCCAACCAAACGCGTCGCGCATTTCGGCGTACGACCAGTGCGGCACGCGAATCAATTCAAAACGACCCGCCAGGCTTTCGCTGACCCCTTGTTGCATTAAGAACTGAGATGAGCCCAACAAGACGACGCGTAACGGATGAGACGACCCGACCTGAAAGCTATCTTCATCCCAAAGCATTTTGATCACTTCAGACCAGCGCTGAACCTTATGCACTTCATCTAGCACCAAGACGCAGGGTTGGTTTTGACTGACTCTTCGAGCGATATCCCATTGCTGCTGTACCCATCCGGCATCGGGACTGCTTGGCAGATCGGCCGAGGCGTAGTGTCCAACGCCATCAAAACTTGCGATCGCTTGTTTGGCGAGCGTGGTTTTGCCCACCTGGCGTGGACCAGACAAAATCTGCATGAACCGGCGAGGTTCTTGCAGGCGTTTACATAGTGTGGGGTACTGCAAGCGATTGAACATTACAAATTACTCAGTATATTGAGTAATTTTACACGATATATTGAGTAATTTGTAATTTAACCATGAAAAATGGCTGCACCTACAGCGGCAATATCCTATAAATCCTTTATTTATTAGCGCCTTGCGTGAGAATAGTCGCTAATCAATCGTAATCCTAACCCCATCTACCTTAAGCAAATCAGCCAACTTCCGAGTCTCATCCTTTAAAAATTGACCGAACTCTTCTTGCGTACGCGGTTGCACCACCAACCCAGTTCGCGCAATCGCCTGCTTAACTGCTGGATCTGCAACGGCTTGCTTCAACGCCTCGTGCAACTGCTTTTGTACAGACTGCTCAACACCTTGCTGTGTCAAAAATCCGTACCATGTTCCAAACACCATATCGAGGCCTAACTCTTTCAGTGTCGGCACCTCGGGCGCATCGGGATGGCGTTCTGCTGACGCAATCGCAATGGCCTTGAGTCGACCTGCTTTCACATTCACCATACCGGTTGGGATATCAAAAATCCCCATCAGTTGACTACCGAATAGGTCATTTAAGGCAGGCCCCATCCCTTTGTAGGGCACATGCGTAATTTTGATCTTCGCAGCGTGAGCAAAAAGCTCGGCTGCGATGTGCGCGCTTGAACCGTTGCCTGACGAACCCAACACCAACCCACCTGGGCTTGCTTGAGCCAGCGCGATCACTTCGGCTAAGTTTTGCGGGGGTAGCTTGGCATTGATATAGAGCAGGCTGGGTGCGGTACCGATTAAGAGTAATGGCGCAAGTGAGCTTGGCTGATAGCTGAGGTTTTCTTTCAGTAACGGATTAGACGTGTAGGCGTAGGCAGTGACTAATAAGGTATAGCCATCTGCCGGGGCTTGGCTCACATATTGAGTACCGATGATCGTACCCCCACCTCCGCGGTTTTCAGTGACGACCGATTGCCCCCATAATTGTGAAAGATAGTGTGCGATCGAGCGGGCAAAAATATCGGTGCTGCCGCCAGGCGGATACGGCACGACAATTGTGACGCGCCGTTCAGGAAATGCTGCGTTGCAAGAGAACGCTGCCAGCGCAAGGCCGAACGCCACAAACGTCTTGGTTAACCAAGACGTTAAAGGTCCCGTTAAAGATGCCTTGAGCGATCCCGTTAAAGCCAGATTTAAAGATGCGTCAAATCGCCTCATGATCTCTTCTCTGCAAAAACTCGTTTGGGCGTCCAAGCGAGCGTCAAAAAACTAGGCCTGTTCGAATCAAAGACAAGACCTTATCTATTATGATCAATCCAAGCTTGCCAGTTGGCCTTTAAACCGTCTCTCCAGCGACCGACTGCCGATAAGAAGGTACTCAGCTTGGCTAAATACTAAACAATAAAGCACTCGCGTTTAAAAACTATTAAACCTCAAATCCCGCGATCATTTCGGAGACCTCTGATGAATTTGAAACTAAACACACTGCTTGCCGCACTTGCCTTGACCTCGAGTGTTACAGCACAAGCGCAAAGCCCTGCCTCACCGCTGCCTATCGCCACCGCCCAATCTCAAGGCTTTTCTGAAGAGGGCTTAAAGCGTATCGACACCTTCTTTAAAAAAGAAGTTGCCGATAACCGCATGCCTGGCGCTGTGGTTGCCGTAACAAAGAATGGCAAGCTAGTGATCTATGAGGCCTATGGCTATCGCAATAAGGCCACCAACACGCCCATGACCACCGACACGATATTTGCCTTGGCCTCGATGACAAAGGTGATGACTGCCGTTAGCGCGTTGACGTTTTACGAAGAAGCCAAGATGCCTTTGCATGCCTCAGTTGCAAACTGGTTTCCGCAGTTCAAAGACATGAAGCTTGGGGTGTTAGCCGCTGATGGCACTTTAACAACGGTACCCGCTAAAAAGCCTGTCACGATTCAAGACTTAATGCGTCACACTAATGGCTTGACCTATGGCGGCCGCGGTGCAACAGCAATTCATAAACAGTTTCCGGCCTCGTCATCAAGCTCGGCAATGAGTTTAGATGGCAAACAATTTATTGATAAGCTCGCATCAGCGCCTTTGTTGTACGAACCAGGTACGGCTTGGGATTATGGTTTTGGTTTGGATGTTCTGGGCTTAATCCAAGAGCAAATCACCGGCAAGACCTTAAGCGAAGTCATGCGCGAACGCATCTGGAGTAAGCTCGGCATGGTGGATACGGATTTTGACGTGAAAGCAAAAGACGCTAACCGCTTTGCGCAACCACTGCCCAATGACACACTCACTGGCAAGCCACAAAGCATGCCGATCTTGACCGCAAAACTCAAGTATGACTGCGGTGGCGGCTGCGCTTACGGCACGGCAGGCGACTACATCCGCTTTGGGCAAATGCTATTGAATGGCGGCTCGCTTGAAGGCAAGCGCGTGCTCGGCCCTCAAACTGTTGCGTTCATGACCTCTAACCATTTAGACGCAGGGATCCAAAATCGCGTCGCGGTCACTGAACCCGCACGTGTCGGCTATGGCTTTGGTTTGGGCGTTGCAGTGCGCACCGAGCGCGGCTTGTCTGCGATTAACGGCAACATCGGGGACTTTTCTTGGAACGGCGCCTATGGCACCACCTTTTGGGCCGACCCAAAAGAAAACATGGTGGTGGTTGTGATGGCCGTAACGCCAGGCGAAGTGCGTAAAGAGTATCGCGAAAAAATCAATGCTCTGATTTATAGCGCGTTAGAAAAGTAATCCAACGAAGGGATTCTCGGTGCCAGGTATAGCGCCGAGAATCACTGCCAGAGTCACCTAACGAATCAGCCCTCTAAAGCATTCACGATTTTTTTCGCTGACTACCCTTGCGTGTATCGAATTGCGGAACTTCGGTGTGATCAACAATACATTGCGCAAAATTGAATGAAGGTCTCACCTGCTCTAAGGCTTCCGCCTTGACCTGACACTCTGTCATCAGCAGTTCTTGCCAAGACTCAAGAACGAGTTTCGCCATTTTTTGCAAAGCTTCCCAAGCGTCTTCAGGCGCTAACGAAAAGTGTTCGGCATAACGTACCAAATGATTAGCACTCACTCTACGAGAGCCATCAGGCGTAACTGCCATTGCCAGCACGCGATTAAAGCTCGGCATCGCAACGATGTCATAGGCCGGTGACAGCGTCCACTGCCCATCGCGATACAGCAGTCCGTGGTTTCTCACATGATCATCATGATTACCCACTAAGGCATTGAAGCTCATTCTGCGCCAGAGTTCTTGTTGCTGCTGTTCAAACCCGCTGATGCGCGATCCGCCCCAACGCTGCATATCGTGCGCAAAACCTACATAGCTTCTTTCGGGATCTCCTAAAGGATCCAAGCCCCGCGGGCGCAGCACGGTCTCAGCACTCGCAAACAATTTTCGATGCACCGCATAACGGCGACTTGTCGCCCGAGCTGGTTGGTCAACCTCTGGCACGAGTTCGCGGTCAAAGCGCTGAATTAACAAAAGACGGTGACGACCAACTCTTTCAAATCGAACAGGTGCCACATCCAACCCGCAGCGATGTGCGAGGGTCATGGCCAAATATTCACGCTCGGTCATGAGCGGCGGCCCCGTTCTTTCTTGCAACTTAGCGATCCACCACTGCGGCGCACTTTCTGACGACTCAACGAGAACCGTCAATTTAGGTTTTTCACCACCCAGGCTGGTCACATCGTTTGTTTTTGAAATATTCTGAATCAGCTTTGACGAGGTCATTTCAAGGTCGTCAGTCTGCATCAGATCGCACAGAACTTGTAAGGGCGGTGGTTCATAAGACAGTTTTCGTTCGAGTTCTTCTTCGGTGCATACCTCAATGGCGCCCACGGCATCGCCCGAAGACAAACCTAAACGGTCGATCTCGTCGAGGTCATCGCGGTTATGTTTCCAACGTAATAGATCTAATCCAAAACCCTCTGGCGAAGCATCACGAAAGACACCAAACATGCCATTCCACATGTCCTCTTTATGAGGCAGCACCCTGCGATTAAAACCAAGCTTGACCGGGTCGAGTGCAACGGCATGGTCAGAACCCTGAAAGGAAGGCGAGTACATGAAGCGCCCCGCGCTTGGCATCCATTGAAAGGTGCCGCACTCAACCGGCGCACCTTGACCGGGCGGCCAGACCCAAACCGTTCGCTCTTTATTCATTTCTCTCTCGTACCCGTAAAGGCATATTTCTTGAGGCGGCTATCTGTACCGCGCCGTCGTCTTCGGGCTTAGCGACTTGCTCAAGCCCGTCTAAGCAATCCAAAGCCCATAGCGCCTTGACAATCAAACCAAAGGCGACTGTCGCCCGACCTTTTTCAATACTCACTAAGGTGTTCACACTCACGCCAATCTTTGCCGCAAGGTCAGCTTGGGTCCATAGCCGAGCACGGCGACCCAAGGAGATTCTGTGCCCAATCTGCTCAATGAGCTGTGAAGCCCGATATGGCAAAATATCTGCGGCTTGTATTTTTTTCACAATAAAAGATATTTTAAATAAATTAATTACTATTTTATTTGTATTTTTATAAAAAAGCAAATAAAATCTTAGATCTTTGAGTCAATCCATGACTCGGCTTGCTGCGCACTCAAGCAATAACCTAGCCGAGCAATTTAGGCGTGAAATGAAATGACAACAATCAACACACCGCTGCACATTGATGATTGAACCGCAAAACGACGTTTAAACCCACACTGTAGTAATGGATTACAGTAGCGGTGACGAATGACCGTCATTCTTTGGCCTGAATTCACTAATGACCCTAAAACGTCCGCTACAAATCGCCCTGATCGGCTGTGTGCTGCTGGCCGGCTTTATGGGTTTTCGGGTTTGGCAAGGCCCGCTTGTGCCAGCCTATCAGCTCAAAACCATTGATCTCACTCAAAATGTGGTCGCGACTGGTCGGATTGTTTCGACCTCGCGGGTGCAGGTGAACACCGAGATCGCTGGGGTTGTGCTTGAGCGCCGGGTCAAAGAAGGCGACCGAGTCAACGCAGGCGATATTCTGATTATGTTGCGAGCTGACGATCTAGCTGCAAAGGCACAAGAGGCGCAAGCCAGCCTTGAGCAACTGCAACGCGCTCGTCGACCACAGGCGCTTGCTGCGCTGAGGCAGGCTGAAGCTCAGTTCGCCCAGACCCAGCGTGAAGTCAAACGCCGTCGAGATCTGTTCAAAGCCGACTCGATTTCGCGCGAAGTGCGCGAACAGGCCGAGAATCAAGAAAATACTGCCAAAGAAGCGCTTGAACAAGCGCGCTTACTGGTGGCCTCGCTTGAGCAAGGCGCCTCAGAAGAAAACGTGTTGCGCGAGCGTCTTGCTGCCGCACGCGCTTTACTAGAAAAAACTACGATCCGCGCCCAAGTCGCGGGGACGATTCTGACCCGCAATGTCGAGCCAGGCGATGCGATTCAACCCGTAGGCAAGGCCTTGCTTGAAATCGCCCGCGCGGGCGATACCGAAATCTTGATTCCACTCGATGAACGCAACATCGGCAACATTGCAATTGGGCAAGTTGGCGTATGCATCGCTGACGCTTATCCAAATCGCCCGTTCAAAGCCCGCGTCAACTTTATCTCGCCAACGGTTGACCCGCAGCGTGGCACAGTCGACATCCGACTAAAAATTGACCCAGTACCCGACGGACTCAAACATGACATGACACTTTCGGTAGATATCGTCACCGCCGAGCGTTCAAACACACTAGTCATCCCCAATGACGCCCTGCTCTCAGTGACAGGCTCTCAGGCACAAGTGCTCGCTGTGCAAAGCGGCAAAGTTGTACGTACGACAGTGGAACTCGGACTCAAAGGCTTGGCACTGACTGAAATCAAACAAGGCTTAAAAGCGGATGACTGGGTGTTGTTAGCGCCGAGTGCAAAAGAAGGTGCCCGTGTTCGTTTGGCCGCTCAACCTATTCCTACACACACCCAAGGACTGTCGTCGCGTAAAGAAACGCCGGTTAAGTTCAACTAACGATGTGGATTGAATCAACCATTGCCGTAAAGTTTATGCGTCAGGGGCGCACGCAAACGGCGTTGATCATGGTGGGAATTTCAGTCGGGGTTTCAGTCATTGTCTTTATTACGGCGTTGATCCTTGGCTTACAAAGCAACATCATTGCTCGCACGCTGGGTACGCAGTCACATATCCGTGTTCAACCGCCAGATGAAAAAAACATTATCACGCCTAGCCGCGAGGGTAGCGTCGCGCTAGTCACCGAAGACAAGCGCGCGCAACGACTGCGCTCAATTCTGAACTGGCAAGACGTACGTGACACCCTAGACACCTTACCTGAAATCAAAGCGGTATCGCCAGTCGTGTCAGGCCCAGCCTTTGCACGTAAAGGCGAAGTCTTTAAATCGATTTCAATTCTTGGGATTGATCCACCACGGTACGAGAAAATTATCCCAATCAGTACGGATATTGTTTCGGGTAGGTTCAAAGTTGGCGCAGGCGACGCAGTAATCGGCAAACTGCTCGCCGATGACCTGGGGTTGCGAGCCGGCAATAAATTGCGCATTGAGTCGGGTGACGGTCGGGTGGCGGTCGTTACCATCGCTGGTATTTTTGAAATCGGCGTGCGTGATCTGGATGCTCGCTTTGTTTACGTTGATCTGAAGCAAGCACAATCTTTGCTAGGACTCTACGGCGGAATCAATCTGATTGACCTGACGGTGCAAGATCTGTTCGCTGCAGAAGCAACGGCAAACAGAATCTCGCGCCTCACTGGGCTAAAGGCCGAAAGCTGGATGCAGACCAATGCACAACTCGTTAACGCGCTCGCCTCGCAAAGCCTGTCGACCTCAATCATTACTTTTTTTGTAGCCTTATCGGTCGCCTTTGGTATCGCCAGCGTGTTAGCGATTAGCGTTACTCAACGCACCCGCGAGATCGGGATCTTAAGAGCCATGGGTATTCGACGCTCACAAATCTTGCAGGTTTTTTTGCTGCAAGGTGGGCTATTAGGGCTTACTGGTTCGGCGATTGGTGCGAGCTTTGGTTACCTGCTTGTGATGGCATTTAATCAGTTCGGTCCGAAGCTGTTTTATATCGAACTACCGTCATACTTAATCGGCGGTGCGACGGCGATTGCCACCGTGGTCGGCACACTGGCAGCACTAGCGCCCGCCTGGAGAGCTTCACGCCTGGACCCGGTGCAGGCGATTCGTTATGTCTAACGCCTCTGCACCGGTTTTGTCGTTAGTCGATGTTCGTAAGTCATACAACATCGGCTCGCCCAACGAAGTTGAAATTCTGCATGGCATCAATCTTACCGTGCAAGAGCGTGATTTTTCTGCCTTAGTAGGGCCCTCGGGCTCGGGCAAAAGCACCCTGCTCAATATCATTGGGCTGCTTGATCAGCCGACCTCAGGTGAGCTCTACATTTTGGGTCAACCCACCCGCGAGATGGAAGACGAAGCACGTACCGCATTACGCGGCAACACCATCGGTTTTGTCTTTCAGTTTCATCATTTGATCCAAGCGTTTACCTCTCTAGAAAATGTTTTGATGCCGTTGATGATCAAAGGTGGAAAACCAAAACCAGAGTTTATTGAACGCGCAAAAAATCTGTTGGATGAGGTTGGCTTAGGCAACCATGTGAATAAAAAGCCCGATGAGTTATCGGGTGGTCAACAACAACGCGTCGCAATCGCCCGTGCATTAATCACACGGCCTGCTCTGCTGCTTGCCGATGAACCAACTGGCAACCTCGATACGAAAACGGCAGCTGAGATTTTTGCGTTGTTTAGAAAATTCAATCAGCAGTTTGGTTGTGCGGTGTTGCTCGTGACACACGATGCCCGCTTATCAACCACGTGCGATCGCACGATCACACTGGTTGATGGGCAAACGGTGTAGGCTTAAATATTCCGAGTTCAGCCACAACAAAACTTTCAATATTTGAAAATATCAAAAGATGCATACCTGTTGCGCTGTCAATCAACTTTAATTCCGACAGCATCAATCAGCGTTTTCCATTTTGTATACTCGCCTTCGATGAATGCTTTGGTCTCTTTCGGGCCACCATACAATGGGCGCGCGTGCATCCCTTCGATGAACGCAATGGTATCGGTTTGGTGACTAATTTCGTCAACCGCTTTCGCTAACGTCATTTGAATCGCCTGGGGCGTATTGGCAGGTGCAACCATAAAATAGTCTCCCTGCACATCAAACCCCGGAAAGCCAGATTCGGCAATGGTCGGTACCTCTGGGTGTTGCTTTAAACGATACGGCCCCGTGGTCGCGAGCAATTTGAGTTTTTTGGATTCAACTAAAGGCATCATGGTCGCCGAACTGCCAAACGTCAAATCGACCCTAGCCGCCAGCATGTCTATCAAGGCTTGCGAGCCGCCCCGATAAGGGACATGCGTCATTTTGACATTTGCCATGTATTGAAATAATTCACCAGCCAAGTGCTGAGTTGAGCCGGTGCCCGCCGACGCAAAAGTTAGAATGCCTGGGCTCTTCTTGGCCGCCTCAATCAGATCGTTTACCGAGTTGATCGGTGAACTGCCTGGCACGACGAGAACGTTTGGCGTAGACACAAGCATTGCAATCGGCGCTAGATCTCTGCGCCAGTCGTAAGGGTTACGGTTTAAAACAGCATTGCTCGCGATAGGATTCGATCCCAAGGCTAAGGTGTAGCCATCAGGTGTGCTTTGTGCCAGGGCGTTTAACGATACGATGCCACCGCCCCCCGGCCGGTTCTCAACAATAAACGCCTGACCTAATTTGTCAGACAGCTTTTTTGCGTAATAGCGTGCAATCACGTCGGTTGCACCTCCGGCCGCAAAGCCCGCCACCAACTTGACCTCACGAGCCGGATAATTCGCCTGAGCCTGGGCACTAAAGCCCGCAAGTACAGCAGTCAGCGCGCACACCCAACGGCACAAGACCCTCAAAGAAATTTTCATCGCCCTACTTCTTTAATACTTCGCGGATTTCTTTAAGCATAGTGACAGCGCTGGGACCGTGCTGGGCAGCCCAGGCAGTCCAGATAGGTGGCATGGTCTTGGTGAAATCATCGATTTCCTGCTGCGAAGGACGATGTAAGGTAATCCCGTGCTTGGTTTTCAAAATCTCAAGATCACGCGCTTCGCTTGCGTTATTTTCTTTGGTCATCATGGGCCCCCACGCCAGAGCCACCTCGTCTAAGGCGGCACGGACTTTCGGCTCAAGTTTGTCGTAGGCACCTTGATTGACCAAAATAAAATCTGGGCCACCAGCGTTAAAGTCAGGCAAATAGGCCCAGTTCACAAACTCATACCACTTTGCACCTAACACATTGAAACCTGCGGTCAAAAAACCATCAACGACACCACGCTCAACAGCGAGTGGCACTTCAGCAGGCGCCAACGACACTGCAGATGCATTCAGGCTCTTGAGCATTTCGCTTTGTTTCGCATCAGTGGTGCGAAATTTCTTTCCTGCAAAATCAGCGGGCTTAAGTACTGGGGTACCTTTGCCAAATAAATTTTGAGGGGGCCATTCGAAATGAAACAATACTTTTAAGCCGGCCTTTTGAAACTCTGGGTAAGCATATTTTTGAACAATCGGCCAAACCTTTTGGACATCGTCATGATTACGGATAAGCATGGGCAAGTTCGCAACTGAAGCCATAGGCACCGCGCCAGAAATCATCCCTGCATAGCCTTCACCAATTTGCACTTGATTGGTAGAAGTCGCACGCACCACTTCAGTCGCCTTGAAAGGAAACTCACCGGCAGGTCTAACCGTGATCAGCAGTTTGCCATCAGTTTTCTTTTTTACTTCTTCAGCAAAATCCTTCAAGCGCAACGTCACTGGGTGGCTCACGCCCGAAAAGGCATACATATCCCATTTGACTTGCGCGCTTGCAGAAAAAGAAACGATGAGGGTGACAAGACCCAACACAACATTGTTCATTGCATTCTTAAAATTCATGATGCCTCCTCAGTTGATTGGCAATAGCAGCCAAAATACCATCCACGAAGCTTGTCGATTGAATAATTATTAATATGCCTCAGTTTGAATAAGAGGCGACTTCGTTTAGTCGTTGTAGCTTCAGGACAAGGCCATGTCAAGTGAGTTAACTGAAAAATCTCAATAACCACTCTGTGACTTGCTCGGGCGCCTCTTCGTTGACATAGTGACCACACGGCAACGCCTCACCGCGCACATCATGAGCGCGTTCGCGCCAAATGCTTAACGGATCGGCAAACTGTTTACCAACCAAACTGGTTTTGCCCCAAAGTGCCAGCAAAGGCATGTCGAGTTTTCGCCCAAGATCTGCTGTGTCTAAGTCACAATCAATCGTCGCTGCTGCTCGATAATCACCACACGAGCCACGGATTGTTTTTTCATTGAAACAGCGTACATATTCTGCCCAGATCTCGGGCGGGATATGGTTTAAGTCTGCAGTCAGTTTTAATAATTTTTTACGTAAAAACCAATCGGCCGGAACACTCCCCATCATTCGTTCTGGCAGGTCAGCAGGCTGCGCCATAAAGGGCCAATGCCAACCCAGCATGGCACCCACACGGCTCATCGCGTTCCACATATCAAGCGTGGGGACAATATCGATAACCGCGGCTTTGAGAATTTTTTCAGGGTGATCGAGGCACATACGATGCACTGTTCGAGCCCCACGATCGTGGCCCGCGACATAGAACTCGTTATAGCCTAGCGCTTGCATCACTTCGACTTGATCTTGCGCCATCGCCCGAAATGAGTAGTTGGCATAATCGACGTCTTCAACTGGGGCTGAGCTATCGCCATAGCCACGTAAGTCTGCAGCGACCACGTGAAAGTTTTTCGCCAAGCGTGGGGCCACCTTGTGCCAGGCGACATGTGTCATGGGGTTACCGTGTAATAGCAGTAGCGGCGGCCCTTCGCCGCCATGGCGCAAACGAATTGTGGCCCCTGAGGTTTCAATATCTTTCAAAGCAAAGTCGGGCATGATCATAATAAGCCTGTCTATTTTTAGTTTTTGTTCATCAATTTGCATTTCAAGCTTCGGTCTAGCGAGCGGACACCGGACCAATGCAGACCGCACTACACAACAACACCACACCCAAATGCTCAGAGTATGGGTGGCAGCTTATCGCATCAAGACCGTTTATAGCAAAAACGCCCTGAGCAGTAGATGTTACCGAGAATGACTGAGCGGCTGACCTACCAGCCAGATTGCCTGAGTTTGTTCATCTTCGAGCCTAAGGGTTCTCCCTGAAGAAAATCGCCTTTCGAATTTGTTCAGATGTACTGAAATCAAAATACACTATCACTTACGCTTTTTTAACTAGCTTAGTGGAATAACAATGCCCTACTCGCCTACAAAACGATTTGTATTACGCACACTAACGCTGCTGACGCTAGCCGCAGGCTTGATGAACACCTCTTACGCGCAAAGCGATTACCCCAATAAGCCCGTACGCTTAGTCGTGCCCTTCACACCCGGTGGCGTCACTGATGCAAGCGCCCGTTTAGTCGCCGAACAGATGAGTAAGCGTCTTGGGCACCAAATGATTGTTGAAAATAAGCCCGGTGCGTCGGGCAACATTGGCACCAGCCAAGTTGCGACAGCCGAGCCCGATGGCTACACGCTGCTCTTGGGCTTTGACGGCACCATGGTCATCAACCCACACGTTTTCCCATCCATACCCTTTGACACAATTAAAGACTTTGCACCCGTCGGCAAAATCGGTGATGCGATTTTAATTCTGGTTGCGCACCCGACCTTGGCGGCCAATAACGTTAAAGAATTAATCGCCTTGTCCAAAGCTGAACCGAACGGCTTGAACTATGGCACGTCTGGCTTGGGTAGCACCCCTCACCTTGCAGGTGAAACACTGAACATTGTGGCTGGCTCAAAGCTGGTGCATGTGCCCTACAAGGGCGGTGGTCAAGCCATGATTGACTTGCAAGGGGGCTCGATCCCGCTGGTCTTTACTGCGGTCGCTGGCGCATTGCCACATATCCAAAACGGGCGCATTAAAGGCATTGGCGTGACCAGTGCTGCACGTGCACCTTCGCTGCCAAATGTCGGGACGTTTATCGAGGCTGGTTTACCTAATTTTGTTTTGAATTCGTGGGTGGGGATTTTGGCTCCTGCCAAAACACCCGCCTCTATCGTTCAAAAATTAAACACCACACTGAATGAAGTGCTCAATGACGCTGACGTCAAAAAACGGCTTGACGTCATGGGCGTAACTGCTTCACCTGGCACCCCTGCGGCCTATGGCGACCAGATCAAAACGGATCTCGCCCGCTATGCTGATGTGGTGAAGGCTGCTCAAATTAAAGCGAATTAACTCACGTTCGTTTCAAATCTCGCCCTGAAGCGCGGCGAATATTGCAGCAGTCGTTACACTGAGTCGATGCAAATTTGTGTGAAAAAACCTCCCGTTGAACGGGAGAGTTTTTCATTCAATGCTTAAAGAACGGGAGGGTTTTTCATTCAATGCTTAAAGCTCGGGATGTTTAGCGTGCCATTGCGTGGCCTGCTCGTACGCAGCACCGACTCTTAACACCATCTTTTCATTGAAGCTTTTGCCAACTAGCTGCATGGATAAGGGCAAGCCCCCAGATGACTGACCTGTCATGACCGCCAACGCAGGATGCCCAGTCAAATTGAAAGGCATACGGGCTTGTCGGGTATAGGTTCGCACGACCTCGGCCTCGTCATCAATCTGACAGGCTGGATCCATTGAGTTTGCGACTAACAACACGTCATAGTCGTTAAACAAACGATCTACCGCATCAATCAGCAAACCGCGTCTTTGCATGGATTGCACATATTCGCCACCCGTCACAAAAGCGCCGGTCAGTAATTTACGGCGTGACGTTTGCGAATAATCTTCAGGACGCTCACGCAACCATTTCTCGTGCACGGCCCAGCCTTCTGCCATCATCAAAAACTTTTGAGATACTAGAAAATCATTGAGCGGGGGTAACTGGACATCCGTCACAACAGCGCCAAGCGATGAAAACACCTTGGCCGCCTCATCAAGTGCGGCAGCGACCTCGGGGTGTGCGATCTCATCGGTTTCATGAAAATGTCGGACATAACCGATACGCAAGCCTTTGACGCCACGCTGTAAATCGGCGACATAATCGGAGGGCACATGATCGCCCCTCGGCTCAGCCATCGCGTTCAACAGCAAACCGGCATCTTCAACCGTACGTGTCATGGGGCCCACGTGATCCATCGTTGAGGATAAGGTATAGACTCCACGACGCGAAACCAGTTCGTAAGTAGCCTTTAAACCCACAATCCCGCAGCAAGCGGCAGGATTGCGTATGGATCCTCCAGTGTCAGTGCCTAGCGCAAGAGGCACCAAACCCGCAGCCAAGGCCGCACCCGAACCAGAAGACGAGCCGCCGGGGTGATGTGCGAGGTTCCATGGGTTACGCGCCGGGGCAAAGGGCAGATCAAACGCGGGACCACCAATCGCAAACTCATGCAACGCTAGCTTACCCATCAAGATCACGCCAGCAGCACGCAGCTTACGAATCACCTGCGCGTCTTCGCTGGCCCGATGCTCGAGCATAATTTTTGAATGACACGTGGTCGTTTGCCCAGCAATATCGATAATATCTTTGATGCCGATCGGCACGCCATGTAACGGCCCGAGCGCTCGGCCTGATGCTATTTCGTGCTCGGCTTGCCGGGCGGCCGCTAAAGCACCTTCATGATTGACGTCAATAAAAGCATGACACTTCGGGTTGAGCGCATCGATTCGGGCCAAGAGGTGTTGCGTCACCTCGACCGGCGAGAAAGACTTTTTACGATAGCCCAACGCTAGTTCTGCTGCAGTCATCCAGTGCATGGCTTACTCCTTAACTCGCATCGGCGGCCAAAATTCAGTCAATGGGTCACAGGGCAATGTATTTGAAAGGCCTGCGGTTAAACGCGTTGAGGCACGTAATTTCGCAACCGTTTTAAATGCCACGGCCACGTCCTCGGGAAACTGCTCGAAGGTTTTTTCTAAGCCAGTCTGTTTCACCCATACAGCCAAAGCAGCGTCTTCATTTATTGCAGATTGTTTCATCATGTTCTCCATGTCCGTCACCATTGCACAAGGCCGCGACCAATATCCATCACCATTCTGGTTGACAAATACAAACGAGGCGAAATCGAGTCGATAAAAACATATTCATCATCATTAGAGTGCGCGCCAAAGCCACGCAAGCCAAAACTTTCTAGCACCCCTCCTTTTGGCTTCAACCCTGCAAGTGCGGCATCTGTACCACCGCCCGTCGCAACTTCTGCAACCTCAAGGGTCTGATCAATCTCTTTGAAAATTTCAACGGCACGCTTGGCAATCACCCTAGAAGCTGGGGTCGCTTCAAACGCGGGGCGGCTACGAAAAAAACTCAGCTCAATTTTAGTATCTGGAATCAGCTTTTCTGTAATCGCAGCCCTTAGATCTGCCTCCATCTTATCCATATCTTTATTAAACAACGACCGCACATCGGCAATCGCCGAGGCTGACGCTGGAATCACATTACGGGTACCACCGCCTTGAATCACCGTCCAATTAATTTTCAAACCCAAGGCTGGATCACCGAAGTTACGCGTTTTCAAAATTTGATGCGAAAGTTCGTAAATCGCATTGCGGCCGGCCTCGGGGCGTGCACCCGCGTGCGAAGCTTTGCCCTCGACCTTCATCTCAACGATCGCGATGCTACTGGTTGCCAGGCGCACTATATTTTTTTCGTAGCCACCGCCCTCGTATGACAACACTGCGTCATAGAAACCACCCTTCTCAATTAAAAAAGCACTTGAGCCAGACGAACCAAGTTCTTCATCACCATTAATCGCGACGGCAAGCTCTTCGTAGTCTTGAAAACCAATTTCTTTCAACAGACGTACAGTGTGCACAATGAGTGCAACACCATTTTTATCATCAGCGATGCCTAAGCCAAAGGCACGGTTGCCCTCGATACGGAAGGGTTGTTTGACGCCCATCCCCTTCGAGTACACCGTGTCACGGTGCGCAATCAACAATATTTTCTTTTTACCCGTACCCATTTTGCGACCATAAATGATCGAGCCAAGTGGGGCGCCTTTCAGTAGTGGATTCGACGCAGCCGCCTTGGTCGGGATGACTTCGACTTGCATGCCTAAGTCTTTTAATTCAGCGGCAATCACATCACCTAGCTTGGCCAGCCCTTCAAGGTCAAGGCTGCCAGATTCGATACCCACATAGTTCTTTAGCGTCTCAAGTAATGGAGTGACTGCGGCATCGGCCTTTTGCTTGACAGACTGATTCAGCGCAGCTGAGTCCTGAGCCCAGGCAGCATTTGGCAACCCTGCGTGTGCCACCAACATACCAAGGGCTAATAAAACGACCTTGTGGCGCAGACCTTTGACAAAGGGGATAAGTGCAATTTGTAATCGCATCAGACACCTGTTTTAAAAAATTTTGTACGGTTCTTGAAAAAACCTCGTTTATCTGAATTTGACGTTACCATAGTAAACAATCATTTTGCCCGTGATTATCCAAAAACATAGAGCGTTCAGAGACCACGTGCGCACAACTGCAGCGACAATAGCGTAGCCACCGACCGCCGTTCAAGGGAAACGCAGTCATCACTTTCACTTCATCAAAAGACGGAGTCACCAATGAAAAAAAACAGTGTTTTTATCAACCACATCAGCAAATTAGGTTCGATAACCGTTTTCGGCACCAGCGTTTTACTGGCACTTTTTTTATTAGCCGCCCACACACGGTCGGTAGCGCAAACGGGCTCAGCAGCCAATTTTCCTGAACGACAAGTCAGAATTGTGGTGCCGTTTCCGGCCGGTGGGGCCTCAGATATCGTCGCGCGACTCTTTGCTAAAGAGCTTGGCGAAACCTGGAAGCAAACAGTACTGGTCGAAAACAAACCCGGCGCCTCAGGGCACTTAGGCGGGCAATATGTCGCCAGTGCCAAGCCTGATGGTCACACACTCGTTCTTGCCGACATGAGCACCTTCACGATGAGTCCGGCGCTCATGCCAGGGCTCGCCTACAACCCAGGCAAAGAACTCACACCCGTGGTCATTGCAGCCTTCTCGCCTCATATTTTGGTTGTTAAAAATCAAATGCCGGTCAAAAGCTTTGACGAATTCATCGCTTACGCAAAAGCCCAAAAAAACCCCTTAAGCTTAGGCGCAACCCTTGGCACTTCGACTCATCTAGCCGGCGTCGTCATGAGCCAAAGTCTTGGCTTTGAGATGAATTTTATTGGCTACAAAGGTGGTGCCCAAGTCGTAAGCGATTTAGCTGGCGGCCAAATTGATTCGGCTCTCAATAGTTTTTTAGCAACTTACGGTATGGTCAAAGCGGGTAATTTCAAGCTGTTGGCAGTGGCTAGCCCTAAACGTTTTAGTCAAATTCCCGACACACCTGCCATTAGCGAAAAAATCCCCAATTTCGTGACCGGGTCGTTTCAAGGGATGATGACCGCCACTGGCACACCGCCAGCCATCATCGAAAAAATCAACGCCGAAGTGCAGCGGATTGCAGCAACCCCTGAAGTGCAAAAGCGCTTGACTGATCTGGGCTCTGACGCTGTCCCCCTATCCCCTAAAGAAGTGCAGCAGTGGATGGTCGATCAAACAGCGTTTTGGGGCAAAGTCATTAAAGAGAACAACATTAAACTGCAATAGGCCGTCAGTAAATGCAAAGGCGCTGCGTTCAGTGCGTCAAAGCCCTCGTTTCTGCGCTTTTTGGGTCAGCAAGCCGATATAGTGCCTCAGGATCACCTCTAAGCTCGTATTGTCCATACGCGCATCGAGTTGATGAGTGAGCACTGAGCGCCTTGATGACCCTACCCCGTGTAAGAATCCCATTTTCAGTCCTGCTGATCCTTTTGATCGCAATGATCACAGCAGCGTTGAGCCTTGTTGCCTATAAATTGGCGAATGAAGCCAGTAACTTAACTGCACGTCAGCACACACTGGGCATGTCGACTGAGACCTTGCAAAGCATCCGACGGATGCTCGCCTCGGCTAGGCTCGTGACGCGTCTGACCTCACATTCAACCCTGACGCAGCAAGAGGATCTTGAATCAAGACTCAGCCAACTGGGGTTTATCAAAGAGGCGCTCTCAGACTCGCCCACCATCTCTGCAATATTTATCGGCTACGCCACGGGCGATTTCTTTTTGGTACGCGTGGTACGCGATCTACAACACGCTATCTCTTTAAAGCTGCACCCTGACACGCGTTTAATTGTACAAAGTATCGAGCACACCGACATCGATCAAACCTCCGCTGGCAGCGCTGCAGCAAATGTGCACGGGCGTTTTATTTATTTTGATAAGGATTTAAAACAGATTTCTCAAACCTATCGCCCTGACTATGCAAAATCCTACGATGCAAGAACCCGCGGTTGGTACAAGTCTGCAGACGCGACCAGAGACCTTGTCACAAGCCCACCATACGCGTTCTTTACTGACGGCAAGCTCGGTCAAACCTTATCTATAAAGTCCCCGGACGGACGGTCGATTATTGGTGTAGATATCAGCTTAGACACGCTAAATGACATCATTAAGTCGAAAAGAATTACCCCCGGCACGCACTCTGCTATCGTCAACGATGACGGTTTTGTGATCGCTCTCGATTACGAAAATGATCCGCCGGTTTCAACCGCACTAGGCAATCACACACCCAAACCAAACTCGAGCGCTCAAAACTCGATCGGTAGCGCGTCGCAAACAATCATGACGACTCCGCAACTAAAAGACTTGCGTGAGCTGGACATCCCGATATTTTCAAGCATTATGTCTGTGTTTCACAAAAGAGACAGCACCAAACCGGTGTTAGCAAACTTCACTGTTGACTCAAATATTTGGCGAACCTCGACTTCGCCGCTACACATAGAGGGCGCAGCGCCGTTTTATCTGCTGATTGCCAGCCCCGAAAACGAGCTGTTAGCCAATGCCCATGAGATTAGACGCAGAGGCATTTTTCTAGCGATCATCGTGTCTCTATGCTCACTGCCGATTGGCTATTTACTCATTTCTCGTCCTCTCAAAAAACTAACGACCAATATCCAAGGCATGATGGAGTTCAGAGAGGACAGCGCTCCGATCAAAACGTCTTTTATTTCTGAACTGTCTACGCTTGGACTGGCGATCAATCGTCTTAGGCAAACCATTCTGGCGTTCACCGCCTACGTACCGCGAGACCTGGTGCGTGACCTCGTTAAATCTGGTGCAAAAATTCAAGTAGGGGGTGAAAGCCGCTATCTCACGATCTTGTTCACCGACTTAAAAGATTTTTCAGCATTGTCAGAGAGCACGCCCTCGCGCGAATTGCTACAGCGTGTTTCGTATTACTTAGAACTCATGACTTTAGCGATCAAAGAAGAAGACGGTACGGTCGACAAGTTTATCGGTGACGCAGTGATGGCATTTTGGGGGGCACCGGTGCTCGATCAACATCATGCCTATCATGCGTGTGTGGCCGCGTTTAAAGGTCAGCGCCGCATGGTGAGTCTCAACGCGCGCTTACTCTCAGAGAAGAAACCACCACTGACTGTTCGAATTGGTATTCATACCGACGCAGTCTTAGTCGGAAATATCGGTTCAGTTGAGCGTTTAAGCTACACAGTAATGGGGGATGGTGTCAACATCGCTTCTCGCCTTGAAGGCATCAATAAAAACTACGGCACAAACATTTGCGTCAGCCATGCCGTCTATAAAGAAGCCGGAGAACGCCTTTGGTTACGCCCCATCGACAAGATTCGAGTGAAGGGCCGTGAGAGTGAATTTTTAATTTACGAATTGTTAGGAATACGCGATGGCTCAAGTGAGACGCAAGCCACTGAAACCGAACAAGCCCTGTGCGAACTGACGGAGCAGGCATATGCCTTGTATGCAGCCAAACGCTACACCGAGGCACTGAGCGCCTATCAAGACATCGTTGAACGCTTTGACGATACTTTGGCCCGAGTGATGAGCGAGCAATGTCAATCTTATCTGACAATCGAGGGCTAAACATACAGTCTTGACGGTCAGAGATTTAACCTTAACGGTCAAGCGTGAAGTCTGTTAGGTTAGCGATTGAATCTTAAAAGTGAAGCGTGCAGTCTTTAGGGCTAAGCGTTTAGTCTTTTTCATTGACGCTTTAGTACCTGCGTGTTACTTTTTTTTGGGACAAACGGCTGGGTTGCAACAACGTTGCCTTGGCTTTCAAAAAAATGGGCTCGCATAATAATGAAAATGCTTCATATCTTCGCTCTCGCCTTGCTAGCCTTCGCTAACGGTTCGTTCGCTCAAGTTGCAGATTACCCTACCCGCTCGATCAAGATTTTGGTGCCCTTGGCTGCCGGCAGCGGCACCGACAATGCGGCCCGTTACTTTGGGCAACAGCTTGCCGGCTTGCTTGGGCAATCGGTTGTCATTGAGAATCGCCCTGGCGCCAATGGCATGATCGCAGGCACTGCGGTCAAAAACGCCCCAGCCGATGGCTATACGATTTTTTTGGGTACGCTGAGCCCGCTTGGCTTGAATGAACTGGTCATGAAAGGGCCTTTTCCCTACGACGCCGTCGCAGATTTTAAGCCGGTATCAGGCCTCACACGTGGTATGGGCGCATTTGTTGTGCCGGGTAATTCACCCTATAAAACTCTTGCAGAACTCGTCACCGCAGCTAAAGCATCTTCACGACCGTTCAATGTCGGCACCTACGCCACCTCATATCAGTTGACGTTAGATTGGTTCAATAGTATCTCGGGCGTCAAGTTTGTAGGGGTGCCTTACAAGGGTGCGGCACCGATCTTTACTGACTTGATTGGTAATCAACTCGATTGGGGTGTGCTCAATTTAAGCGGCGTCTCTACGCTATTGATCTCTGGAAAACTTCGCGCCATTGCCGTCACGGGCGATACCCGTGCGCCTGAGTTTCCAGACATCCCGACTGTGAAAGAGAGTGGCTACCCTGAGTACTCGAACTACCTGTGGACCTCTTTATACGTTCGTACTGAAACACCCGATCACATTACGAACAAGCTGGCTGCTGCACTGCAGCAAGTACTAACCTCTCGTCAGGCACAAGAGTATCTGGTGACTACGGGCGGCGGTGAACTCATGCCCTTCGGGCCCGCGCAAATGCGAAAGATGCAACTTGATGAAATTGAACGTTTTCGCGAAATTATAAAAACCTCAGGTTTTAAGCTGGAATAGCGGCCTTCTTTCACCTTAAGCATTTGACTCTTGTAAAAGAAAAATTCGAAACATGCGAATGCAAAGTATTGAACAGGGCATGAGCACTGCCTACTATGCTCAACATCACGGCGATCAACCCGCTGTCATTGAAATTGACCGCATCACAACGTTTGCTCAGCTCAATGCGCGCGCGAATCAATTAGTCAGAGCGCTTAGACAACGAGGCCTCAAAGCAGGCGATGCTGTTGCCCTGCTCTGTTCAAACCGGCTTGAGTTTATAGAAGTGATCGTGGCGCTTGAACGCTCGGGCCTGCGCATCACGCCAATCAATACGCATCTGACAGGCGATGAGGTAGGCTACATCCTTGACAACTGTGAAGCCAAGGCCTTTATTGCAGAGGCTCGCTATGCCATGCAAGCCCAAGCTGCGGTTGTTCTCGCCAAACGTGCTGAGGTTAAGTTCACGATCGGTGGCGATATTACAGGATTTGAAGCGTACGACCAAGCGTTAAGGCCTCAACCAGCGCACAATATCGAAGATCCAACGTTGGGCAGCAGAATGCTTTATACCTCGGGCACAACCGGACGCCCCAAAGGTGTCTACCGTGACCCAGCGTACGCCCTGCCGTCTGTCATGGCGTCAGTTGAGTTAGCAAACGCAGCTGGTTACCAAGTCGCGACAGGTCAGTTGCATCTTTGCGCGGGGCCTTTGTATCACGCGGCACCACTTGGTTATTCGTTAGCGCAGCCGCTTCTGGCAGGAGTGGGCGTAGTACTGATGAACCGCTGGAATAGTGAAGACGCTTTGCGCCTGATTCAACAGCATCGCATCACACACACGCACATGGTGCCAACGATGTTTCATCGCCTGCTGTCGTTGCCGCAAGAGATTAAAGACAAGTACGATCTCTCGTCGCTGCAGTTTGTGATTCATGGCGCCGCCCCTTGCTCGGTACAACTAAAAAGCGCCATGATCAAATGGTGGGGGCCCATTCTGTCTGAATATTACGCTGCGACTGAAGGCCGAGCCGTCAGCGTCACCTCCACTGCTTGGCTGAAAAAACCGGGTACCGTCGGCAAACCGAACCCTATCGACCAAGTTTGCATTTTGGATGAGCATGCACAAGCGCTACCACCAAACACTGCCGGCACGATTTATATCAAAGCCCCTGCGATTGGGCGCTTCAATTACTTCAAAGACGACAGTAAAACCGCAAGCTCTTATCGAGGCGATTACTTCACCTTAGGCGATATCGGCTATCTGGATGAAGACGGGTGGTTGTTCTTAACCGATAGAAATGCCAACCTGATTATTTCGGGTGGCGTCAATATTTATCCGACTGAAGTTGAAGCCGTTTTGTTGACACACCCTGCAGTGGGCGATGTGGGTGTGATTGGCGTGCCAAACGAAGAATGGGGTGAAGAGGTTAAAGCGGTCATTGAACTACAGGCAGGTATGTCAGGTTCAACCGAATTGGTGGCCGAGCTTCTGGCCTTTTGCAAAGAGCATCTCGCAACGTTTAAATGCCCTCGCAGTATTGATTTTTCTGAAAAACTACCTCGTCTGGATAACGGTAAACTGTATAAACAGGGCTTGCGTGAGCAATATCGTGCCGCGATAGTCAACAAGTAAAGAGAGAAACAACATGTCTGAGTTTGCAACATACGCAGTACAAGGCGAAATTGCCGTCATCTCAATGAACAAGCCACCGATTAACGGCTTGGGTGCTGCGTTACGCGAGGGGATCGGTGCCGGTTTGACCCAAGCACTCAACGACCAAAACGTAAAGGGGATTGTGTTGATTGGCACGCCTCGTGCTTTTTCGGGCGGTGCAGATATTACTGAGTTTGGCACGCCAAAAACCACACACGAACCCACGCTACGCACTGTCGTTGAAATGATGGAAGCTGGCAACAAACCCGTGATTGCGGCGATCAGTGGCTTTTGTTTGGGTGGCGGTCTTGAGCTCGCGCTCGGCTGTCACTTTCGCGTGGCCTTGCCCGATGCAACCTTAGGCTTACCAGAGGTCAAACTTGGCATCTTGCCCGGCGGTGGTGGTACTCAACGTTTGCCGCGTCTACTCGGCTTTGAAAAAGCTGTTGACATGATTGTGGCGGGTGTACATCTTCCTGCTAGCAAATTTAAAGATACATTGTTGCTCGATCAAATCGTTGAAGGCGATTTACTTGAAGCTGCGCTCGCCTTCGCACGCAAGGTCATCGCGCAAAACGAACCGCTCAAGCGTGTGCGTGATCGCACAGTACCTGATATCCCAACCGACGAAGCGCTAGCCGAAAAAAGAAAAGCAGTCGTCGCAGCCGCTAAACGCTTTCCAGCACCGGTCAGTTGCTTTGACGCAGTCTGTGCCAGTTTCAAATCTGCCTCGTTCGACGCGGGCTTGGCTGAAGAGCGACGCCTCATTACTGAGCTCTTCAAATCACCCGAATCACACGCCCTGCGCTACACCTTTGCCGCCGAACGCGCCGCAGCAAAAATCCCCGGCCTACCCGAGGACACGCCCTTACGCACGATCAAAAAAGTTGGCATCATAGGCGCCGGCACCATGGGCGGTGGCATCACCATGAACTTCATCAGCGCTGGCTTACCCGTTGTGCTGCTCGAAACCAAACAAGAGGCGTTAGACAAGGGCTTGGCGACGATTCGTAAAAATTACGAAACCTCAATGAAAAAGGGCAAACTCACACAAGCGCAGCTCGACGCGTGCATGGCCCTCATCCACCCAACGCTTAGCTATCAAGACTTCAGTGATATGGATTTGGTCATTGAAGCCGTGTTTGAAAACATGGAAGTCAAAGAGCAAGTCTTTAAAACGCTCGATGGCGTGGTGAAACAAGGTGCGATTCTGGCCTCGAATACCTCAGCACTCAATATCGATCAGATCGCCCTCTTCACCAAGCGCCCACAAGACGTCATTGGTTTGCACTTCTTTAGCCCCGCCAATGTGATGCGGCTGCTTGAAGTCGTGCGTGGCGCCAAGACTGCGCCAGACGTACTGGCCACCTGCATGAACATAGCGCGCAAGATTAAAAAGATTGCTGTGGTCTCGGGCGTGTGCGACGGCTTTATCGGCAACCGGATGTTGGCTCAGTACCGTGCGGCGGCTAACGAACTGATGGTTCAAGGTGCGCTACCTCAACAAATCGATGGCGCCATTCAGGCCTTTGGTTTTGCGATGGGCCCTTTCAGGGTTGCCGATTTGGCCGGTTTGGATATTAGCTGGGCCGGGCGCAAGCGCCGTGCCGCATCAAGCCCAACACCGGTCGCACCGATTGTTGACGATTGGATCTGCGAGGCGGGTCGCTTTGGGCAAAAAACTGGGGCCGGCTGGTATCGCTACGAGGCCGGCAAGCGCGATGCGATCCCCGACCCAATCGTCGAGGCCATGATCACCAAATACCGTTCAGAAAACGGGATCACACCTCGCAAAATCGAAGATAGCGAGATCATTGAACGCTGCATGTTCGCCTTGGTCAACGAGGCTGCACGCATCCTTGAAGAACGCATCGCCGCACGGGCTTCGGATGTTGATATTGTGTATTTGAACGGCTATGGGTTTCCAGCCCATGTGGGCGGGCCGATGCACTATGCAAATACGGTGGGTTTGCCCAAAGTCTTACAACGACTCAAAGACTTTGCCGCTGAACCTGGTGCCAATCCAAAATGGCAACCGGCAGCGCTGATCGTGCGTTTAGTTGAGCGTGGAACTGGATTTAACTAAAAGAGAGATTGATAGATACTATTAAAGTAGTATCTATCAAAATCTTATAAGATACTGAATTTTAATTACTATTAAATTTTTTTAATAGTACATTTTTAAATATTTATTAGTACATCAATCGAAGTCAATCGCCTGTAAAAGCGTCGGTTGGCGCACCCCAGCTCGTATACCCACCATCAACTGGCAGCGTCACGCCAGTAATAAATGCAGCCTGATCCGAGGCTAAAAATAACATCGCATCTGCAATATTGCGTGGTTCGCCCATATGACCCATGGGAGTGCGTCGCTCGACAGTACTCAAGTCGAGCAGACCCTCATCCACGATGGCCTGTACTAAGGGCGTCAGGATATATCCAGGTGCAATGGCATTGACCCGAATCCCCGCAGCAGCCCATTCGCACCCCAACGTGCGGGTAATCATCGAAATCCCGGCTTTAGCGGCGCTATACGCGTTGCGATACGTAATACCAATCACGCCTGCAATCGAGCTGATATTAATGACATTGCCCTTGCCTTGCTTAAGCATATGCAC
>CAMEAW010000032.1 GCA_945911685.1 Bordetella parapertussis
CCCGCACGGCGGGCAATTTCTTGGGCATTGCGCGCCAACACCTTATAAGTGCCACCACCCACCACGCCTAAACCTAACAAACCAACTTTGATTGAATCCATTACAGCAACCCGTCCTTGCGAAACATTTCTTTAATGCCGCGTACCGCCTGGCGGGTACGTTGCTCGTTTTCGATCAAGGCAAAGCGCACATACTCATCGCCATAATCGCCAAAACCGATGCCTGGCGATACAGCAACCTTGGCATCTTCTAGGATACGCTTGGCAAATTCAAGCGAGCCTTTTGCTCGGTACGGCTTGGGAATATGGGCCCAAACATACATTGAAGCCTTGGGGTTTTCAACCATCCAACCCGCCTCGTGCAGCCCTTTGACCAACACATCGCGACGGCTTTGGTATTTTTGCACCACTTCAGTCACACAATCTTGTGGGCCATCGAGTGCTGCAATAGAGGCTACCTGAATCGGGGTGAAGGTACCGTAATCGTGATAGCTTTTAATACGCGCCAAGGCATTGACCAACTCGGCGTTGCCCACCATAAAGCCGACACGCCAACCCGCCATGTTGTAGCTTTTACTCATGGTAAAAAATTCTACTGCGACTTCGCGCGCACCTGGCACTTGCATGATCGACGGCGCCTGATAGCCATCAAAGCAGATGTCTGCGTAAGCCAAATCGTGTACCACGATGATGTTGTGCTCGCGGGCGAGGGCCACGACGCGCTCGAAAAACGAAAGGTCAACACACTGTGCGGTGGGGTTGCTTGGAAACCCCAAAATCATCATCTTGGGTTTTGGGATGGACTCCCGCACAGCGCGCTCGAGTTCTTGAAAAAAATCACTGCCTGGCGTCATGCACACCGAGCGGATATTGGCACCCGCAATCACTGCGCCATAAATATGAATGGGATAGCTGGGGTTTGGCACCAACACCGTGTCGCCTGCATCAAGCGTGGCTAGCATCAAATGGGCCAAACCCTCTTTTGAGCCGATCGTGACAATCGCTTCAGAATCTGGATCGAATTGCACCTGATAACGACGAGCATACCAATCGGTAATAGCCTTGCGTAAGCGCGGTATCCCTTTCGACACCGAATAGCCATGGGTGGTCGGACGCGACGCGGCCTCGACTAGTTTTTCGACGATATGGGGTGGGGTTGGACCATCAGGGTTACCCATCGACATGTCGATGATGTCTTCACCACGATGACGCGCGGCCATCTTGAGTTCGGCCGTAATATTGAACACATAGGGCGGCAACCGCTCAATTCGGGGAAACCTCTTCATCGTACGTCCTTATCGGGGCTAGGCATTGCGCACAATGCGCTAAGTAATTCTGAGATATATTAGACCTTAAGTGCTCAGTTTGCGCTGCAGCAAAGCCCTCTAATCTAGCGCAACCTGCGCTGTCTCGCAAATCAAGCTAAAAAGTCATAAAAATTTCATCATTTTGTCTTGAAAACCCTTCGCCTTGCGCCACACAAACCCCAAGTGAGTGCGCTATAGTCTATTGAACCTGCCGGAGTACTGATTGAAGCTTCACACAGATACCAACTCGGCAATGAATACCGTCACCGGTTACGGAAACGGTTTTGTCGAAATCAATAAAGTTCGCTTTGACCACGCGATTGCCTTTGGCCCTCTGGGCGAAATTGCCCGCTGGTCTGCTTTAAGCCCCCTCGATATCTCGACCGACCTGCTGCTTGCCGCGGCCAGACTCAGCTTGGCGCCGCTCGACCCAATGGCGTTTCTTGAGGCCGAAGACGGCGGCATTCCGCAAGTGCTGGGCGACAAACCCGAAGTGCTGCTCATTGGCACAGGCACCAAACAAATGATGCTACCTCACCATGTTGTGGCGCCGCTTTTAAAAATTGGCGTGGGCGTCGAAAGCATGACGACGCAGGCGGCTGCCCGCACCTTTAATATCTTGATGGCCGAGGGCCGTCAGGTCATCGCAGCGTTGATTCCTGAGACAGAGTGATATGACAACCACAAAAGCGATCGTACCCAGTGACGACTTAATCGGCGCACCTGCCCCTGCCTTCACCGTTCAAAGCACCATCGGTCAAATTACGTTGCAGCAATGCCTGGGTCGTGCCGTCGTGCTGTACTTTTATCCTAAAGACAATACCCCAGGCTGCACCACCGAGACCGAAAATTTTCGCGATCTGCATGACACCTTTATGGCGGCTAACTGCGCCATCGTAGGGGCTTCGCGCGATTCGTTAAAGTCTCACGAAAATTTCAGTAAAAAACTTGAATTACAGTTTCCGCTGATCGCAGACCCCGAAGAGGCGCTCTGCAATCTGTATGGCGTGATGAAACTCAAAAACATGTACGGCAAGCAGGTTCGCGGCATTGAGCGCAGCACGTTTTTGATTGACGCTCAGGGCAAGCTCGTACGGGTATGGCGTGGCGTGAAAGTACCAGGCCACGCTCAAGAGGTGCTCGACGCTGTACGTGCTCTGGCGTAAAAACATCTTTTCATCTTGTTTTGCGCCGAGGTACCCAGCTCTTTGAAATGCTTTGTTCTTTGAAATGCTTTGTACTTTGAAATGCTTTGTTCTTTGAAATGCTTTGTGCAATGAAGTGTGCTGCTCTTTGTTTCTTTAATCGCTTTTCTGGGGATTACCTTTTATGCCATTACCGAAGCTGCCGACACGTCCAGCCGCCATTTTGGATCTCAGCACGATCGAGCGTCCTACAAAAGCCACCACGCAGCAAATCGAAGAGATACAGCCCGAGTTAGATGGCATTACGAGCACGCCTGCGTTATTGCACAAACCGATCGAAGCGCCAACGGCTCGACCTGCCGTGCCAATGTTCGTGCCAGGTAATGCCACGGTGCTAGACATCCAAGCGCGAAGCACGGGTGCAAGTAAAGCGGCTCCTGCTAAAAAACCCGCTACACCAAGCCCGTCCCGCAACAACAAGCGCGCTGGCAGCAAAGCTTCGAATTCGGGTATCGCCAAACTGTTCGTGCTTGACACCAACGTTTTATTGCATGACCCGAGCTCGCTCTTTAGGTTCGAAGAGCACGATGTATTTTTGCCAATGATGACGCTCGAAGAGCTAGATCATCAAAAGAAAGGCATGACTGAAGTGGCACGTAACGCCCGCCAGGTCAGTCGTTCGCTTGACACACTCGTCGGCGATCACACTAAGCTTGATGAAGGGTTGCCGCTTGATGGGTTAGGCCACAAAGATGCCACGGGCCGCCTGTACTTTCAAACTAAAGCGATGTCTGGCACCCTGCCCGCAGATCTACCAATGGGTAAAGCCGACAATCAAATTTTAAGTGTGGTGCGTTCACTGCAAGAGCAGTTCGCGACGCGCGAAGTGGTACTGGTATCCAAAGATATCAACATGCGCTTAAAGGCACGCGCACTGGCGATGGCCGCTGAAGACTACTTCAATGACCACGTACTCGAAGATTCAGATTTACTCTACACCGGCGTGCTGCAACTGCCAGAAAACTTTTGGAACAAACACGGCAAAGGTGTTGAGTCGTGGCAACAAGGGGGCATTACTTTTTATCGGATTAATGGCCCGCTGTGCAGCCAGTTCATGATCAATCAGTTCGTGTACTTTGAAGGCCCGATGCCGCTCTACGCGCAAGTGCGTGAGGTCAACGGCAAAACCGCAGTACTCGCCACCTTGCGCGATTACACACATGGCAAAAACAACGTCTGGGGTGTCACGTCACGCAATCGCGAGCAAAACTTTGCGATGAATCTGTTGATGAATCCTGAATGTGACTTTGTGTCTTTGCTGGGCCAGGCAGGCACTGGCAAAACGCTGATGACGCTTGCCGCAGGGCTGGCACAGGTGCTTGAAACCAAGCGCTACACCGAGATCATCATGACACGTGTGACGGTGCCAGTGGGCGAGGACATCGGCTTTTTACCCGGCACCGAAGAAGAAAAAATGATGCCGTGGATGGGCGCACTTGAAGATAATCTTGACGTGCTGAACATGGGCGAGACCGAAGGTGGTGGTGCCACCAGCAACACGCACGGTAATGAGTGGGGTCGCGCGGCCACCATGGAGCTGATTCGTTCAAAAATCAAAGTCAAGTCTTTGAACTTTATGCGCGGGCGCACGTTTTTAAACAAGTACCTCATCATCGATGAGGCGCAAAACCTGACGCCCAAACAAATGAAAACGCTCATCACGCGCGCGGGGCCTGGCACTAAGGTGGTTTGCTTAGGCAATATCGCGCAGATCGATACCCCTTACCTGACTGAGGGCAGCTCTGGCCTGACCTTTGTGGTGGATCGTTTCAAAGGCTGGCCACACGCCGGACACGTCACGTTGCAGCGCGGCGAGCGCTCGCGCTTAGCTGACTATGCGGGCGAGGTTCTTTAAGAACGTGTCACCCTAGTCGCCTTGACTGGGGCGTTCGTCACACAGGTAACAAGTCGTCAAGGCTAGGGTGCGATACTCTAAGTACACAGCGCTGCATTCGCTAATCAAATGCAGCAATTTTAAACAACACAATCATGACTCTTTGCTCGACACCTTCCACCCTGACTGCCCCTCTGGCGCTCACGCTCGGGGATGCGGCTGGCATTGGCCCTGAGATCGTTGTCAAACTTCACGTGGCGGGTCTGCCAGCACCCTGCGTGGTGTACGGCGATGCGGGGGCTCTGCGGCGCGCCTGTATCGCGCTCAACGCGCCTCTGCACATTGTTGAGCTGGTGGATGTCAGTGCGTTCAATACTTACGCTGACAAGGCAGGATGCCTGTTTGTGCACCCCACATCCCCCGCCTTACCCGTCGACTTACCTTTAGGGCGTGTTGATGCGCGCGCAGGTCAAGCGGCCTACGATGCGCTGTGTTGCGCGATCGACGATGCGATGCTTGGCAAAGTCAGTGCAATCGTCACAGCGCCTCTGAATAAAGAGGCCATGCATGCGGCGGGGTTTGATTTTCCGGGGCATACCGAGATCCTTGCGCAACGCTCTGGAACACCGCACGTTGCGATGATGCTCGTGAATGATCAACTGCGCGTCATCTTAGCCACGATCCACATCGCGTTGTCTGAGGTCTCACCCACACTGACGCAAGAGCTTGAATTACGCACGATCGAACTTGCACAACAAGCTTGCCAGGCGATGGGTATTGCCTCACCGCGCATTGGTGTCGCGGGTTTAAATCCACACGCAGGCGAACGCGGCAAATTTGGCCGCGAAGATCTTGAGATCATCGCACCCGCGATCGCAAAGGCGCAGGCCCAAGGGATTCATGCCTCAGGCCCTTGGCCCGGCGACACCCTTTTTATGCGCGCACGTAATGGTGAGTTTGATATTTGTGTGGCGCAATATCACGATCAGGGTCTGATCCCAATCAAGTATCTGGGCATTGATCAAGGGGTCAATATCACCGTGGGGCTGCCCTTTGTACGCACAAGTGTCGACCATGGCACTGCTTTTGATATTGCCGGCAAAGGGGTGGCCGACCCCTCTTCGCTGCGCGAAGCCTTCACGCTGGCCTTAAGTATGCTGGCTAAGAAAAATAAGGGTTAACCCTTTCTCTTGAGCCATCTCAATAAAAATTTAGCCTATTCAAGTAGAAAACTGGTTTAAGTATCAAAGCTAAGTATATAATTTGCATAGTTTTTATACTCTGCAAGGCGCTTAGGATGTTTTTAAAGTTTAATTTATCCTGTAGAAAATCGTGGCTGCAATACTTGGTCAGCCTAAGTTTGGTCTTTGGCGGTTCACCACTGCTTGCACAAACCGCCGCGACTACTGCTGACAGCGCGACCAAAAAGCCGGCTGCCACCTCGCCCAGCAGCACCAAAACCAAGAAAAAAACAAGCAGTAAAAAAACCACTAAAAAAGTCGTCGCCCCCTCGGGTACCCCCCAAGGCAGCCGCTCGGTCGCTGACGCAACGAATAAGCCCTCGACAAAGGCCAACTCAAGTGCCTTGAAATCGTCGAGCGTCAAGCCCTCAACGGCCACGCGCGCGCGCACGACAGCAGGCGTTGCCGCAGTAGGTGTAGTGGCCGCAGGTTCGATCAGCGCGGTGCGCTCGAACGTTGTGCTGGTGCAAGACCTCAGCAGCAACACCACCTTGTTTTCGCGCAATGACGACGTGGCGCGCCCCATTGCCTCGATCACAAAACTGATGACAGCGATTGTGATTGTCGATGCGAATCAATCGATGAGCGACATCATCGAGGTGACAAGCAGCGACGTGGATACCGTTAAACACAGTCGCTCGCGTTTGCCAGTGGGTACCAAGCTTTCGCGTGGTGACATGATGCACTTAGCATTGATGTCTTCTGAGAATCGTGCGGCTAATGCGCTGGGTCGACACTACCCTGGCGGCATGAGCGCTTTTGTCGCTGCCATGAATAGCAAAGCCAAACAACTTGGCATGACGCAAAGCCGTTTTGTCGAGCCCACCGGATTATCGAGTGAAAACGTCGCGAGCCCACGCGACTTAGTCAAGCTCTTACAGGCCTCGGCCGCGCGCCCTGCCATTCGGCACTACACGACAGACGAGCAGCACGAAGTGCGCTCAAGTGGGCATGCCACGTTATTTCGTAATACCAACATGTTGGTGATGAACCCAACGTGGGATATCAAGGTTTCTAAAACCGGCTATATCAACGAGGCGGGGCAATGCCTGGTGATGCTGGCGCGCATCAATAACCGCGACATGGCAATCATTTTGCTCAACGCTGATGGCAAAGGCACGCGGGTGGGTGACGCAGTCAAAATTAAGCAGTGGGTGCAACAGACGCAGGTCGTGGTTGGCCTTGACAGCGCAAAGACTCAAATCGTGGCAGGGATTGACAGTGCACAGACGCGAGAGAGTCTGCTGCTTCAATAAGCTGCTCCGCTACTTCCGCCCGCGAAATTCAAGAACCGCGTACTTGAACCCTGGAACGTTAACCTGACCGTTCCGATGGGGCCATTACGCTGCTTACCGATGATGATTTCAGCGGTGCCCTTATCAGGTGAATCAGGGTTATAGACTTCATCGCGATAGATAAACAAAATCAAGTCAGCATCTTGCTCGATGGCGCCCGATTCACGGAGATCACTCATAACAGGGCGTCGATTTGGCCGCTGCTCTAAGCTGCGATTCAACTGCGATAGCGCAATCACTGGGCATTCGAGCTCTTTGGCTAACGCTTTGAGCGAGCGGCTGATTTCTGAAATCTCGGTTGCGCGATTTTCACCCGCCGAGCTTGCGCCCATCAATTGTAAGTAGTCGATCACAATCAACCCAAGCTTGCCACACTGACGTGACAAGCGGCGCGCGCGGGCTCTGACCTCAACCGAGCTCAAAGCGGGTGTCTCGTCAATGTACATTTGAGCATCTTGCATGCGTTGCACGGCGTGCGTCACACGCGGCCAATCATCGGCTAACAACTTGCCTGTGCGCATACGGTGTTGGTCGAGCATGCCGACCGAACCCAGCATCCGCATCGCCAACTGCACGGCACCCATCTCCATTGAAAACACCGCCACAGGCAGCCCCTGCTCGATGGCGACGTGTTCGGCAATATTCATGGCTAAAGACGTTTTGCCCATCGAGGGGCGACCGGCCACAATCACTAGATCGCCGCCCTGTAGCCCTGAGGTCATTCTGTCGAGATCAGTGAAGCCTGTTGGCACACCCGTTACATCAGTGTTGCCTTCACGGTGATATAGCTCGTCAATTTTATCGACCACCTCAGACAAGAGTGGCTGAATTTCACGAAACCCCGCCGTGGCTTTCGCCCCCTCTTGTGCGATCTTAAAAACTTTGGACTCGGCCTCGTCAAGCAACTGACGCGCTTCTTTTCCTTGGGGGTTAAACGCAGCCGCGGCGATTTCGTCAGCCACCGTCACCAGTTTGCGTAGCATTGAGCGCTCGCGCACAATTTCGGCATAGCGACGAATATTGGCGGCCGAGGGCGTGTTGTGCGCCAAGGCGTTGAGATAACTTAATCCCCCCACCTCTTCAGACTTGCCGACGCTAGCCAAAGACTCATTGACCGTTACCACGTCGGCTGGGCGCGACAAGTTGACCAAGCGCGCGATGTGATGCCAGATTAAGCGGTGATCAAAGCGATAAAAATCATCCTCATTAACCACATCGGTGACGCGCTCCCAGGCACCATTGTCAAGCAAGAGACCGCCAAGCACGGACTGCTCGGCCTCTACCGAATGTGGCGGTACGCGCAGGTATTCGAGTTGCGGATCAGGAGAATTATTCATCATGTAATGATACCTGTAAGGTGTTCGTCACATATAAAAAACCTTGAACATCGCGACCTGGAATCACTTTCAGCAGCCAGCCCAGATATTTTTTGACTACTGCAAATTTTTTTTCAATAGCAGTCAACTGTGCGTGCACCATTGGATCGGGGTTAGCCATTAGGTACTCAACGAGCAATTGATGGCAAAGCGCCTGACGCTCGGTAGGGCTAAATTCGTGGCCACGCAACCCGGCCATTGAGGACACCAGCTGAAACACGTCATAGGCCTGCGCGAGCGGCAAGGACAGTGCCTCACCGATATTTTCTTCAAAGTCGATGCGCGTTGCGGTGCCATCCTCTTGCATCATGAGATTACGCAATTGCGCCCCACCATGCACGAAGCCAGCACGGTGAAAATGCGCGAGCTCTTGGGCTGCCGTGCGCATGAGCGTTGGGCGATCTTCAGGAGTTGCAATACGGACCAAGTAGGGCATATCTTGGCCCACGTACTCTAAGACTAAAAGATCAGGCGCCTGATACCAGACGCTTGGCACAGCACTGCCAGCCGCTTTCAGGCGAACCAACCGACGCGCCTCATCTTGCAGAGTGTTTTTTAACAACCGCTGAGGCGAAGGCCGTTCGTTCATCAACAGCCAACAGAGCCAAGACAGCACCACCACTCTGACAGCTTTTAGCGCTGCGGTTAAAGGTGTAAACCACTTTGCCCGGTGCCGCTTCACCACGCAGGGATACCCCGCAAACTCAACGAACGACACACCGGCAGCGTCATCAGCGTGTAATAGCAGCCACGCGTCTAGCGCGAGCTTGAATTGCGCGTCGTCTGCGTGTGTGCTGACCACCTGAGCGTCGTCTGCATGTGCGTTTGCGGGAGTGTATGTCACAATTTTTGAGAGTGTCTGACCTTAAATACAAAAAGCCGACCTGAGCCGGCTTTTTGTGTAGCGCAAGTGGATAGAGACTTAGACTACGTCGCCAACCACAACAACCGAGATGCTGCTCACCACATCAGGGTGAATCGCCACTTGGACAGGAAATTCGCCCACGGCTTTCAACGGACCTTCTGGCAAACGGATTTGCGATTTCTCGATGCCGGTAAAACCGCCTGCCACCAATGCTGTTGCGATGTCCATGTTTGTGACCGAACCAAACAGACGACCATCCACACCGGCCTTTTGGGTGATTTTTAATGAGAAGCTTTCGAGACGCTGACCCAAGGCTTGTGCCAAAGCGAGTTTTTCGGCTTGGATTTTTTCAAGCTCAGCACGGCGAGCTTCAAAATCTTTTAAAGCAGTTTCAGTCGCGCGACGGGCTTTTTTCTGGGGGATCAGAAAGTTGCGGGCGTAACCATCACGCACGCGAACAACTTCACCGAGGTTACCAACGTTAACGACTTTTTCGAGCAGAATAATTTGCATGGTGTGCCCCTGGCTTAGTTATGGTTATCAGTAAAGGGCAACAGTGCCAAAAAGCGTGCGCGTTTGATTGCGGTATCAAGCTGGCGCTGGTAGATCGCCTTGGTGCCGGTCAAACGTGCAGGAATAATCTTGCCGTTTTCTTGAATGAAATCGCGCAAGGTGTCGAGATCTTTGTAGTCAATTTGATCAACGTTTGCCGCGCTAAAGCGGCAAAATTTACGACGCTTAAAAAGCGGATTTTGCTGGGTGAACTTCTTTTTTTCTTTACGTTTACCGAAGAAAGCCATGATATGCCTCGCTTAAATCTGTTGAATTTGCTGCGCATGCAGCCTAAATTTTGGTGAATCTTTTCGAACCGGAGCTAAAAACCCCTCGACGCGTACTGTGCAACCCAAACTTGTTGTGCGTGCCATCTGTGCTAGGTCTCCCATCGCCACGACTGTTAGCGTAAAAGCTAAACGGCGTGGTTGACCTGCCTCAGTGACTTCGGACTCGTGTGAGAGGAGGAACTCAAGCACTGCAACCCCGGATGGCGTATACCTTAAGGGGGAAAGCTCAAATACCTGACCCTGCACTTCAAGCCGATTCACAACGTGCCTAGATTACTCAGCCTCGCCGGGCGTTGTTTCAGCCGAAGCTTTACGGGCTTCGTCGCGTTCAACTTGTTTCATCATGAGTGAAGGCTCGGCTTGAGCAGCTTTAGTCTTGATGACAAGGTGGCGCAAAACAGCGTCGTTGTAGCGAAACGAGTGCTCGAGTTCGTCGAGTGTCGGTTGACCGCACTCGATGTTGAAACACACATAGTGTGCTTTAACAAGTTTTTGAATGGGATACGCGAGTTGACGACGGCCCCAATCTTCAGTGCGGTGGACTTTACCGCCTTGGGTGGTCACCAACGCTTGATAGCGCTCGACCATTGCGGGGACTTGCTCGCTTTGATCTGGGTGAACAATAAATACAACTTCGTAGTGACGCATTTGAACTCCTAAGGGTGTCCGAAGAGCCTGCAAAAAGCGCGCCTCGGGGGCAGCCCGCCATACCAAACACTGGTTGGTCGAGCAAGAAAGCCTTTGATTATCGTATGTTTACGCTATTTATGCAAGCTGCGCGGCAAAGCGGGCGCGAATTGAACCTTCAATGCCAACAGCGTCGAGCCCAACGCTGGCCAACAAAGCGCCTTGCTCGCCGTGGTCAATAAACCGGTCAGGCAGGCCAAGCTGTAGCAGCGGGCACACAACAGCTGCTGCGGCAAGTGCCTCGGCAACCGCACTGCCTGCCCCACCCATAATCGCGCCTTCTTCGAGCGTGACAAGCCCCGCGTGCGTTGCCGCCAATTCGAGCACTAACGCGGCGTCAAGCGGCTTGACGAAACGCATATCCGCCACGGTGAGATTTAAGGCCTCGGCCGCTTTGAGCGCGGCGGGCAGCAAGGTACCAAACACCAACATCGCGATATTTTTGCCCTGCCTACGCACAAGCCCACGACCGACTTCAACCGTTACTAAGCCAGCCTGAGGCACCGCGCCCACCCCAGCGCCTCGTGGATAACGCACCGCTGCGGGGCCCGGATGTTGGTAACAGGTCGACAAGAGTAGCCTCAGTTCACTTTCGTCAGAAGGCGTGGCCACCACCATATTTGGGATGCAGCGCATAAAGGCAATGTCGTAATTACCGGCATGGGTGGCGCCATCTGCCCCCACCAAGCCGGCGCGATCCAGTGCGAAGGTCACATCGAGGTTTTGCAACGCAACATCATGGATCAGCTGATCGTAGCCCCGCTGTAAAAACGTTGAATAAATCGCCACGACGGGCTTTTGGGCTTCACAGGCGAGGCCCGCGGCAAACGTCACCGCATGCTGCTCGGCAATCCCCACATCGAAATAACGCTTAGGAAAACGACGCTCAAATTCAACCATGCCACTACCCTCGCGCATCGCGGGCGTGATGCCCACCAAGCGCGCGTCTTGGGCGGCCATGTCGCATAGCCACGTGCCAAATACTTGTGTAAAAGTTATCTTAGGGATTGCGGTAGGCTTTTGGATCCCGATGGCAGGATCGAACTTGCCAGGGCCGTGGTATAGCACGGGATCGGCCTCGGCAAGCTTGTAGCCCTGGCCCTTTTTAGTCACTACATGCAAGAATTGCGGCCCTTTCAGCGCACGCATGTTTTGCAAGGTTGGGATCAACGAATCAAGATCGTGACCATCAATGGGCCCAACATAATTGAAACCCATTTCTTCGAACAAGGTCGCCGGGGTGACCATGCCTTTGGCGTGTTCTTCAAAACGACGCGCGAGCTCAAGCACCGGCGGGATGTGTTGCAACACCGAGCGCCCAACATTTTTAGCCGCAGCATAAAACTGCCCAGACATTAACCGCGCAAGATAGCGATTGAGCGCGCCCACCGGCGGCGAAATCGACATGTCGTTATCGTTAAGAATCACCAACAAATTGATATCGGGTGTGACACCGGCGTTGTTCATGGCCTCAAACGCCATGCCGGCCGACATTGAACCATCGCCAATGACAGCGATATGCTGGCGTGACACACCTGCGTTACGCGAGGCGACTGCCATGCCTAGCGCCGCAGAAATCGAGGTAGAGGAATGTGCGGTACCAAAGGCGTCGTATTCGGATTCACTGCGCTTGGGAAAGCCAGACATGCCGCCGTACTGCCTGAGGGTGCTCATGCCCGCTTTGCGTCCGGTCAATATCTTGTGTGGATACGACTGATGACCCACATCCCAAATAATGCGGTCATGGGGTGTGTCGTACACATAGTGCAGCGCGACGGTGAGTTCGACCGTACCCAGATTTGACGACAGATGCCCGCCCGTGCGCGACACAGAGTCAAGCACAAAGGCGCGCAGCTGATCCGCCAACTTGCGAAGCTCGCGCTTATCAAGCGGCTTCAAGTCGGCAGGAGAATGAATACGGTCAAGCAAATCGGTTGGCATAAGTCTCTGAACTTCTACAAAAAATCATCGCAAGCATACAAGCAACGAATCAACGAATCATTAAATAATGACAAACACTTTAATAATCGCAAGCATTTTAGTGGTCGCGTAAAACAATAAAGTCGGCCAAGCCTGCCAATTGCGCTGCGGCGTCGCCCAACGGGGTCAAGGCAGCCAAGGCCTGTTGGTGCAGTGCGCCCGCGAAGGCACGGGCCTGTTCTAACCCCATCAGTGTGACATAAGTTGGTTTATTTGCCGCGGCATCTTTGCCAGGAGTCTTACCCAACTGCGTACTATCGGCTGTGACATCTAGCACGTCGTCGATGACCTGAAAGGCTAGACCCATGGCCGCCGCGTAGGCGTCAAGTGCCTGGCGCTGTTGCGCGTTGGCCCCGCCGGCCAACCCACCCAACGACACACTGGCCTCTAGCAAGGCGCCTGTTTTTAGCAGATGCATCTGTTGCAAGGCCTGTTGCGTCAGGGCCTTGCCCACGCTTTCTAAGTCAATGGCTTGCCCACCCGCCATCCCTAAGCTTCCGGCAGCACGGGCCAAGTCGCGAATCGCCCGGACAATCAACTCGGGCGCGATCGGCATTTGTGCAAGCAAATCAAACGCAAGTGGCTGCAGAGCGTCGCCCGCCAATAAGGCAGTGGCTTCATCAAACTGCACATGCACGGTGGGGCGACCACGCCGCAGGACATCGTCATCCATACAAGGCAAATCATCGTGCACCAACGAGTAAGCATGTACAAGCTCAACCGCCGCCGCCGCCAGATCTTGCGCCAAGGCGCGCTCAACTTCTTGCTGCGATGTCAGCACGGGCCCGCAGGCACGCGCGGCGGCAAACACCAGGGCTGCACGCACGCGTTTACCACCACCCAGCACTGAATAACGCATGGCACGATGCAAACGCGCGGGCAGAGCATCTTCGGGCGGCAAAACACGCGCAAGAACCTGTTCGACATGCTGCGCGCGCTCAGCCAGCCAGACCGAAAAGTCAACCGCAGGCGCACTCATGACGCGTCGGAGCCTAGCCCTTCAAAGGGGCGCAGCATGCCGGCCTCGAGGACTTTAACTTGTTGTTCGGCTTGGGCCAGCTTTTGCTGGCAAAGGCGTGTCAAGGCAACCCCGCGCGCGTAGGCAGCCAGCGACTGTTCAAGTGCGAGCGAACCGGACTCCATAGTGGCTACCAACGCCTCAAGCTCGGCCAGCGCCGTCTCAAAATCTTCGGGCAAGCTTGGATCAAGCTCGGCCGAAGCCCCGCTTGTTGTTGTCGATGTTTTGTTAGCCTTGGTCAAGCGAAACTCCGAAGACGGGAATGCCGTCTAAATTGAACACAAACAGATGTAAACCCTGATTGTACGAGATGATTCGGGCACAACACCTTGAGGTACAATGGTTTTTTAAGGTTAACCGGATAAACCGGTTTGCTTCTCGCCAGCACGGTACTGTCCGTTCTGGCTTTTTTATCGGTGCAGAGGGAATCATGACCGACATTGGTCGGATGGCGCACTTGGCGCCCGCTCGTACCCAGCTTGCTGTCGATACGTATTTTGACCAAGCCCGCTTTGAGCGCGAGCAAAAAAGTATTTTTAATCAGTTTTCGCGTTATGTCGGGCACCAAAAGAGCGTCCCACAGCCCGGAGACTGGCGCAGCCTGTCCCACGAAAATAACGGTCGCGTTTTGGTACGTGGCAATGACGGGATCGAACTCCTTTCTAACGTTTGCCGTCACCGCCAGGCGTTAATGCTGGGCGGTGAAACTGGAAATGTTTCAGGGCACATTAATACCCATGGCAACCTCAGGGATACTGGGGGTAATATTGTGTGTCCGCTTCATCGCTGGACCTACGACAAACAAGGTCACTTATTAGGCGCGCCGCATTTTGACAATACGCCCTGCCTGAACCTCGAGCGCTTTGCGCTCAACGACTGCCATGGCTTGCTCTTTGAAGGCCCGCGTAATCCTGTTGCCGAAATCGGCGACCTATTCAAGCGCCCAGAATTTGATTTTTCGGGTTATGTGCTTGATCACGTTGAAGTCCACCAGTGCAACTACAACTGGAAAACCTTCATCGAGGTTTACCTTGAAGACTATCATGTTGCCCCTTTTCATCCAGGCTTAGGCCACTTTGTGACATGCGATGATTTGTCGTGGGAGTTCACCGAACACTACAGCATGCAACGCGTGGGGGTGCATCGCGCGCTCTCGCAGCCAGGGTCGCCGGCCTACAAGGTGTGGCACGACAAATTGTTAGCCTTTCGTGGCGGTCAGGCACCCGATTTTGGTGCGGTTTGGGTCACGTATTTTCCGACGCACATGATCGAGCTCTATCCACATGTTGCCGTTCTTTCAACGCTTTACCCAAAGTCGCCCACTGAAACGGTCAATATCGTCGAGTTTTACTACCCCGAAGAAATCGCGCTGTTTGAGCGCGAGTTTGTCGAGGCGCAACGCGAAGCCTACATGGAAACCGCGGTCGAAGATGACGAAATCGCCGAACGCATGGATGCCGGTCGAGCCGCACTCATGGCGCGCGGCACCTCAGAAACGGGGCCCTACCAGTCACCCATGGAAGACGGCATGCAACATTTTCATGAGTGGTATCGCAAAGCCATGAACGAAACCGAGAACTTTTAACGAGTTTGCTTGTCGAACGGGCGTTTGCTTTAATAATGTTTAGCTCACGATTTTTTTGGCGGCGAGAGCCTTTTCAATTTTTGACATCCTAAAAAACCATGAAACGAATTATTCTTTTTGTGCTGACGAACCTTGCGGTCATGCTGGTACTAAGCGCCACCCTGAGCATCTTGGGCGTCAATCGCTTTCTGACAGACCAAGGGCTCAATGTTCAGATGCTGTTAGTGTTTTCGGTGATTGTTGGCTTTACCGGTGCGATATTTTCGCTCTTAATCAGCAAGTGGATGGCCAAACGGAGTACCGGCGCAAGGGTGATTGACCCGCAAGCACCGAACGGCGCGAAAGAGCAATGGCTTGTTGACACCGTACATCAAATTGCAGATCGGGCCGGCATTGGTCGCCCTGAAGTCGCGATCTATGACGGCGAGCCCAACGCGTTTGCGACGGGCGCCTTTCGCAACGACTCGCTTGTGGCCGTCTCAACGGGCTTGCTCGACAGCATGACCGAAGAAGAAGTCACTGCCGTGTTGGCGCATGAAGTTGCACATATCGCCAACGGTGACATGATCACCCTGACCTTGATTCAGGGCGTGGTCAATACCTTTGTTGTGTTTTTAGCCCGAGTCGTTGGCTACTTTGTTGACCGTGTGATTCTTAAAAATGACAAGGGTACAGGGCTTGGCTATTACGCCACAGTCATCGTGTGCGAAATAGCGTTTGGTATCGCTGCCAGCCTGATCGTCGCGTGGTTTTCTCGGCAGCGTGAATATCGCGCCGATGCCGGCTCGGCTTCGCTGCTTAGCTCACGCGAGCCGATGATTCGTGCACTCGCGCGTCTGGGTGGCATCACACCTGGGGTCTTGCCTAAAAGCTTTGAGGCTTCGGGGATTAGTGGCGGTGGCGGGATTAGCGCTATGTTTGCGACGCACCCGCCCATCAATGCACGTATCAACGCTTTGCAAAATCTGCGCGTGAAGTAAAAACAGCGATCGACCATAGCCTAACTAAACAGCCTCAGTAATGAGGCTGTTTTTTTATGTATCAGGATGATTTTGTATGACTCACGCTCATGATGACACATCACAGATCGCACGTTGAACTTAATGCGCCTGCTCCCAATTAGGACCAACACCGACCTCGGCAACAAGTGGCACGCGCAGGCTCGCCACATCACACATCAAACCAGGCAGATTATCTTTAATACGGTCAATCTCAGACAACGGCACGTCTAATACCAATTCATCATGTACCTGCATGACCATTTTGGTTTGTAGTTTTTCGTGTGTCAGCCAGTTTTGTACAGCAACCATCGCGAGCTTGATCAGGTCGGCTGCTGTACCTTGCATCGGCGCGTTAATCGCGGCACGCTCGGCGCCGGCACGACGCGCGCCGGCAGCGTTGATGTCGGCTAGCCATAAGCGCCGACCAAATACCGTTTCGACGTAGCCTTGCGCATGGGCCAAGGCTCGGGTCTCTGCCATGTACTGCGCTACGCCTGGGTAGCGCGTGAAATAACGATCGATATACGACTGGGCCGCATCACGTGTGATGCCGAGATTGCTTGCTAGGCCAAACGCACCCATTCCGTAAATCAATCCAAAGTTAATCGCCTTGGCTGCACGACGCTGGTCTGAGGACACATCTTGCAAGTTCACGCCAAAGACTTCAGACGCGGTTGCTTTATGGATGTCTTCGCCCGCTGCAAACGCACGCTGCAAGTTGGCATCGTTTGAAACATGCGCCATGACACGCAATTCAATCTGCGAATAGTCGGCAGAAATGATGACGCCGTTTGTGGCGACGAAGGCTTCGCGCACGCGTCGCCCTGCCTCAGAACGTACGGGTATATTTTGCAGATTAGGCTCAGACGACGCTAGGCGCCCAGTAATCACTGCGGCCTGGGCGTAATGCGTATGAACGCGCCCCGTTGCCGCATTCACCATTTTGGGTAGCTTGTCGGTGTAGGTGGATTTCAGCTTGGCCAACCCACGGTATTCGAGCAAGACCTGGGGCAAGGGATAATCTTCTGCCAGCTTGGTGAGCACATCTTCGTCGGTCGAGGGTGCGCCGCCCGGTGTTTTACGCACTACCGGCAACTGCATTTTTGTAAACAGGATCTCGCCCAGTTGCTTAGGCGAATTTAAATTAAAAGGTTGCTGGGCGATCGTATAAGCACGTTGTTCGAGCGTTAACAGTTCTTGCCCGATCACATGGCTTTGCCGGCCAAGTTCGGCCGAATCAATCAGGACACCATTGCATTCGATTTCAAACAGCACGCGTGAGACTAACATTTCAAGCTGGTAGATATATTCAAGCGAGGCAAGTGCCCTCACCTCGGGCCGCAACACGTTGTGCAACCTTAGTGTGAAATCAGCGTCTTCGCAGGCGTAGTGGGTGGCGCGCTCAAGGTCGACCTCATCAAAGCCGATTTGATGGGCACCCTTGCCGCATAACTGTTCGTACGACGTACCTTTGATACCTAAACGGCGTAGGCACAGATCTTCCAGCCCGACGCCACGGTGCGATTCGAGCACATAGGCTTGCAACATGGTGTCATCCGCGACACCGCGCAAGTCGATGCCCTCGTTTGCAAACACATGAGTGTCGTATTTGGCGTGATGTAAGAGCTTGGTTAGCCGCGGGTCTTCAAGCCAGGCTTTCATGCGGGCCAACACCTCGACGCGTGGCAATTGCCCTTGGGCATCAGCACCACGGTGTGCAACCGGAATATAACAAGCCACCCCCGGCTCAATCGAGAGCGAGATGCCCACGAGGCGAGCCTGCATCGCTTCAAGTGCAGTAGTTTCGGTATCCAAGGCTACACACTGCGCCGCCGACACTTGACCCAGCCAACGATCGAGCGTGGCCCAGTCTGTCACCATTTCATAACGGGTGTGTTCGGGCGCAGCGGGTCGTGCAACTTCTGTTGCAACACGCGCATCACCGGAGGGTACGCGGGTAGGTTCGCCCGTTAATTCACGCAGCCACGACTTGAAGCCGTAGCGTTCAAATAAGCGCGTGAGAGTATCTTTATCATGCGGCGTGGGTGCCAGCACTTCTATTTCGGGTACCTCAGTCTTCAACTCGCAATCCGTTTTGATCGTCAAGAGCTCACGCGTTAAAGTGAACTGACCGATGGCTGCCCGCAAATTTTCGCCCGCAACACCTTTGACCTCGGCCGCACGCTCAACCAAGGCTTCAATTGACCCATACTCTTCGATCCACTTAGCCGCGGTCTTAGGGCCGACCTTTTGTACTCCGGGCACGTTATCAACAGTGTCGCCCACCAACATTAAATAATCCACAATTCGATTAGGTGCCACGCCAAACTTACGCACAACGCCTGCTGGGTTGAGCTCTTCGTTTGACATGGTGTTGACCAAGGTAATGTGGCTGGTCACCAACTGCGCCAAATCCTTATCGCCGGTCGAGATCACGGTGTGGATGTCTTGCTCTTGTGCCCACTGGGCGAGTGTGCCGATGACATCGTCAGCTTCGACACCAGGCACGCTGAGTACGCTCCAGCCCATCGCTCGGACGGCGGCGTGAATCGGTTCAATCTGGCTGGCGAGATCTTCGGGCATCGACGGGCGATGTGATTTATAGTCGGGGTATAAATCATCGCGAAACGTTTTGCCACGTGCATCAAATACACAGGCAGCGTATTGCGCAGGGTAGTCAAGCAAGATTCTGCGCATCATGTTGACCACGCCATAAATGGCACCCGTGGGCTCGCCTTGAGTATTACGCAAATCGGGCATCGCATGAAAGGCGCGATACAGGTAACTTGATCCATCGACGAGCAACAAGGTTTTTTTCATGGGCCACAAAAAAGAAGAGATTTCGCTGATTCAGCAGCAAACAACCCAAATTATGTCAGAGATGGTGCTAGCCGCCGAGACTCTGGCCAATATTGGGCCTGCAATCAGCGTATTTGGCAGTGCTCGCATTAAATCTGAGTCTGAGCATTATCAAAAAAGCGAGAAAATCGCTCAATTGTTGGCGAAAGCCGGCTTTACCGTCATTGCAGGCGGTGGGCCTGGCATCATGGAGGCCGCCAATAAAGGGGCCTTCGAGGCGGGTGGCACCAGTATCGGACTGCACATCAAACTGCACCACGAAGCTCGAGCGAACCCGTTTTTAAGCATTGAATTACCGTTTCAGCACTTTGTGTCACGCAAATCGACCTTTTTTATGCACAGCCTAGGCTATGTGGTGCTACCAGGCGGCTTTGGTACGCTTGATGAGCTTTTTGAAGCTCTAACCTTGATGCAACTGGGCAAAGCGCCCTATGGGCCAGTGATCTTAGTTGGATCGGTTTTTTGGGGTGGTTTGATGAGCTGGATTGAAGCGCAGCTCACAGTCAACGAATTGATCAACGCCATTGACCCCAAGATTTTTTTTATTGCAGACGAGCCTCAAGACGTTGTTGCACATCTTCTTGATTTTTATAAAGAGCACCCAGAGATTCTCAAGCTACAACCCAATCGCGCGGTCTAAGCAGAAAAACAAAGCGGATTGCCTGAGCTGAGAATACAGAACGGGGTCTGAGCTGCGACTCAAGCAAACGATCTAACCTGGGATCACAGCACGCAGTCTAAAAAAACGCGCTCAATCGAGCGCGTTTTTTGTCATTCTCGGCATAATGAGTGCCGTTGGTATCAGCTGTACCTTACGCGTCAGAACGTGACATCCGCTTGCGCTCGTTCTCTGTGAGGTAGCGTTTGCGAATACGAATACTCTTTGGTGTCACTTCAACCAGTTCATCATCGCTAATAAACTCAACAGCGTACTCAAGATTGCAATCGACTGGGGTGACTAAGCGCACGGCCTCGTCAGTACCCGATGAACGCACGTTGGTGAGCTGTTTGCCACGAATCGGATTCACCACCAAGTCGTTATCACGGCTATGGATACCAATCACCATGCCTTCATAGACTGGGTCATTGTGCGACACAAACATGCGGCCACGGTCTTGGAGTTTCCAGATCGAATAGGCCACTGCCTCGCCATCGTACTGGCTAATCAAGACGCCGTTATGACGCTCGCCCAGCAAGCCGTCTTTAACTGGGCCATAGGCATCAAAGGTATGGCTCATCAAGCCATTGCCGCGTGTCATGGTCATAAACTCGCCCTGAAAACCAATCAAGCCGCGCGCAGGTACGCGATACTCAAGACGGGTACGCCCTTTACCATCGCTGACCATGTCAAGCAGTTCGGCTTTACGACGACCGAGCTCTTCCATCACGACGCCTTGGGTATTGTCTTCAAGGTCAATCGTCAAGTTTTCATAGGGCTCTGTCTTGACGCCGTTTTCTTCATGAAACACCACGCGTGGTCGCGAGACGGCCATTTCATAGCCCTCGCGGCGCATCGTTTCAATCAAAATCGTCAAGTGCAACTCGCCACGCCCAGACACCTCAAACACGGTGTCATCGTCGGTTTCTTTGAAACGCAAAGCCATGTTGGATTTGATTTCACGCTCAAGACGCTCGCGCAACTGGCGGCTCGTGACGAACTTACCTTCACGACCGGCCAGGGGGCTTGTGTTGACCATGAAGTTCATGGTGAGCGTAGGCTCGTCAATTTTCAACAGAGGCAAGCCAACAGGGCTATCAGGCGAACAAAGCGTTGTGCCGATCGCAATATCTTCGATACCGTTCATCAGGACGATATCGCCCGCGATGGCAGAGTCTACGATTTCGCGCTCGAGACCTTTAAACTTCAACACTTGATTGACACGGCCTTTGAATGGCACGCCATCTGGCCCGTTGAGGCAAACCACTTCCATACCCGTCTTGATACGACCTTGACGAATACGTCCGATACCGATTTTTCCGACATAGGTGCTGTAATCGATTGACGAGATTTGAAACTGCAACGGCGCTTCTGGGTCGTCGTCGCGCATCGGTACATACTTCAAGATCGAATCAAACAGTGGGCGCATATCGCCGTCGCGCACATCCGGGCTCATGCCAGAAAAACCATTCAAGCCAGACGCATAGACCACCGGAAAATCCAACTGCTCTTCGGTAGCGCCTAGTTTGTCAAACAACTCAAAGGTCGCATTAATCACGTAATCAATACGTGCACCCGGGCGATCGACTTTGTTGACCACGACGATAGGCTTTAAGCCCAGGGCCAGCGCTTTTTTGGTCACGAAGCGTGTTTGGGGCATTGGGCCCTCAACTGCGTCAACCAACAACAACACACCGTCTACCATTGAGAGCACGCGCTCAACCTCACCACCAAAGTCGGCGTGACCGGGGGTGTCGACAATATTAATATGTGTGCCGTCATACTCAACCGCGCAGTTCTTTGAAAGAATCGTGATGCCACGCTCTTTTTCAAGGTCGTTTGAATCCATGACGCGTTCGGTCATTTTTTCATTTGAACGAAAAGTGCCCGATTGACGCAGAAGTTGGTCAACCAATGTTGTTTTGCCGTGGTCAACGTGGGCGATGATGGCAACGTTACGCAATGCGCGTGACATACTAGTCCTTTAATGAGCCTGCACAGGCTCAATGCCTGCCGGTAATTCGTGAATAGAACCGGGCGTAACAACACTCGGCGAAACTGCGGTTTTTGCTGCCGGGACAAGTCCAGCAGGTAAATCACTCATGGCAATTAAATGCGACTCAGGGTTGGTTATTGTTTGCAATGTTTCAAGCTCAACAGCGCCCTCAAGTAAGAACGGCCCTACCTGCGTGCGTCGTAGTGCTGACAAATGCGCATAACAACCCAACGCGCGACCAATATCTTGCGCAAGCGTTCGGATGTACGTACCTTTTGTACAGTGCACTTGAACTTGTGCAGATAGCGGCGAGAATGCTAGCAGATCAATGTTACGAATCGTAATTTCACGCGGTTCGCGCTCAAGCACAATGCCCTGGCGCGCATATTCATAGAGCGGCTTACCATCGCGCTTGAGTGCAGAAATCATCGGTGGGATCTGCATTTGAGTACCCAGAAATGTCTGCAACACTGCGGCAAAGGCCTCTTGAGCAACCCCAGCAAAGCCCTCAGCGGCCTGATTCACAACAATGCCAGTTAAGTCACCCGAGTCAGTTTCTTGACCAAAGGCAATGGTTGCCAAATAACCTTTATCGGCGCTTAACATCGCACCAGAAATCTTGGTCGCACGACCCATACAGCACACCAACAAACCTGTCGCAAATGGGTCAAGCGTACCGGTGTGCCCGGCCTTCTGGGCGTCGAGCGCCCGTTTGGCGCGCTGCAAGGCGTGATTACTCGACAAACCAACCGGTTTGTCTAGCAACAAGACTCCATCGAGCACACGCCCGTGTCGCTTAGCCATCGTCAGATTCCAGAATAAGACGATAGCCTTACGGCTTGTCTTCAGGCTCGTCAGGGACACCCGCATATTGACCGGGCAGGTTAGCCTGATCAATCAGCGCGGACATTGCAATGCCGCGCTTGAGCTGAGGGTCGTGAAAAAATCGTAAATTCGGCACAGTATGGATATGCAACAGCTTATACAGCTGTGAATAAAACCAACCGGCTTTTTCGTTCAAGAGTTTGGCGGCCACTTCAGGCTCAGCACCCAACACTGTGAAATACACTTTTGCGTGCGCGTAGTCGGCCGTCAACTCGATACCAGAAAGCGTAATCAAGCCCGCGCGACTCATATCGATTTCGCGTTGAATAATGATGGCCAGATCTTTTTGAATCTGGTCAGCGAGGCGTAAATTACGGCCCGGGGCGGTTTTCTGTTTGTGACGTGTCATTCAGGCGATCAAAGTGAACGAGCCACTTCTCTGATTTCAAAGATCTCGAGTTGGTCGCCGACCTGAAGGTCGTTGTTACCACGCAAGGTGATCCCGCAATCAAAGCCCGACTTAACTTCTTTGGCATCGTCTTTAAACCGACGCAACGAATCAAGCCAGCCCGCCCAATGCACAACGTTGTTACGCAACAAACGCACTTGCGAATCGCGACGTACTACGCCATCCACAACCATACAACCCGCGACCGTCCCAATACGAGAAATGGTGTACACCTCGCGAATATCGACCAAGCCGATAATTTCTTCGCGCTTTTCTGGCGCCAACATACCCGACATTGCAGACTTGATCTCGTCGACCGCGTCATAAATAATATTGTAGTAACGGATATCAACGCCGTTAGATTCAGCAAGCTTTTTAGTGCTTGCGTCAGCACGCACGTTAAAGCCAATCAGCACCGCACCCGAGGCAATTGCCAGGTTCACGTCGCTTTCAGAGATGCTACCGACAGCCGCGTGAACCACTTGAACGCGCACTTCGTCGGTAGACAGCTTAACCAACGACGTGACCAGCGCTTCTTGCGAACCTTGTACATCGGTCTTGACGATGAGCGACAGATTCTGCGAACCCTCGGTCGCATTGTCAAACATGGACTCGAGCTTAGCTGCTTGCTGTCGCGCCAACTTGACGTCGCGAAACTTACCTTGACGAAACAGGGCAATCTCACGGGCACGACGCTCGTCGGCTAAGGTCATGAGCTCATCGCCCGCAACCGGCACCTCGGTGAGGCCTTGAATTTCAACTGGCATCGAAGGGCCAGCTGACTGAATGGGTTTGCCATTTTCGTCTAGCATGGCGCGCACGCGACCATAGCTTGAACCGGCTAGCACCACGTCGCCGCGGCGCAGCGTGCCACTTTGCACCAAAATCGTTGCAACGGGGCCACGACCTTTGTCAAGACGCGCTTCAATAACGAGACCTTTTGCTGGCGCCTCAATTGCGGCTTTCAACTCAAGCACTTCAGCCTGTAGCAGCACGTTTTCGAGCAAATCGTCAATACCCTGACCGGTTTTGGCCGACACAGAAATAAAGGGCACATCACCACCGTATTCTTCGGGCACAACTTGCTCTACTACGAGTTCTTGCTTGACACGCTCGGCATTGGCTTCAGGTTTGTCGATTTTATTGACCGCAACCACCAAGGGCACACCGGCAGCCTTCGCATGATGAATCGCCTCTTTTGTTTGTGGCATCACACCGTCATCGGCAGCCACCACCAAAATCACAATATCCGTTGCCTTTGCACCGCGGGCACGCATGGCCGTAAACGCCTCATGGCCTGGCGTGTCTAAGAACGTCACCATACCGCGCTCGGTTTGCACGTGGTACGCACCGATGTGCTGAGTAATGCCACCGGCCTCGCCCGAGGCAACTTTGGCTCGGCGAATGTAATCGAGTAACGAGGTTTTACCGTGGTCAACGTGTCCCATCACCGTCACAACTGGCGCACGCGGCGACAACACTACATCAGCATGCGGTGCATCTTCATCCAAAAATGCTTCTGGATCGTCGAGTTTGGCAGCAATCGCGTTGTGACCAAGCTCTTGCACCACAATCATCGCGGTTTCTTGATCAAGCACTTGGTTAATCGTGACCATCTGACCAAGCTGCATCAAGTGCTTAATGACCTCGCCAGCTTTCACTGACATCTTGTGTGCCAAATCGGCTACGCTAATGGTTTCTGGCACATGAATTTCGCGCGCGATAAATTCGATCGGTGCGGGTTCGCGTTGCTCTTGAGTCTGGTTGCCTGAGCCTCGACCACCTCTTTTACCGCCCGATTTGCTTTTGCCACCGGCACGCCAACCATCACGTCCTGGTGCAGCGGGAGCATCGCGTTTTTCGGCTGGCTTCTTACGCGAAGCGTCATCAGACCATGTTGAAGCAATTTGCCCGGATTTCAGTACTTTTTTACCCGCAGCATCGGTGCCTTCTTTTTTAGCAGCCTTGGCCGGCGCACCGGCAGGCTTGTGCAAGGTGCCCGATAGAGCGGCCGGATCTGCTACAGGTTCAGGTGGTTTAACAACTTTACGCGGCCGATTCAACATCTCGCGCAGAGCGGCTGCCTCGGCTTCAGAGGCACGGCGTGCCTCGTCGCGCACAGCACCTTCGACGATCACGTGCGCTGGTGCAACTGCGCGACCACGCGTAGACTTGAAAACCTTAGGCCCAGCAGCCTCTGCAGGTGCTTCAGTATTTGCTTTGGTGCTATCAGCGAGAGCGTCTGGCTGCTTCGCCGATGCGTCAGGCGCTGAGGCCGACGCCTCGGACGTTGCAAGAGCTGTAGGTGTCGCTTCAGCATCGGGCGCGGCAACTGGCTCAACGGCTACGGTCGAGGCAGCCACTGAGGGTGCTTCAGCGTTCGGGGTCACGGCGGGCGTTTGGTCGGCTTCAGGTGCGACAGGCGCAGCCTGCGCTTGAACCTCGGGGGTTGCGACTGCTTCGGTCGCAGCCGAAATCACAGGAGTCGATGCAATCGGTTGCTCAGCGGCAGGGCTAGACACCGCACCTGACCCCTCGGCTATTTGAACCTCAGCATTTTGCTGCGAAGCCAAAGACGCTGCCTGAGCGACCACTGCATCAGGCACCTGCGGTTTAGACGCTACGGCATCTGTTGTTACCGCATCAGGTGTTAGCGCATCAGGTGTTGGCGCATCAGACTTCAGCGCTTCAGAAGTTACTTGGGCGACATCAGCGGCCGACCCATGCAATGATGCCTCGGACTCTGCACCCTCAGCGACTGGCGCTTCTCCAGTTTCGGTAACGTCCCGTTTAATAAAGGTACGTTTTTTACGCACTTCAACTTGAATTGTGCGCGAGCGCCCTGCACCATCGGCCTGGCGGATCTCTGAGGTTTTGCGGCGGGTCAACGTGATCTTAGTGCCCTCAGTCGCACCGTGCGAACGACGCAAAGATTCGAGCAATTTAGCCTTGTCGCTGTCAGTGACACTGGCATCCACCGAAGTTAGGTTCACACCTGCTTCACGCAGTTGTTCTAACAACACGTTGGATGGCATTTTCAGTTCAATGGCGAACTGGGCGACTGTGATACTCGACATTAGGCTCTCTCTTACCTT
>CAMEAW010000033.1 GCA_945911685.1 Bordetella parapertussis
GTTTTTTCAAGTTTATTTGGCTTGGCAAACACGGGATCAGCGGCATGAGCAAGACCCATCACGGTCATGCTGCTTGCGCCAAGTCCGGCACCAGTCACTTGAAAAAACTGACGCCGGGTCAGTTTCACTTCAGGCATGTTGACTCCTTCGAGGTTGGGCGATCGCGCATTGCTTCTGACTAAACCTGCAAATACCCCTCAGATGAGGTCAATGTATTGACCGAATCCAAACAGATATATGACATTTTGTTGAACGCAAATACGGCTAGTTAAATCCTAACCGAAGTCACAGCCCCTCAGATCGGGATAAACCCTAGCTTTTTAAAAAAAGCACAGGGGAAAATCTTGATCCAATTCAATAGCTTACACGAAAATTACAACATACCACTATGCCACGAAACCCTTTGCCCCTAAAAACTAGGATTCTAAAAGCCGACCGCCTGCCCGTCGCGTCGGCTATCACTTGCCGCCACGTAACCGTCTTCATGCAGGTCGGATAAGCGCCAAATAAACTGGCCCGAACCAAAATCCATGTAGGGGTCGTCAATGGCTTTGAGTTGATGGCCTAAGCCTTTTAGCCCTTCAATCGTTTCGGCCCGCATGGTCGCTTCAACATCAAGGGTGAAGTCACGCGTGAGCTTCCAGCGTGGCGCGCAGCACGCTGCCTGCGGCTGCTGGTTGTAATCCAGCATACGCACCACCGTTTGCACATGCGCCTGGGGTTGAATATCACCGCCCATCACGCCAAAGCTCATCACCGGCACGCCGCCGCGGGTTAAGAAACCAGGGATAATCGTGTGAAACGGGCGCTTGCGCCCTGCCACCACGTTTGGCGAGTTTGGATCCATCGAGAACCCAACACCGCGGTTTTGCATGCTCACGCCGGTGCCCGGCACCACCACGCCAGAGCCAAAGCCCATGTAATTGGATTGAATAAACGAAATCATCATGCCGCTTTCATCAGCGGCGGTCAGGTAAATCGTGCCGCCCGTCGCAGGTTGTCCAGGACCGAAGTGCGTGGCTTTGCTCGGATCAATCAATTTGGCGCGTTCGGCCAAATAGGCGTCATCGAGCATCTGCGCTGGGGTGACTTCCATCGTGCGTCCGTCAGACACGTAACGGTACAAATCGGCCATGGCAAGTTTCATGGCTTCAATTTGGATATGCTGCGACTCAACAGAATCTACCTTCATACTCGCCAGATCAAAATGCTCAAGGATGCCCAGCGCCATCAAGGCCGCGATCCCCTGCCCGTTTGGCGGGATTTCGTGCAGCGTATAGCCGCGATAGTTTTTTGAAATCGGCGTGACCCATTCAGGTTGATAGCTGCGCAAATCATCTAGCGTATGCGCCCCGCCATTGGCTTGAATAAAGGCGATGATTTTTTCGGCCGTTTCGCCTTCGTAAAGATCGCGGCCTTTGGTCGCACCAATGCGGCGCAAAGTATTGGCAACGTCTTTAAACACGAACCGTTCACCCACATGGGGCGCACGACCATTGGGCATAAAGGTATGCGCAAAACCTGGCTGGTCTTTGAGTTCGGGCACAGCCGCCGCCCACTTTTGTGCCACCACCGGGGGCACGGCGTAGCCACGTTCGGCGATCTCAATCGCAGGTTCCATCAAATCCGCAAACGGCAGTTTGCCGTAGCGTTCGTGCAAGGCGGCCCAGCCCGCCACCACACCGGGGATGGTGATGGCATCGACGCCACGCTTTGGGGCGTTGGCCAACCCCTTTTCGTTGACGCCGTATTTGTTTTTAAAGTAATCGACATTCCAGGCCTGAGGGGCATAGCCCGACGAGTTCAAGCCCTGTAAGGTTTTGCCGTCCCACACGATGGCAAACGCATCACCACCTAAGCCACACGAAACAGGCTCAACCAAAGCAATGGTTGCAGCGGCAGCAATCGCAGCGTCAACGGCCGAGCCGCCCTTTAGTAACATCCGCAGACCAGCTTGAGCTGCGAGCGGATGTGAGGTCGAGACCACGTTGCGCGCAAACACGGGGATGCGGATTGAGGGATACGGATTTGACCAATCGAACTGTTTCATAAAATGGGCTCAGGTAAAAAATTAAAGGCGCCGACACAGTATGTGTTGCGGCGCCCGGGTGGCAAAGCTTTTACGCGTTAACGTGAATACATTGATCTGTACCTGTGCAATAACCGTGACCTTGCAATAAACGTAATCTCACAATGAACATCAGATCGTAACCCTGCGGTAAACGTAACCCAGCCATGAGCATGGCCTTGCAGTGCGGGTCAGCTTACAGCGCGGCGTCGCCACTCTCGCTGGTACGAATACGAATCGCTTGTTCAACCGGCATCACAAAAATTTTGCCATCCCCGATTTTGCCGGTACGGGCAGCTTTGACAATCGCTTCAATCACATCGTCAACCATCGAATCCGGAATCACCATTTCAACGCGAATCTTGGGCAAAAAGTCGACCACATACTCAGCGCCACGATACAGCTCTGTGTGACCTTTTTGACGACCAAAACCTTTGACCTCGGTGACGGTTAACCCATTGACACCGACTTCGGCCAAGGCCTCACGAACTTCATCAAGCTTAAAAGGTTTAATGATTGCAGTAACTTGCTTCAAGATGGATCCTGTGCGAGAAAATTAAAAAGTTTCACGGAAACCGTTAGACAAAGGATAACGCCAATCTCGTCCGTATGCGCGACTGGTGATGCGCGGGCCGGGCGGGCTTTGCTTACGCTTATATTCATTGATACGAATCAAGCGAACGATTTGCTCGACCGCGGCACGCTCAAAGCCTGCTGCCACAATCTGCGCTGCAGACTGATTTTGTTCAACATACCGTTCAATAATACCGTCAATCACGTCGTATTCTGGCAAATTGTCTTGGTCGGTTTGGTCGGGGCGCAACTCGGCTGAGGGGGGGCGCGTAATAATGCGCTCGGGAATCACCTCAGACAGCGTATTACGCCAGCGTGCCAAGCGATAGACCAAGGTCTTGGCCACATCCTTTAATACGGCAAAGCCGCCCGCCATGTCGCCATAGAGCGTGCAATAACCTGTTGAAAGTTCAGACTTGTTACCCGTTGTGAGCACGAGATGACCGAATTTATTCGATAAAGCCATCAGCAACATCCCGCGCAAGCGGGCTTGGATATTTTCTTCGGTGGCATCTAAGGCCTTGCCCGCAAACATCGGGCTCAAGACTTGATCAAAGCTTGCCGCCAAATCCGCAATCGCAATCTCTTCGTAGCCGACACCGAGACGCTTCACCATGTCACGCGCGTCGATCTGCGAGATATCTGCGGTGTAACGCGAGGGCATCATCACGGCATGAACGTTTTCGGCACCTAAGGCATCAACGGCAATCGCCATCACCACGGCTGAATCAATCCCACCCGACAAGCCCAAAATGACGGTACGAAAACCATTCTTTTTGACGTAATCGGCCAAACAGGTGGTGAGCGCCTGCCAGACTTGCGCTTCAACGCCTAGCTCTGGGGTCAATGCTTGCCCGACCAGGCCTGCTGCTGACGATGCGACTGCGACGATGCTGCTGTCGCTCGACACCTCAATTAAGCTTAGGGCACTTGTATATTCAGGCAATCTGTTGACCAACGCACCGCTGGCATCCATGGCAAACGACGCCCCGTCAAAGGTGAGTTCGTCTTGCCCGCCAACCAAGTTTGCGTATACCAGCGAGCAGCCGGTGCGGGCCACACAACGGCGCGCAATCTCAAGGCGTTGGGCGTATTTACCAAGGTTGTACGGCGAGGCATTGAGCACCAACAGCGTGTGAGCGCCCTGCTGAGCCGCCGCCTCGGGCGCAGAGTCAAACCAGATGTCTTCGCAAATATTGACGCCAAAACAGACCCCACCCACGGTGAAGCTAAACGGATGTTCACCCGCAGCAAAATAGCGTTGCTCGTCGAACACCGCGTAATTGGGAAGCTCGCGTTTGAAATAGGTCCCTAAGACTCTGCCATCCACCAACACTGAGGCGGCGTTGCGCAGCAAGCCATTTTGGCTAGTCACGTGGCCCACCACGACGTGCAGCCCTGCCAAGCCAGACAAACTGGCACATAGGCCGTTGAGCACCTGATCGCACTGGTCGATAAATGAGGGTCTGAGCAACAGATCTTCGGGCGGATAGCCCGTGAGGACAAGTTCAGGCGTTAACAGCACCTGAGCCCCAGCGGCGTGCGCCAACCGGGCAGCCTCAAGCACACGTTGCGCATTTCCTGATAAATCACCCACTAACGCATTAATTTGTGCAATGCTGACCTTAACGGCAGACATGAAGATTCCGGTGATACGAGTTATTGTCCGAAAATTATCGCACGCCTGCGGGGTCAGCGCAGCACTCTATAATCCAATCATCATGAAAAATACCCAAAACCCTACGCATAATCAGTTTGATAAAAAATCCGAAGCTTGGTCTGCCCGCTTCTCAGAGCCCGTTTCTGAACTCGTCAAACGCTACACGGCCTCGGTTGATTTTGACAAGCGCTTGGCCTTAGTCGATATCCAAGGTTCACTGGCGCATGCCACCATGCTGGCAGCCGTCAACGTGATCACGGCTCAAGATTTAGCCGACATTGAGCGCGGCATGGCTCAGATCCTGAGCGAAATTCAGGCAAGCACCTTCACTTGGCTGCTTGACCTCGAAGACGTCCATCTCAATATTGAAAAGCGTTTAGTTGAATTGGTGGGTGATGCAGGCAAACGACTGCACACTGGGCGTTCGCGTAACGACCAAGTCGCCACTGACATCCGTTTATGGCTACGTGGCGAAGTCGATCAACTCGGCGACTTATTAAACGCGCTGCGCCGCGCACTTGCCACCGTTGCGCTGCAACAAGCCGACACGATTCTGCCTGGCTTTACCCACATGCAAGTCGCCCAGCCCGTTACCTTCGGCCATCACTTACTCGCTTACGCCGAGATGTTTGGGCGCGATGCCAGCCGGCTGCAAGATTGCCGCAAGCGGGTCAATATTTTGCCCTTAGGTGCTGCCGCACTGGCCGGAACAAGCTTTCCGATTGATCGCCCCATGGTAGCCAAGCTTTTAGGGTTTGAGGACGTTTGCCAAAACTCGCTTGACGCCGTCTCTGACCGCGATTTTGCGATTGAGTTTTGCGGCGCCTGCGCGCTGATCATGACGCACATTTCAAGGCTGTCTGAAGAGCTGATTATCTGGATGAGCCCCCGCGTGGGTTTCATTGATTTGCCCGATCGCTTTTGCACTGGCAGCTCGATCATGCCGCAAAAAAAGAACCCCGATGTACCCGAACTTGCGCGTGGCAAAACGGGTCGCGTCAATGGCAACTTGGTGGGCTTACTCACATTAATGAAAGGTCAGCCCCTAGCCTACAACAAAGACAATCAAGAAGACAAAGAAGGCTTATTCGATACGGCAGATACCGTGCGCGATACGCTCACCATTTTTGCGGACATGATCGCGGGTATTCAAGTCAAGCCCGATGCCATGCGCGCTGCCGCCTTGCAGGGGTTTGCCACAGCAACAGACTTAGCCGACTACTTGGTCAAGCGAGGCGTGGCGTTTCGGGATGCGCACGAAGCGGTTGCGCATGCCGTGCGCGAGTGCGAAAAAAAGAGTTGCGACCTGGCTGATCTGAGCGTAGCTGAGCTACGTGTGTTTCATGCCTCGGTGGGCGATGATGTGCACCAGGTGCTGACCCTCGAAGGCTCGGTCGCTGCGCGCGATCATATCGGTGGCACAGCGCCAGCACGCGTGCGCCAAGCTGCTGAAAAAATCCTGGCGCAAACCAAGTAACTGAGTCGTTTCAGTCTTTGCGCTCAAACACCGCGATCGATTCAATGTGACTTGTGTGCGGAAACATATTAATCGCACCCGCGCTGCGTAAGTGATAGCCAGCCTGGTTGACCAGCACGTCAGCGTCGCGCGCCAGCGTAGCAGGGTTGCACGACACATACACAATGCGCTCGGGGCGCTCTTGCTGGGTTAGCGCAGCAAGCGCTTGCACGAGGGCATAGGCCCCTTCACGTGGCGGATCAATCAGCATGCGATCAATGTGCCCCAAGCTTTGCAGCCAGGCCTGATCCACTTCAAATAAATTCAGCGTTTGAAATGTTGCATTTAAGATCCCAGCCTGCACCGCAGCCTGGGCACCTCGCTCAGTCAAAGACGCACTGCCCTCGACACCCACCACCTCAAGACACCGCGTAGCGAGCGGCAGCGTAAAGTTGCCCAAGCCACAAAACATATCTGCAACGCGATCGGTGCGCTGCACGCCTAGCAGACTTAGCGCGCGCGATACCAGCACACGATTAATCTGGTGATTAACCTGCGTGAAATCGGTAGGCCGATACGGCATACGCAGCCCAAACTCGGGCAAACTGTAACCAAGCTTGCGCTCGTCTTCGGGCTCAAGGGCATGCACTGTATCAGGGCCTTTTGACTGCAACCACCACTGGATATTGTGCTGAGCGGCAAAGGCGCGTAGCGTGGTAATTTCGTCGGCGCTTAAGGGATCGAGGTGCCGTAACACCAAGGCGGTCGAGGTGTCGCCCACGCAGACTTCGATTTGCGCAAAGCGATCGGGCGCTGAGAGCGCCATGATCAAGCCGCGTAACGGCACTAGCAATGCCGCCACATGCGGGGGCAACACATGGCACGTTTTGATATCGGCGACAAAGCTGCTTTTGCGCTCATGAAAACCCACGAGCACGGTACCCTTCTTGGCCACCCAACGCACTGACAATCGGGCGCGATAACGATAACCCCAGCTGGGACCGTGTAACGGCGGCAGCATCTGCTCGGGCCGCACGTTACCGATATGCGCAAGGTTATCTTCAAGAACGCGTTGCTTGCTGGCCACTTGGGCGGCAGGGTCAAGATGTTGCATTACGCAGCCCCCACACACCCCAAAATGCTCACAGCGCGGCTTGACCCGCTGTGATGACTCGCGAACAATGACCTGCACACGCCCAATATCAAACGACGGTTTACGTCGAAAAATATTCGCGGTGACTCGCTCTGAAGCCAGAGCGCCTTCAACAAAAACAACCTTGCCGTCATGACGGGCGACACCGCGCGCCTCAAGATCAAGGGACTCGACTTGCAAAACTTCTTGAGGCATAAAAATGTCTTTTGATGAAAAAAGCAAAAGCGCTCTCGGTGAAGCGAGAGGCGATTTGACCTTGACTTCCTCCCCGCCCTAAAGGACGGGGATTCCTACGGCGTAAACCTCGGGATGAGGTCGTTCGCTTCGGTGGGTTCCTGTTGCTGACGGCATTATTGCACCGTTCACTTGGCAGGCGAGCCGGGCATGTCCTGCCCTTAGTATGTTGATGGCGGCAGTGAGGTCTGCGTTTTCTGCAAAGCCGCACTCGACGCACTCAAACTTGGCTTGCGTCGTGCGGTTCTCGGCTGCTACGTGCCTGCAGACTGGGCACGTCCGGCTAGTATTGCGCGGATCGATGGCTAGTACCTCACCACCACGCCAAGCTTGTTTGTATTCTAGCTGGCGGCGAAACTCGCCCCAGCCCTGATCGAGAATCGACTTGTTCAGGCCCGACTTGGCTTTGACGCAGCGCCCAGGTGCCTCAACCGTGCCTGAGGCCGATTTGCTCATATTTTTGACTTTCAAGTCTTCGATCACAATCATCGCGTGGTTTTTGCTGATGAGGGTAGAAGTCTTGTGAAGAAAGTCATGGCGGGTATGGGCGACCCGACGATGCAAGCGTGAGACTTTCTGTTTCTGCTTTTTCCAGTTGTGGCTGAATTTGATCTTGCGGCTCAAGCAACGCTGATGCTTCGCGAGGGTTTCGGCGTGTTTGCCAAGGGCTTTGACGGGCTCAAATACCGTACCGTCTGACAGCGTGGCAAACCGAAGCACGCCTAGGTCGATGCCGACAATAGAGGTCGCCGAATGCACAGGCTGCGCCACCTCGCGCTCAGTTTGAATGCTGGCGTACCACTTGTTAGCCACACACGACACGATGATGTTTTTGATTGTGCCTTCAACGGCGCGACTCTTGCGATAGCGAAGCCAGCCTAACTTTGGAAACCTAATGCGGCGATTGCCAGCATCGAGTTCGCAGCCCTGAGGAAAGCAAAAACTGGTACTTGCGCCCTTCTTTTTGAAGGTTGGGAACGCGGCGCGTTTCTCAAAAAAGTTTTTATACGCACGCGCCAAATCTTTGAGCACAACTTGATACAACTGCGACGGCGTGTCTTTAAGCCACAAGGTCTCAGGTTCTTTCTTCCAGACTGGTAGCCATTTGCACATATCAAAATGATTGACGAACTTTTGGCCTTGCTGGTGATTAGCGATTTGAAGTACGAGAGCCTTGTTCCAGACGAAACGGCAGGTGCCGGCGATGCGACGCATGGCGCGCAGTTGTTCACCGTTTGGTTCAATCCGAAATTTGTAGGCCTGCAAGCGTTTCATGCCCTCAATTATATTTGCGCGATCAAGGCAGATCACCAAATCACCTGTGTAAAAGTTGTATTTGTCAGGTAAAAATTCAGTGAGTCTTTGCAACGAAAACTTGATCTTTGTAACCAAATATTGTCAAGGCGTAAGCACCAAAAAAGATGGGCAATAGACTAAGGCTGCATCGCGATGACCATTGTTTGCCAAGATATTGAGTAGAAGTAGACGGCTAAGTCAGAAAACAGCAAGGACACCTGCGGTGTCCGCGCTATTCATCCTCCCCCTGAACGGGGAGGATTTCCGCGCACTTGGTTAAACAAATTATCTAGGTGCGGTCGTAGTGCCCACTGGTGCTGTATTTGCAGACGGGGCCGCCCCACCTTGAGCCGAAGCACGTGCTTCGGCACGATCGAGCGCGGCTTGCTGCTTGGCACGTGCGGCAGCGCGCTGGGCTGAGGCAGCAGCCGAGGCTTGGCCTTGCACTGCATGCTGATCACGCATGTAGCCAATTAGTATCTTGCGCTGCGCAGCGCTCAACACATCCCAAAACGTCAGCCAGCTTGACTGAACTTCGTCAAAGCCCGCATCGATTTTGGCCCGCGTTTTTTTTCGCAGCGCGATCACATCGCGCGGATCAAATTTATCGGTTGAAAGCTCTTCGGTTAACGCTGCGTATTCAGCCTGACGCGCTAGACGATTGGTGTTCCACATTTTGCGGCGAGCCTCGTGTGCGGCATCGAGTTTGGCGCGCTGAGCGGGGTCGAGCACTAATCCCTCAATCAACTGATCAGGCAAACGCCCAAAGCTCTCAACCGCCAAAGGCGAGGCAGTTGCTGCAGCCGTCGGCGCCACCGCGCCGCCTGAGTGCTGGCTGCTTTGATTCAGCTGATTGGATGAGCGCAGCATCAGTGCGCCGTTTTGGGCCGAGGCGCAAAAGCTGATCAACACCAAGCTGAACAAGGTCAACAGAGATCGCAAATCAAAGCAACGCATAAAAAGGCTCCGTGAAGCGGTCGGTATCCGCATAAAGTTATTGGTCATGACCAAGCTGCCAGATACTCAGCCCAATGGGGCTCGGCGCTTGCTTGAAGGGTACTGCGCACAAGGTCGATTTCAGCTTGGTATACGGTTTGATCGATTTCGCCACGAATCAAGCGAAAACGGCAGTACACCAGCCAGGTGTTCACCACATCGGTTTCGCAATACGCACGCACTTCGTTGGCGCGTCCATTCGACCAGGCATCCCAGACGTGACTGCCGTCCATCCCGAGCTTGCCCGGAAATCCACACAGCTTGGCAAGGTCGTCGAGCGGCGCATTGCCGCGACCGTTGTACTTGGCCAAAACATCCATTAAATCAAGGTGGCGCGTATGATAGCGGCTTAAATAATTGTTGTAGCGAAAATCTTTGTCGTCCTCGCCCATATCCCAATAACGCGGCGCCGCAATGCCGTGAATCAAGGTGCGGTAGTGCAAAACGGGTAAGTCAAAGCCAGAACCGTTCCAGCTGATTAGCTTAGGTGTGTAACGCTCGATCGTCTTAAAAAAGCTCGTAAGCAACACGGGTTCGGTGTCGTCGGCCTGGCCCAGGCAGCGCACTCTGAAGCCTTTGTCATCGCGAAATACGCAACCCACAACCGCCACCCGCTGTAAATGGTGAGGCAAAAAAGTGGTGCCGGTGAGCTCTTTACGCGCAGCGAACGCTCGTTCTGCCACTTCGGCGTCTGAGACCTCTGGGCCCCATTGATGCAAGCGCCTGAGCCCCTCGATATCGGGGATAGTCTCAAGATCAAAAACGAGTGTGGGCGTCATGCGTGTGCCTCTTACCGGCTGGGCAAGTATTGCAAGGGATCGACTGGAGTCCCTTGGCGCCGCACTTCAAAATGCAGTCGCACAGAGGCAGCGTCGGTTTGGCCCATCTCGGCGATCTTTGCACCCTTTTTAACTTCTTGTCCCGCCTTGACTAACAAGGTTCTGTTATGGGCATACGCCGTAATAAATCCATTATCGTGATTCACAATGATGAGATTACCCAAACCGCGTACCCCGTTACCCGAGTACATCACCTTGCCGTTTGCAGCGGCTTCAATCGCATCGCCCGCGTTACCGGCGATGTCGATGCCTTTGGTGGTTTGGGTAAAGCCTTGAATCACTTTGCCGTTAGCGGGCCAACCCCAGCTGATCAAACCCGCGTCGGACGCAGGTGTGACGCTTTCACTCATCTGCGAACCACTGCTAGAGGCATCAAGGGGCCGAGCCTCGGGCTTGCTTGGTGCTGATGGTCGTGCGACCGGAGCGGCCGGTTCTGAGCCCTCAGAGAGCCTTAACGTTTGACCGACAATCAAGCGATTAGGATTGACGAGTTTGTTGAGCCGCACCAAAGTGGGTTCATCCACGCCGTTTGCCCGCGCAATATTATTCAAGGTGTCGCCAGGCTTGATGACATACGTGCGGGCAGTACCTGAGCTGGCGTTGTTGAGGTCAGTCACGGGCGCACGCGTGCCCGATTGATTGGCGCAACCGCTTAGCAGCGCCAGCACGCACAGCACCCACACACCCGAGCGCTTACGCAGCACGGGGCTGATGTTTTGCATCGCGTTGGGCAGAAAATTACCTTGTGTCACATGCTCAGTGAGCATACGTTTCTCCTGTTTACTCATACTTGTAATCCCGACTTAAGGGGCACAAATCTCACCTCTTCGAGTTCTTGCCTATCCCAACTCGAAGCACCTGTTCTTGTTACGCGTACCAACCGTTGCGCGCCTGACCCTTCAGGGGCAATCAACACACCCCCGACACTCAACTGCAGCAACAAGGCCTGCGGGATCCGGATCCCAGCAGCTGCGACAATAATGGCGTCAAACGGTGCAACGGAGGGCAAGCCGAGCATGCCATCGCCATGCACCAAACGCACCTTGGTTAGTCGCAAGACGCGCAGACGCTCTTTTGCCATATCGTACAACGCACGAATACGCTCAATCGAATGCACTTGTTGAAAGACTTGCGCCATGACAGCGGCCTGATACCCACACCCGGTGCCCACCTCTAGCACTCGCGCGGGCATCGTCTCGCCACATACTGACGCAATCATCCGTGCAACCACCCAGGGCTGCGAAATTGTTTGACCGTGACCGATCGGTAACGAGGCATCATCATAGGCGCGACTGGCCAAGGCCTCATCGACGAAGGCATGGCGCGGAATCGTTTGCATCGCCGCCAAGACCACATCATTGGTCATGCCCTGCGCTTGAAGGCGTTGCACCATCGCGGCACGGGGGCGCTCGAAACCAAGCCCTAAGCTGTCATGGGCCAAGGGCGCTGCAGCGGAGCTACTGACCGCACGATTGGGGATGCGCGTTGCTGAAATACGGGTGTTGCTGTTTGATACGGTAATACCCTGCAAGCCTCGCCCAACACCACTACGGGTGTCTTTGACTGCCATCGAGAGAGATGCTGCAGGCGTCATTTTCATAGGGGGCTAAGCCACTCAGCCGTCTGCCCGAGCTGCGCGTGTTGTGTCAGATCGAGTCGAAGAGGCGTCACGGATGTGTAGCCCTTGGCGAGGGCATCAAAATCGGTGCCCTCAGTGGCATCGTTTGCCGCACCCGACGGGCCAATCCAGTACACGGTTTCGCCATAAGGCGTTGCCGAGCGAACCACGGGTTGCGATGGATGGCGCTTACCTAGCCGCGTCGCCAGCACGCCTTTGACCTGCGCCGCAGGTAAATCCGGAAAATTCACGTTGAGCAGCACAGGCCCTAAGAACGGTTGTGCCAATTGGTGCGCGACTAACTGATGCGCCTGGGCCACAGCAGCCTCAAGATTTGACCAACTTTTTGAGACTAACGAGAAGGCAATCGCCGGAATACCGAACAGATACCCTTCAGAGGCGGCCGCCACCGTACCCGAATAAAGCGTGTCATCGCCCATATTTGCGCCGTTATTAATCCCCGACACCACCAGATCAGGTCGCCGATCGAGCAAGCCTGTCAGGGCGACGTGCACACAATCGGAAGGGGTGCCGTTGACATAAATGAAGCCGTTGGCGGCGTGACGCACCGCGAGCGGGCGCGTCAAAGTGAGCGAGTTTGAGGCGCCACTGTGGTTGGTTTCGGGGGCCACTACGGTGACCTCGGCCAAGCTGCGCAACGACTCGACCAAAGCCACTAAGCCCGGCGCGGTATAACCATCATCATTTGAAACAAGAATATGCATAGACCAAGGCTAAATAATACTTTTAATCTGACTGATAATTGTACTCGCTAGCGACGATTTTTAGCCTGTCAATCGGTACCTGAGTCGCCCACACGTTAGAATCAGTTGCATCTTTTTGATGACTGGAAGCAACACATGGGCATGCCCGCCTCAGAGTTTATAAATTTAGGTCTGATTGTCTTGGCGTATCTGCTTGGATCAATCTCGTTTGCGGTCATCATGAGTTGGGCGTTTGGGCTTGCAGACCCGCGCACCTATGGTTCGGGTAACCCCGGCGCCACCAACGTTTTGCGTTCGGGCAACAAGTGGGCTGCGGGCTTGACCTTGCTGGGCGATGCCGCCAAAGGATGGCTTGCGGTTTGGGTGGCGGCTCAGCTAGACGCTGCGGTTTGGGTGCAAGCACTGATCGCGTTAGCCGTGTTTCTTGGTCATCTTTATCCGATTTTTTTGCGCTTTAAAGGTGGTAAAGGGGTCGCTACGGCGTTTGGCGTGATGTTGGCCATTCAACCGCTTTTAGCCCTAGCCGCGGCGCTGACTTGGCTGTTTGTGGCCAAAGTATTTAAATATTCTTCACTCGCGGCGCTGGTAAGTGCGGTGTGTGCACCGCTATTTTATGTGTTGGGTGATCAACGGGGCTGGGTGACTCAGCCTCAACTGGCGTGGGTCTTGGCAGTGATTGCCATGTTTTTACTGTATCGACATCGCGCGAATATCGAGCGCCTCTTAAAAGGCACCGAACCACGCGTAGGCAAAAAATGAACCACGCATCTTCCCAGGATCAGAAAGCCGCCCTTTGATCATGGTGCCACGCGTTGATCCGAGCCAAGCCAAGGGTTCAGATTGCCGCCAACTCCCAGCGCGGATGCACGTCAAAGCCGTGCCCCTGCCCTGAAAGATCGGCCAGCCCGCGCTGTACCCGTTGGGCCGCGGCAAAGGCGATCATGGCGCCGTTATCTGTGCACAGATCGAGCGGCGGAAAAAACACTTCAGCGCGAAGTTTGTTCAAGCGTTTAGCCAGCGCTTGCCGCAATAAGCGATTAGCACCCACGCCGCCGGCAACGACCAAACGCTTCAAGCCCGTTTGCTCAAGTGCCGTCACAGATTTTGCCACCAGTACCTCAACAATTGCGAGTTCGGTTGCCGCCGCAAGATCGGCGCGCATCTGGGCGTCTGCCTGGCCTAGTTTCTCGGCATCTTTTAAACGCGTCAGTACCGCGGTCTTGAGCCCACTAAAACTGAAATCAAGTGTGTGGCTATGCAACATGGGGCGCGGCAAAACGATGCGTGTTGCATCGCCCTGCTCTGCCAATTTGGCAAGTGCCGGGCCGCCCGGATAACCGAGCCCCAGCAATTTTGCGGTTTTATCAAAGGCTTCGCCTGCGGCATCATCGAGCGTTTCGCCGAGCAAGGTGTATTGACCCACGTCATCGACACGCATCAATTGCGTATGGCCGCCCGACACCAACAGCGCGACAAACGGAAACTCTGGGCACGGCGTAGCTAGGCGCGGCGATAACAGATGACCTTCGAGGTGGTGAATCGCAATCGCAGGTAGATCAAGCGACCAGGCCATTGATTGCGCCACACTTGCCCCAACCAGCAGTGCGCCCGCCAAGCCTGGGCCAGCGGTGTAGGCAATCGCACCGACCTCTTGCAACGTGATACCTGCCCGTTCAAGGACTTGTCGGGTAAGCGGCACCACGCGCCGCACGTGATCGCGCGAGGCCAGCTCGGGCACGACGCCGCCATAGGCCGCATGCATCGCCACCTGCGAGTGCAAGGTGTGCGCCAACAAGCCACGTTCGGTGCACACGAGCGCCACGCCAGTTTCATCGCACGAACTTTCAAAACCCAAAATGATCATGATTGCGCTTGGCTAGCGTTAATCTTCGATGCCACGCGAGGCTAGATACTCCTCGTAGGTCCCGCGATAATCCACCACCGCGCCGCCAGCTTGAATTTCCCAAACGCGGGTAGCAAGCGTCGAAACAAACTCACGATCGTGCGAAACAAAAAATAAGGTCCCCGCAAACTTATCCAAGGCCAACTGCAACGACTCGATGGATTCCATATCCAGGTGATTGGTGGGCTCATCCATCAACAACACGTTATGACGACGTAGCATCAACCGACCAAACGACATACGATTTTTTTCTCCACCCGACAAGACGTGAGGTTCTTTGGGTAAATCATCGGCCGAAAACAACAAGCGCCCTAAAATTGAACGAATTTGTTGATCATCATCCGTTGGTTGACGGTAACTCGTCATCCACTCGAATACGTTGCTGTCTTTTTGTAAAAACTGATCTGACACATCTTGGGCCATGTAGCCGGCATCGGTGTTTTCTGACCATTTCAGGGTGCCGCGATCGGGCGCAAGGTCGTTTGCCAACATACGCAACAAGGTGGTTTTACCCGCACCATTCGCGCCAATGATTGCAATTTTTTCGCCCGCTTCGACCATCGCCGAAAACGATTTGATCACCAAAGACTCAAATGACTTTTGCACATGTTCGAGCGCGACCGCCTGACGGTGCATGACTTTTAAAATCTCGAAGCGAATGAACGGGTTTTGACGCGAAGAGGGCTTGACCTCGACTTGCGCCGCTTTAATCCGATCGATTTGTTTCAAGCGCGAGGTGGCCTGCCGCGCCTTTGACTTATTCGCCGAAAAGCGCCGTACAAAGTCTTGCAGTTCGGTGACGCGTTCTTTGGCTTTGGCGTTTGCGTTTGACACCCGCTCGCGCGCCTGCGTCGAGGCCAGCATGTAGTCATCATAATTACCGGGATAGACGCGCAATTCACGAAAATCAAGATCGGCCATGTGCGTGCACACTTGATTCAAAAAGTGGCGATCATGACTGATGATGATCATGGTGCTTTGATAACCATTCAGCACATTTTCAAGCCAGCGAATCGTATTGATATCGAGGTTATTCGTCGGTTCGTCTAGCAACAACACATCAGGATTTGAAAACAATGCCTGCGCAAGCAAGACGCGAAGCTTCCAGCCGGGCGCAATTTCTCGCATGGGCAGTTGATGCTGATCGACCGGAAACTCAAGCCCCAGCAATAACTCGCCGGCACGTGCCTCGGCGGTATAACCATCGTATTCAGCAAATTTTGCCTCAAGGTCGGCCGCACGCATATAGTCGTCGTCAGTCGCATCCGCGTTTGCATAAATCGCATCGCGCTGGCTCATGGCCTCCCACATCTCGGTGTGCCCCATCAGAACCACATCAAGCACGCGCAAGTCTTCAAAGGCAAACTGGTCTTGCCGCAACTTACCCATGCGCAAGCCTGGCTCTAGAAAGACGTTACCTGCGGTTGACTCAAGGTCGCCGCCGATGATTTTCATCAAGGTGGATTTACCCGAGCCGTTGGCGCCGATTAAGCCGTAGCGATTGCCTTCGCCAAATTTGACGTTGACGTTTTCAAATAATGGCTTGGGGCCAAACTGAATGGTGAGATTTGATGCTGTTATCACGAGATGCCGATTGAGTAAATACGTTGGTTACAACTTGAAAAATAAGTATTGAGTGTAACAAGTCAGTACTTTTTGATCTTTTTTGTCCTGCCTTCCCTATCATGCGCAACAGATGTCGAAGTACTTTCGGCATTCGTTGACAAATAAGGAGATTCGTTTGGAATCACTCACTATTTTATTTCATACCTTAGGGGGCTTTGTTTGGGGCCCTGTCATGTTGGTGTTGCTGGTCGGCACAGGGGTGTATCTCACTGTCAGACTGTTTGGTTTACAAATCTGGCTCCTACCCTACGCTTTGCGGATGGCGTTTTCGCGCAAGCAGCACCCCGATTACCCCGGCGATATCTCGCAATTTCAGGCGCTCATGACCGCGCTAGCTGCCACCATCGGTACCGGCAATATCGCTGGGGTCGCCACCGCGATCGTGCTAGGCGGCCCAGGCGCACTCTTTTGGATGTGGCTGTGCGCCATTTTTGGAATGGCCACCAAGTATGCCGAGGGCTTACTCGCCGTCAAATATCGGGTGCGCGACGCAGACGGCAAGATGTCGGGCGGCCCGATGTATTACATCTCGCTGGGTTTGAATATGAAGTGGCTTGGCATGCTGTTTGCGGTGTTTGGGATGATCGCCGCCTTAGGGACTGGTGCTTCGGTGCAATCGAATTCTCTTGCCGAATCCATGCTCTCGAGCTTCGGTGTGCCTGGCTGGCTCACTGGGGTGGTCTTGACTGCCGTTACCGCCTTAGTGATTGTGGGCGGCATCAAAAGTATCGCCCGCGTCACCTCAGTGATCGTGCCGTTTATGGCCCTGTTCTACTTGCTGGGCGGCCTGCTGATTATTGTGCTCAATATCGAGCTTCTTTTGCCCGCCCTAACACTTGTGATGACCGACGCATTTACAGGTAGTGCCGTGGCCGGTGGAGCCCTCGGCACCGTGATTCGTTACGGCGTGGCCCGCGGGGTGTTCTCAAACGAGGCCGGGCTCGGTACTGCTCCAATCGCAGCGGCTGCAGCCAAAACTGACCAGCCCGCAAAACAGGCCTTGGTATCAATGACGGGTACGTTTATCGACACGATTATTGTCTGCTCGGTGACGGGTCTGGTTCTGGTGATGGGTGGCATGTATACCGGCGGCAGCACTGGCGCAGCACTGACGGCGCAAACGTTTGACCGCATGTTGCCGGGGCCCGGTGACTGGATCGTGACCATTGGCCTGCTGTTCTTTGCCTATTCGACGATTTTGGGCTGGAGCTACTACGGCGAAAAATGCGCGCAGTACGCGCTGGGCAAATGGGTGGTGTTGCCCTATCGCTGCCTTTACACCGCCTTTGTGATGATTGGCGCGGTAGTCTCACTTGATCTGGTGTGGGCCGTGTCAGATGTCGTCAACGGTTTGATGGCGTTTCCGAATCTGGTTGGCTTGCTGTTGCTCTCGGGTGTGGTGGTGAAAGAAACCAGGGCGTTCTTGCTGACACTAAAACACGAGCGTGCTCAAAAGTGATCTCGTTAGGCGCACTTCAGTGCTGATGCTCATCCAACACTAGGTGTGCCAAGCCTTTTTCGGTGGCAACGCCGACCTTAGCCCCAACGGGCAAGGTCACCTTCATCGCGGTGTGACCAAACGGCAAACCGGTGATCACGGGGATCTTGACCGACTTGCGAATATAAGCAATCGCGGCCTTCAGGTCATAGCCGCGATCATGTTCAGCCAAGCGATAGTCGGTAAAGCCACCCAGCAGCAAGGCCTTTTGTTTGCCCAAAATACCTGCGTGTGCCAGTTGGTTGAGCATGCGCTCGATGCGATAAGGGTGCTCACCCACGTCTTCAACAAACAGGATACCGCCCTTGATCTTTGGCATATAAGGTGTACCCAGCAGCGACGTGATCATCGCCAAGTTACCGCCCCATAAGATCCCCCGGCCATCCACGGCGTCGGCATCTTGTGTTTCAAAACTTAAAATCTCGAGCTCACCACGCATGCACTCGCCAAAGATTTCAGCGGTGAGGATCTCGGGCTTTTTAGCCCCAAAATCAAAACAGGCCATCGGCCCTGCGTAGCTAATCGTTTCAGTTTTTGCGTACAGCGCCAGACTGAAGGCGGTGAAGTCACTGTGGCCGACAAAACGCTTGCCCGAATGCGCAAGCGCCTGCCAGTCAAGAGCATCAAGCAAACGACCCACGCCATAACCGCCACGGCTCGCCATCACAATCGGTAATTTTTGTTTGAGTGCGCGTGTAAAGGCCGCCAGACGCTGGGTATCGGTGCCCGCAAAACGTTGCGTTTGATTCAATACACCGCGATCGAGGGCAACCTTAAAGCCCATGCTGCTCAAACGCGCCTGAGCACGCGTGAGCGTTTCAGGATCAGCCACTGCACCTGAAGGAGAAATGACGTAGATGCCACGGGCATCTGGTCTGCAATGATGGTCGTGAACATGCTCAGGATGCCCGTGCGGCGCGTGCGCCGCGTTGGTTGCTTGCGCGTGGTGATCTGGTTTTTGCGCAGCCACGGCCCCAGACTTTGCTCGCTTCGATGCGTTTGGCGCACGGCCGGTGGAGGTTGAGGCTTTAGTCATGTTTGAAATCCTTGCTGCGTCGTTCTTTGAAAAATTGACGCAAAGTATCGCCGCATTCTTGCGCCAACACCCCACCTTCAACTTGCGTGTGATGATTCAATTTCTTTTCGAGCGCCAAATTTAAAACACTGCCGCACACACCCGTTTTTGGATCAGAGGCCCCAAACACCACCCGCGCCAAACGTGCGTGCAGCATCGCCCCAAGGCACATCGCACACGGTTCAAGCGTGACGAACAACGAGGCGCCGGGCAGGCGGTAATTTTGTACCTGTTTGGCCCCAGCGCGTAAGGCCACAATCTCGGCGTGCGCTGTGGGGTCGTGATCAATGATGGTGCGATTAAAACCGGTTGCAAGCAGTTCACCTTGCGCATCGACCAGCACCGCACCCACCGGCACTTCACCAAGCTGTTGCGCCTGCGCGGCTTGTGCTAACGCCAGTTGCATCCAAGCACGATCAGCCACGATATAAACGGGCCTTCAGCGCGACGCGCGCCGCTAAACTGGTGAGCGCTTCTTCAAGCCATTGGTAGAGTTCGGCATCAGCGTCATAGCGCGCCTGATTTAAGTTTGACACGCGGCCATCTTCGATAAAGCCCCAGGCCCTGCTGCGTTTATCGCGATGCTTAGGATCCCAGACGCCAAAAGCGAAGCCACCCGAACTGCGAATCAACGAGAAGCACGGGATGTCTGTATAGCCGTCACCCACAAACACCATTTGGTCAAAGGGCACGCGTAATCGGTCTTCAGCGACTTTACGATTGACCTCAAAAGGCTTACCAACAAAAGCCGGGCCCACGATGCCCTTTTGAATCTGAAACAGATAGCGGGTTTTGTCAGTAAAGCTGACGATGCGCTTCGGAAACGTAATCGCACCCTGCTCGTCGTAGACGAACTCAGATGCCCAAATACCGGTAAATTCGTGGGCAATAGAAGTATGCCGCACCACATCACCAATACCACTTGAAATCAGATAGAACTCAAGCTGCACTTGAGGATGGGCCTGGCGCACCTGCTCGCGCAAGCGGCTAAACAATGACTGAACGCCTGCGTGGAGCGGTAAAGATTTGCCCCACTGCTGAAGTTTGTCTTGCGTAATCGCACCGTGCTGCCCTTCGCGCGATAAAGCAATCATCTCATGCAAATAGGCCGGCACCGGATCCCAATCTTGTGCCAATAACGGGTCAACACGCTTTGTCCAAAATTGCTGTGTATCGACCCCAAGCGAATCCAAAAACCCCGAGGTGCTATCGGGCGCCAGGGTGTCGTCAAAATCAAAAATCAGGGCGATGACATCAGACATTGTCTATTCTTTAATTCCTAAATCACGAATAATTTGACCCCACTTCGCACCATCGCGCTCCATGTATTGCCTAACTTCGTCGGCGCTTGAGACCTTCAGATCTACGCCTTTGAGCGCCAATTCGGTTTTCAAACCTTCATCCTGTCCGACGACCTGCATTGCCGCCTTCAAACGGCTCACGATTGGCTGGGGCACTTTAGCAGGCGTCACGAGTGCCAACCAAAATACAGCGTCAAACCCTTTCGTACCTGAGGCCTCGTCAATCGTAGGCACATCTGGCAATGTCGCCACACGCTTGGGCACAGAGACTGCAATACCGTTTGTGCGACCCGCCGCCAACATTGGCAAGGCCTCATTGGTCGCAGAGAACATCATTTCGATGCGCCCGCCAATCAAATCTTGCGCAGCCGGGATCCCACCTTTGTAATGAATCACCGCCATTTTAAGACCAAAGGATTTGATAAAGTATTCGGCAGCTAAGTGATTGATAGAGCCGACGCCAGACGTACCAATCGAAAATTTGTCAGGATTAGCCTTTACCAAAGCGATTAACTCTTTTAGGTTTTTTGCTTTGAAATCTTTATTGGCTTGAAGCACAAAGGCCGAGGTCATCATGAGTGAGATGGGTTCGAAGTCTTTTTGCGGATCGTACTCAACCTTGCCTTGCAGCACAGGGTTTATCACAAGCGAGACCGGCGCAGCGTAGACCGTGTACCCATCCGGCGTTGCACGTGCCGTTAAATTACTAGCCAGTGTCGAAGCCGCGCCCGCTTTGTTTTCAACCACGACCGTTTGGCCAAGCTCGCGCCCTAAACGCTCGCCGATCAAACGGCTAGCATTATCAGTCACGCCACCGGGCGGGTACGGAACGATCAGACGCAAGGGTTTGTTTGGATAGGTGTCTTGCGCGAAGGCAACGCCTTGCCCGCCTTGCGCGCCCAACACTGCAAGCAACAACAGTGCTAACCCGCGAACAAGAGTTGCTCGTTTGCTGGCTCTTTGATTATTTTTACTGTTGATATTCATGTTATTCCCTTAATTATATTTAACGCACTCGCGTCGACTTCACTTAACGCTTTCGTGCGGTCGGCTGCGGGCTCGACTATCACTCGCCCTTTGCAGCAACCGGTTGATACCAAGGCAAATCAGGGCGCTCACCGTAACGGCGCACGCGCAAATTCGCTTGTTCGCCGTGACCTGCGAAGTTCTCCATGTGGCACAGGCGCGAACAGTACTCGCCCACCATGGCCGAAGCCGCATCGGTCGTGACGCGTTGATAGGTGCAGGTTTTTAAGAACTTGCCAACCCACAAGCCGCCGGTAAAGCGCGCACTGCGCTTAGTCGGTAGTGTGTGGTTCGTGCCGATGACCTTATCGCCGAAGCTCACGTTGGTGCGAGGGCCTAAAAACAAGGCGCCATAGTTTGTCATGCGTTTTAAGAAAATATCCGGGTCACGCGTCAAGACCTGCACGTGTTCAAAGGCGAGTTGATCTGCGGTTTCAATTAATTCGTCAAGCGTGTCCACCACGATGACCTCGCCGTGCTCGGCCCACGACACACGTGCAATCTCGGCGGTTGGCAAAATCGTTAACTGACGCTCGACTTCAGCCATGGTGGCGCGCGCCAAGGCCTCGCTTGTCGTTAATAGAATCGAAGGCGACGTTGGACCATGTTCAGCTTGCCCTAACAAATCGACCGCGCACATTTCAGCATCGGCCGAGTCATCGGCAATGATCAAAGTCTCGGTCGGGCCTGCAAACAGATCAATCCCCACGCGGCCGTAAAGTTGACGCTTGGCCTCGGCCACAAACATGTTGCCTGGGCCCACCAACATATCTACTGCGTCAATCGATTGTGTGCCCAACGCCATCGCGCCAACCGCCTGAATGCCGCCTAGTACCAAGATTTCGTCAGCACCGGCAAAATGCATGGCCGTCACAATCGCAGGGTGTGGGGCGCCCTGATAAGGCGGAGCCGTTGCAACAATACGCTTGACGCCTGCCACCTTGGCTGTCAGCACACTCATGTGGGCTGAGGCGATCATTGGATACTTTCCACCGGGCACATAACAACCCACCGCATTCATGGGGATATGGGTATGGCCGAGCACCACGCCTGGCATGGTCTCAACTTCAACATCTTGCATCGAGGCACGCTGAATTTCCGCGAAGCGGCGAATCTGCGTTTGGGCAAAGCGGATATCTTCAATCTCGCGGGGTGACAGTTGCTTGACTGCCTTTTCAATTGCGGCTTGGCTTAAGCGAAACTCACTGGGCTCCCATTGGTCAAACTTGGCTGAAAGCTCTTTGACCGCGGGATCACCGCGTTTTTCGATATCTAACAAAATGCCTTCGACCGTGGCACGCACTTTGGCATCGGCCTCGGCAACTTGGGCGGCATTGCGGCCACGCTTCAAATAACGCACTGACATGGGGCAAACTCCTAACGATTTAGCTCAATACGCTAGGATACGATATTGTGGGCGTTTATATCTGCAGTCGCCGGACAGACCCAACGAATCGCGTCGCGTGTCGCGTCGATACAACCGCCCTGCGCGTATATTCCCCGACCGTCACGCACTTTCATCATTTGGGTAAGAATCGCTTGCGTTGCTAAGCTATCCTTTGTCGACTGCAAGACTAATTCTTGTACGATCACCTCGTCCATCCAAAGCGTGCCATCAGGCTTGTGTGCCACCCCATGCCGCCAGTGGTAGACCTCTAAGCATTTTTGCTCGAGCGTGTAGGGGTGTGCCCGATCCCAGAAGTTACTGAACTGACCGGCCCCCAAGTAGCAAACCCAAGAACCCTCGAAACCCTGGATATTGGCCGAAGCCTCATCAGGATTACGAAACCAAACGCGATCCCCCGGCACATAAAATTTGAGTGGCAAGGGAGTTTCTAGTTTGCCATGTTCGTGCACAAAGGCATCGTTGAAATCATCCGCGCGCAGCGCGCGCGTACGCCAAAGTGCTTCGATTTGGGCAAGCATCGTCGGGTGCGTCTGTTTGAGCTCTTGGGCAAGCGCCAACAACAGCACGTACTCAGACGCACGAAAGCACGAGAAGGTATACGATGAACGTTCAGTTTGTGGCTGCAGCGTCTGCGTCAGTGCTGTAATCAGATCAGCGCCTGCATTGAGCGTAAAGCCCTTGTATTCTTGATATGTCCAATACTCGGCGGGACGCTCGAGCCCTTCAGGATCAAACGCCAATTGCGTCTGGCGCGCCGCGTCCGCGGTCAAGCGTCGAAGGCGTAGCGCGGCAAAGAATTCATCGCACGACGGAAAGCAATAGGCGCGTGGCCCCCGCGCCATGGCCAGCACGATTTCAAGATCGATCTCACGCGAAGACTGTACAGCCTGTAACCCTAAGCGTCGGGACAAATCGACTGTGTTGTAACTTGGCGTGAGTGCACGCAAGGTATCAGAGGCTGAAATCTGCAATAAAGACCACTGTTGATACCGCTTCATGGCAATGCTGAGGTAAGCTTGCGCCCCAGTCTGCTCAGACCAGTCGCAAAATATTTTCTTCGCAGCATCTAGATCAGTGTTGTTTTCAAAAAGAAAACAAATGCCCCCTAAATGCTCCAAATCATGTCTCGAGAAGTATGTCATTAAGCGCTCTGTTGTGTTGTATCGTTAAGCTTCTTTGCGCCTCGCCTCGTATCCTATCGGTTCTATCTTGTATCAGCTCTTTACTTTTTTCGTCTATAGCGATTAACCCTGCAATGACCTCTCCTGAAATACGACCCGAGCAATCCCTTGAGCTCTTAAAAGCGCTGCATATTTTGACGCGTGAGGGCAAACTCAATCAAGACAGCCGACGCAAGCTTAAGCAGGTGTACCACCTGTTTCAATTCATTGAACCACTACTCGCACAGCTAAAAGAAAAAAATCCAAGTTTTTGTGTCGTCGATCACGGCGCCGGAAAATCCTATCTCGGCTTTATCTTGGTCGACTTGTACCTACGTCATCACGCCAAAGAAGCGAAGATGGTGGGGATCGAGACCCGAGCAGAGCTTGTGACGCAAACAACCAAGTTAGCGCATGAGTTGGGGTTTTCGCAAATGCAATTTTTGAACGAATCGGTCGCAGACTCGATCACGTCAAAGTTGTTGCCAGAGCGCGTAGACATGGTGACAGCCTTACACGCGTGCAATACCGCTACCGACGACGCGATTCGCTTTGGTTTAGCCAAGCAGGCACGCTTTATGGTGTTAGTGCCCTGTTGTCAGGCTGAAGTGGCGGGCGTATTGCGCAAGCACAAGGCGCAGCAACTCAAAGACCCCTTGGCAGAGATTTGGCGACACCCGCTGCATACCCGCGAATTTGGCAGCCAAGTCACCAACACGTTGCGCTGTCTTCAACTTGAGGCACACGGTTATCAAGTCACCGTGACTGAATTAGTGGGGTGGGAGCATTCGTTAAAAAACGAATTGATCATTGCCGAACATAAAGGCCCACCTAAGCTGCACACGATTGCACGTTTACAGGCCCTGTTAGAGCGGCTTGGATTAGAAGAACTCTATGATCGGTTTTTTGTACCAGCATGACAAACAGAGCACCTCATACTGACTCAGACGTAACACCGCCCGTCTCGCAAACGGTCATGCCGACCGCCAAACGCGTCTTGATCGCTGGCTGCGGCGATTTAGGTTTGCGCGTAGCGCGGCTGTTAGCGCTCGAAGAAGCGGCTGACCGCAGCTGGGGGCTCAGGCGGCATCCTGACCTTGAATCGACTAAGGACACAGCAGACTTTACGTGGATTGCGTGTGACTTAACTCAGCCAAGCACCTTACGTGACTTGCCCAAAGATATCACGCACGTGTTGTATACGGCAGCCCCGAATGCGCGCACTGAGGCCGATTACCGCGCCGTGTATCGTGATGGTCTAGAGCATTTGCTTTACGCGGTTTCCTCACCCACGTTGCAACGAGTGTTGTTTGTTTCGTCTACTGCTGTGTATGGCGATCATGGGGCGCAATGGATCGATGAAGACACGCCCACCGCGCCTAAAAGTTTTAACGGAAGAGTGCTGCTTGAAACAGAACAGTGGCTTCAAAGTCAAAGCGCTCAGTTTGAAACCTTAATCTTGCGACTATCTGGTATCTATGGCCCGGGTCGCAGCTATTTGCTTGATCGCCTGCGCACAGGCCAAGCGACTGCTCCGACTGCTGAATCACATTGGGTAAATCGGATTCATATTGAAGATGCTGCGGCGGCGGTCTTGCACCTACTGAACTTGCCCAAGCCGCAACCGATTTATTTAGTGACCGATAGCACGCCTTTGCCGATGCGAGTGTTGTATGAAGCATTGGCAAAACTCGTTGGAGGGCCAACACCTCCCGAAGGGTCGGCACCGGCTTCGGTAGGCAGCAAGCGATTAAGCAATGCGCGGTTGCGCGATAGTGGTTTTAACTTTAAATGGCCGGATAGCCGCGAGGGGTACGCTGCACTGATCTGATTGCCGAAGATGTCCTAGTATTGCTTAAGATTTAGTCAAATCCATAAAGGAAAAAAAATGAATCAAGTTCTTGAGACAACCCAGACTATTGCGGATAGCGTCAAATTCAGTCTGCGCAATTTACCTTTACTAGAAAGCGGCGCAACCATGGCCAGTCTTGGCAGTGCGCCCGCGTTGTGGGCGCACTCGAAGGTGTATTCGACAGGGGGCGAAAACGCCTTACACAGCCACGATATCGAGGATCATTGCTTCTTGATCTTGCAAGGTGAAGCAACGTTCAACTTTGGAGATGGCAGCTCAATCGTTGCACATCAATTCGAAGGCGTACTCTTGCCCAGAGGCACGCAATATCGGTTTTCGGCGAACCCAGTCGGTAACTTGGTGATGTTTAGAGTGGGTGGCGCGAGCGTTACCAACCACAAGGATATTGACTCGTATGCTCTGCCCAAAGAGGCGGCCAAAAGCAGAAAATTTTCAGACGGTACGCAAGGAGACTCGTCTAAAGGCGGGGCGCATGCCAATCCTACTGTCTTTAAGATTGGGGCATTTTTTGCGCCCGACTAAGCGTTAAGATTCTTTAGCACTCGGTTGCGGATCAGACCCTATGCCATTTTGCCAAGTGGATGGCCTGC
>CAMEAW010000034.1 GCA_945911685.1 Bordetella parapertussis
AATCCTTTTAAAAAAAAACAACTAAACCACCACGCAAGCGTGGCGATTGAGGCGGTTATCGCTGAGCGGATTAGCCCAGCACCTTAATAGATGGTGCTAAGCCGTAGGCCACATCAAGATCAGTCTTCATCGCATCACGTGTCTTTGACAGCTGAGCCAACTCAGACTGAAGCTTACGCGTATTGACTCCAGACGCTTTTTCTTTATCAATGATCTCTTGATAGCCATCAATACGTGCGTTGATGTCGGCAAGCTGTTTTTCTAGATAGGCTTTGTTTGCATTAATCTGATCAAGCTGCTCTTTGGCTTTCTTTTGATCGATTTGCTTACTGGCAAGTTGCTGTTGCATTGTCTTCAGTGTTTGTTGGTTCTCTTTTAGAACAACGCTGATATTTTGAATGCGTGTTTGGAGCTTTTGATTGTCGCTCTTCACGTCTTCAATGAACGAGTCAATCCGCTGCTCGTTGTTTGAGTATTTAGCGCGACGCGAATCGAGCAAGTAGTTAGCCCCTGCCCCAACGCCACAGCCGGCGACTGCTGCGATTGCCATGCAGGCGGCTTTGTTGCCTGCATTACTGACGGCACAGGCAAGTGCACCGGCAATTGCGCCCGCAGCACAGGCTTGAAGACCTGATTTACTAAAAAATTGTGCGTCATCGCCGCTGCTCAAACGTGGATCCACTCCACCACCGCCCATATTTTGACAACCAGCAAGTAAGACACCACAGACCAGTGTCACAAACAATGTTCGGGTACGCATAGCTAAATAACTCAACATCGACTTCTCCTTGGTAGATAAATGAATCAATCAATCAATCAATAAAAAGATACACAAATAAAAGTAAATATTGCATAAGTTGTAAAAAATTTAGTTCGGTACTGCGCGACAACCTGCAATCCATTCGCTTTGCGTGACTTGCCGAGTCCGCAAGTAACCGCTTAGGTGCGTCCAGTAGGTACCGAGAAATAAATGTAAGTTGCTTTTTCGTGCTTCAAGCTGCTGCTTTTCAACATTGACTTCTGGTGTGATCATGGCCGCGGTGTAGATGGTACCGGCCTGAATGATCCCGTCCGAATAAATATTTACAACCAAATCGAGGGCGCGTTTACGGTCATCGTTGGCGCTCTTGAGTTTGGTGCAACGCCCACGCGCAGAGTCGTCAAGCGTCTCTGCTTTTGAACAGTCTCTTTCGTAAATTTTTGCAACGGGCTCATAAAAATCAGCCTCGCGTTTAAGCAATGAACAGGCAAAAGCTCCTTGCTGCAAGGCAGACCGAATTGCCAGGCTGCGCTGTTCATCGCGCATCTGATTGCTGGCACGCAATTCGGTTCTGACGGTTTCTAGCTCTTTTTTGAGTTTGTCATCCGTCAGACCGCTTAGTAACGAGCCTAGGCGCTCTACGGTCGTTGGGGCCGGCGCTTGGGTGACGGCACCCGGCGCCTGAGCTACGCCTGCAGGGGTATCACCGCCCGCGCCCAGTTTCTCCCAACTTGCCTCAATGGCCTTACCCCGATCAAGCGAGGTTAACGAAGGTGCCACCAGCGCTAAACGAAAACCGCCAGTTCTTAGGCGATTCGGTTCAGCGCCTCGGTAATAGGTTTGTTCTTGTCGCCAAGACGTTCGCATATCCGCCTCGGGCGTGGAATAGTTACCACCACGCACCACATAACCACCCGCTTGGCCATGAAAGCGATCCACCTTATTCAAACGAAATGATTCAAACATCATCTCATCGGCATTACCCAGCATGTCATGCAAACCCAGCGAATTAGGTTGCAATAATCCAGTCACCTGTAACTTGCCATTAGCCGACTGTGACCCTGCAAACCACACATGCTTATTCATTCCCTCTGGCATTGGGTACATCGTGCTGCGAAAGTCAGTGGTTGAAACTGTGTTGCCACCGCGTGCAGCAAACTCCCATTCAACTTCTGTTGGCAACCGCACAAAGCCGGGTACTTTATCCTCTTTGGGTAGCGCATCTATTGCATTTTTTCTTAACCAGACGTTGTACTTGTCACTGAACTGCATTGCTTCAAACCAACTTACGGAAACCTGCGGGCTCATCAGCTTCACGGCGGGCCTCGGACAGGCATCGGCCATGACTGCCTGGTACTGAAGCTCGGTGAGTTCGTACTTCGCCATCAGGTAGTAGCGGCCTGGGGCAGGTTTTTCAGTGGTGAAACTACCGGCAATAAAGGCTGGGTGGGACTGCTCGAGGTAGCGCAGGTCACCCGAATCTGAGCCAAGTGTGACTTTGAGATCGTCAAGGGGTTTATCCAAGGGGACATGAACTTTTCTAAATACCATTGAGCCTTCGCATGGCATCGGCAAGATGACATCATCGTCAGTGGGCTTGGGATTGAAAAATTTTGGATCCCAAGGCGCTGCCAACACCGATTGAGCCCCGATTGTTAGTAAACCAAACATACAAAGGCGCTTAAGCTTTAAAGTACTCAGAAAGTTCAACGTGCACTTAAGCTTTAAAGCGGCGCGTGTGGTTGAAACGGCGTTCAGTGTCTTATACATCTCGTAAACTCTCTGCAGGTTCAATTTTTGTGACTAAGATGCCGCCGAATAATGACACGCATAGGCTAACAAGCAACGCTGCACACAAGGCAAACACAACGTGCGTCGGCTCAAGTCGGCATACAAAGCGCCCAGCACTGAGGGCGACCCCCAAAAGCTGATCAAACAAGATGCTGCCCACGCCGTACAAGATATATCCAAGAACAAACCCAAGGGCGGTCAAGGTCATCGCTTGCATCACTACGTAGCCGAGCATCGCTTCGCGCCCATAACCAAATAAACGTAGCAGCGCCAAATCCTTACGCTTGCGATCGATGTTCGCCATGAGCCCCCCGACCATAGAGGCCGCACAACCCAATACCGCAGCCCAAGCGATCACATTGAACACAATGCTCAGCACGCGATCAATCTGCTGCACGCTTTTAATTTCAGCTAAGCGACTACTTGTTTCAATTCGCTGCTGGGTTAAAAATGATGCCAACGACTCGACCTGCTCAATGTCAGTAGCATAAATTCTTGCTCGGGCAAAATGTTGGCGCGGGCGTGGGCTTGCGCCCTTGGTAACGTTTAGCAAGGGCGCTTGAAAGCCATCGCGAAAGTCTTCGAGCGATACCAGCAAGGGCAACGTCACAAACGCCGCTGCGCGCCCAAACGCCGCACCGGGCAAGATTGCCTGCACTTGCACCTGCATTTGTGCCCGTTCGTTGACTTTGTTGAGTTGGCGCGAAATATTTAAGCGAACGGTATCGCCTGGTTTCACGCCCAAACGCTGTGCCGCCAGTGCCGTCAAGATGACTTGGTTCGCTGTGGCAGGTGGCAACACATCGCCTAACAATGGGTCGCCTGTTGCAGTGGGAATCAACTCTACATTTTCAACAAAACGCGTACTGTCAACATAAAGATCTGCCACCGTATTGAGCGCACGCGTCAACGGCATCACGAACCCCACAGAAGGCAGCGCGCGCAAGCGCTCAAACCATGCTTGATCCAAGTTGTCGCTCGCAATCATCTTGACCTCTTTGTTGCGCGGGTCAGACAGCAACTCATGACGCATTTGGCTGACGATGCCAAACTTCAGTCCAAATAACAGCAATAGTGGTGCGACCACCGCCACCACCGAGGCCATCATACAAATGGATACTTTCCGATCGTGCGCCAAGTCTCGCAGCGCAAGTCCAAGCAACACACTGAGACGGGGGGCAGTGCTAGGGCTGCTCATTAAACACAGTCCTGTGATCAACCTGCACCGCAGCCACCACCTTGCGAAGTTTGCTCTCGGCCACAATCGACCACTCATGCGTCACAATCAACGCGGCAATCTTGAACTCACGTACGGTCTCTAAAATAAGGTCAAACAATTCATGCGCCAGGTTCGGGTCTAACGCGGCGGTGGGCTCATCGGCCAAAATTAATGCAGGCTGATGGGCAACGGCGCGCGCAAACGATACGCGCTGGCGTTCGCCAATCGACAGTTCGCGCGGGTAACGTTTTAACAGGGCTGTAAGTTGTAAGCGCTCAACCAGGCGCTCAAGCAAGAGGCCTTGCGTCGTGTGCCCTGACATCGAAGCCGGCAAATCGATGTTTTGCTTGACGGTTAAAAATGGTAACAGGCCACCCGTCTGAGGCACGTATCCCATATGGTGTTGACGCAATCGTGCCCACTGAGATTCTCTGCGCCCTCCCCGCAAGCTTAAATCCGCAGCCAGATCTGTGTTCAGTAACCGAAAGTGTTCAACCCGCTCGGGCTTCAGAATCAAGCCAAGTGCCTCAAGCAAGGTGCTTTTGCCGCACCCGCTTGGCCCCACGATAGCCACAGCCTCACCCGCATGCAAGGTGAGCGACGCTAATTCAACGCGATACGCTTGCCCCGCACGTCCGCGCGAAATCTGCATATCTGCCACCGAGAGAACGGGCGTCTGCACGTTAGGGCAATGACTCGAGTAAAACCGGATACACGTGTTCGCTCGGCGGGCTATCTTTGGCTAAGGATACCCATGATCCAACGTCTTGATTATAAATTTGATATTGACGCAGCTTGGTGTTCAAACGCATCATGAACTGCGTTTGTGCAGAGACCGACAGGCTTTTCCAGCCATCCTCATCGAGCGACAAAATATCGCTTTGATACGGCAAGCCATCAAGGTACTCACCTAATAGGCCCATTTCACCAAGTTTGGTCGCATTGGCTTGGCGCAAATCATTTGGATCACGTCCCATGGTGGCGGCGACCGAACGCAAGCGTTCAAACATATCCCCGGGCGAAACCAGCGAAGCGTTTGCCGCGTCAACAATTTGTTGCACCACGCTGCTCAGATCGCTGAGTTGAGCTTTAGTCAGCAGCACCCTTACCTCGGTGGTGGGCAAGCTCTGTTGAACGAGGTCACGGTCACTGATCCAAGCTTTGAAAAAAGGTGGCGCTTTTGCATTGGTGACGTCGCCAAGATAGGCAAGTTGCATCGCACGCCCCATGAGCTCGGCATCGCGGGCCATTTGCGCGGCGAGCGAGTTCGGTGCAACACCAGCAGGTGCTGGTGCGGCAGGTGGTGGCGTAGCCGTAGCGCTTGCCGCACTACCGGCCACCACTTCACCTGTCGATGCCATTTTGATCTGATTGACTAAAGAAGCACCCATCGTGTCGATGGCCTGACCAAACGCGCCTACGTTACCGGCTTCTACGGGGTAGTAAAGGGACTTGTTGGCAACAGCGTTAAACGACAAGACATCGTATTGTCTTTTCGCAGACGCATGATTTTGCGCACCCGCTGGAGTTTTGAGATGCACTACATAAATGGCAACGCCCTTCTCTTTGGCAAATTCACGTAGACGCTCGGCGCTTAAGCTTGTTGAGGATAATGGGTCATTGCTATCGATTGCACCCGCGTCACTGACCAAGACGATATAGCGCGCTCCAAACTCATTCCAGTTGATGTTGAACAACGCGTCATACACGCCTGCATAAGGGTCTTCATCAAACTTGGCACTTGATACTTTCGTCGCTTTGAGGTCTTTAATTTTGGCTAAGAAATCGGCGCCGTCCTTAACCTTGGTAGGGTCCACGTACATCTTTGATACATACTCAAGTCCAGGCACCGCCTTGATGCTAGACCTAAAGGCTACCAAACCAAACTTCACCTTGTCGCCTAGCTGTTCTTTTTCCATTCTGCTGTAAACAGTACGCACCGCCTCACGCGTACGCTCAATGTAAGGATCCATTGACAACGTTGAATCCAAAACAAACACAACACCTGCGTTAAAGGCCTTGATCGAACTTTGCACCACCTGCGGACTGGTAGCGGGGTTGGCATTAGGGTCTTGCTTGCTCACCGAGGCTACTTCTAGCAAACGCAGGTTAAAGCCAGCATCTGATTTAATTTCTTCGGCTTGCAAAATCGGTAGCAAATAAAAATTCTTTTTTAAGTCGACAAAAAGTTCGGGCTCGCGCGCCACGACAGCCGAGTCACGCCCGGTTTTTTTCATATTCTCTAAGATTGGCGAATAGGTCTGTGCGGGCGTTGACGAGTCAGTGATCTTTTCAATAGTGGCTCGTTCTTTAAAGAATAAGGCTAAGTCTCGTCCAGCGGGGTTCGTAAATGCCAAAGACATTTGCATCTTCCACTCAACCGTACAAGCAGTCTCTAACCAGCCTATTTTTTTACCTGCCGTATCAGTACCCACCTCGATCCAGTCTTTGCCTGCGGTCTGCTGGCGTTGATACACGTAATAGCGACTGAAAGCCTCTTGGGCTGCGCCCGATTGGTCGCCTGGTTTGACCACCAACTTACAGCCTGGCGTCGTTAGGACCCGTTGATATAAGGTTTTTTTGCCCGCTTGTAATAAAGGCTTATCTGCTGAACACGCGGTGACATGCAGTCCAAACAACAGAAAAAAGCTTAAGCCGCTTTTGATAAACCGTTTCATATTCTTCATTTTTTCAACGCCTCAGCGCGCTCTTTTGCTTCGGTGTGATTTGGATCTCTTGCAAGCACAAGCTCGTACCAGTACAGAGCCGTGTTTTTATCAGCTGCTGCAAAACAACCCGCGACAAAAAACTTTGGATCAAACTCTTTCGCGTAGGCTAAGGCAATCACAACATCACCCCCTTGGCCTTTAAAGGCATAAATACGCTGCGCAACATCGCAACGCTTCGCGGTCTTAGCCAACTCGATCACGGCTAAGACCTTAGCGGTATCAGGGTTGGTTTTCAGGCAGGCCTGAATGAAGGGCAAGTCATCCTTGGTGGCAGAAAGCGCTTCGCTGCTACAGGGCACGGGTTCTTGCGGCGCCGGTGGCGCTGCCGAAACCGGCGCTGGCGTTGGTGCAACGGTTGTCGCTGGGGCGGTTGTTGTGGGCGCAGCTGCTGGCGGTGTCGTTACCGCGCCTGGCGCAATTGTCGAGTTCGGTGCCGTTGTCGCCACCACCGTAGCTTGCTGCCCTTGGTACCAGCGCCAGCCAAAATAAGCGGCAATGAGCAGCAGTATCAAAACAACCGCTACGACGATCACGGTTTGTGACGACTTCGATTTTGGTTGGTCGACCGAATCTGCAACCGCCGTTTGCGCAGCAACGGGCGGTTGCTCAGGCGCAGCAGTTTCTGCCGCTGCTACGTGTGGAACAGCCTGCATCGGCTTTGCCACACGCGATACCGCCTCTCCGGTTTGACCAGAGGCGTGTGAAGATAAAACACCTTCTCGTATCCGCATGACCCCTTGCGCAAGCTCTGTGCCATAACGAGCTTGCAACAGATAAGTCATCTGTGGGTTTTCAACCAACGGATCGACAATATTGGGACCGAGTGTCAGCGCAACAAACTCATTTTGACTCTCGCTCGCATCAACCTGATGCCAAGTCTGTGTAGCCGTCCATTGATTGTCCGCACCTAAAAACCGGCTGTCTTGATTACGCTGTACGCACACTTCGTAGCTGTAATCAAAGGATGCCTCGGGGGTTTCCCAACCTTGCAGAGTTAAGAGTCCGTATCCCGGTGTCTGATTAAGGGCGGGTTTTAGCTCGGGTAAAGTTTTTTTCATTGTGCGGCCAAGTGTGCAGATTTGAACTTAGCGATCATGGCACCAAGTTCAGCGTTTTGTTCGGGTTTAATTTCACGTCCACCATCATGGCCGGCATTCTCGACGATGAGTTGGGCTAGGCCCACAAGCCAGTCACCCATATAAATGCGGGTGTGATCAACGGCCTCATTCCCAATCGCGGGTAGTTGGCCTGAACTGATGCGGGCAGGCGGCGCGAATAATTTTTGCCCCTTGTTGACGCGACTGTCGGGGCGACTCTCAAGCGGCCGATCGATATAGCCTAGCCATGCAATAAAATCAGCCAAGACAGTTTTGGCGGCTAAGACCTGTCGATCCACCAACTTGTCGCGCTTGGTACCGACTTGTTCTGTGCGGCTGACCACTTTGAACAGGTGTTCTTGCAAGTCGACACGTGCGCCAGCTGTCAATACTTCGTCGCAAAGCATTTCAGCAACAGGTTTTTGCAAACCAAAATACGTCAATAATTGTTCATCACTAGGCACGTTACGTAGATGCTCAAACCAAGCGCTCAAGACCAATTTTGCAAACCGAGCATCACTACCGGTTGGGGCAAGCTTTTGTGTGCTTTCGGCTTTAGCCGGCGCATCGCCAAACAGATCCAGCGCATCACCTAAACCAAACGGATCATCTCCAAGGTTCACCGCAGCAGGCGTATCAACAATAGCATCAGAGGGTTCGTCCTGCGCATCGACACCTGAACCTAAATACAGACTTTGCAAGTGGCTGTCAGACAACTGTAACTGCTGTTGGATTTCACCTAACAAACGAATACGAGGTGTTAAGGCTGTGACCACTTGTTGTGCGATCTTGCGCTTGGCCTCGACCTCGCCCATGCCGTCTTGATGGAACCAACGTCCGAGTCGGTTATCGATGAGATCATGTAAGACATCGTTCATCAATTCATTGATACGCTCAAGCTTAACCTCGCGCGTCGAGACCCTTGCTAGATACTGACTCAGGCGGTCAACCCCGCCGTCGTTGAGCGTCATCATGGCGCTCCAGGCCTGTGCAGGTTCACAAACGTGTGTGCCAATCAGAGGCGCATGGGTGAAGGTTTTCTCCATTAACGACAACTGCGGGGCTACTGATTGGGTAATCGACCGCTCTTGTCCGCCTTCCACATCCAAAAACGACACTGGGCTACGGGGCTTGCGAACCAGAAACGTATTGTTAAATTCAATGCCTTTCGCCCAGTCTTGCATCCAGGCAAAGCTGCCGAAACGCTCGAGCATTGTCATCTGTACAAGATTGTTCCAAACCGTGTGCAGCATGTCTTCATCTTTGGTTAACGAATCGTTAATCTTGATGTCAAACATCGTGACGGCCCAAATCAAACCGGGGTCGCGACGTGCGCGCTCTTCAGCGGTCTTGCCTTGCGTTTTATCAATCCATTTTGACAACACTGGGCCAACTTCGGTCACGTCAGATTGTTTGTGTGATGCCGTACAGACCACTAACACATTCATTTCTTGCGACTCGGTATAGCGCTCAAACAAATAAGCCACCTTGCCGCGCAACAACAACTGCGCAATCGGGTTGCCGACTTGATCTTTGCCTTGCGCTGCGCTGATATCCGTTAGCGAATCTAAGCCAAGGCGCCCGCGGTATCCAGGAAAATCAAGTAAGTCGACATCTTCAAAAATCTTTTGATGCGGCTGATTGACAAGCGGAAAGGTGAGTTCGGCAGTCAGTGCAGCCAGTTGTGCCATCGTGACACTCTGCTGGGTCTGCGTCTGTCCGTCAATAATCGGCAATACATTGATTGGTAAGTCTTGCGCCCGGCCTAAACGCTGCAACATGTCAACGTTCATGATGCTGTCGGCTTGCGATAAGACCCCACTTTCGGTTTTGCGAACCAAAGCTTCGATCGGGGCAAAGACGCGAATGGGTTGCCCAAGTTGGGCTAAGGTTTGCGCCAAACTGAGAAACGCCTGGGTCAGTGTGTCAGCCTGCCCCCATAGACAACCAAAAAGCTGGGCACGATCTTGCACACTTAGGTAAGGCGCTAAGCTCACCGCACGTGGCAAAAACTCGGGTGCTAAGGGGCTAATTGAATTACCAAAGCTCTCTTTCAGATAATCCCAAAGCGACACCATGTCATCTTCGGTGATACCGGGTACTTTCTGCGCACGCTTGCGTGCCTCGAGCTCGGTTAACTTTCTTCTTGCAGCCACAGCATCAACGGGATTGCCAATTTTTTCAAAATTAAAATCATTGAAAAACGAGTTTGCTAAAATTTTAACAAGCTCAATTTCTTCAAATAATTTCAACTCTAACGGAAATCCTACCGGCCCTTGCTTGGCTCGAAAACTAAAACGCGTGACTAAGCCAGTGGCCTCTTTACCGCCGCCGGGCGGGTTAATGTGATTAATAAAATCGAGGCGCTGTCCATCGACAACCGTTTCAAGCTTTCCGTCGCCGCCAGCGGCGAGCGCCGAAATTAAATAAGATTTGCCCGCTTGAGATAGACCAAAAAAACCAACGGTTGAGGGCAGCCCCGCGGCGACGCCCAAGCTTTTAGCTTGGTTACGCACGCGCCGTAGACGATAAACCAAACTATCGGCCTCGCTATCCACGCTACGCGCGTTACCCCGTACACGATTAATCCAGTCAATCGCTTGTCCTGACTCTTGGTGAATCGTGGCCCAACCGGCCACTAATTGCTCTGCTCGTTGAATTGTCATGCCGATTACCTCACGCTGCCGCTGTCGAGCCAATATTGCGAATCACCCAAGCCCGCATCTACCATCGTGTTGAGTCTGAATTTAATTTTGCTTTTTGAACCGCCCTCTACCGAAGCCAGCTCAAAACTCTCGGGCCCAGAACGCTCACTGCGCTTAAGAGAGACTTTCAGCACCACCCCTTTCGAGGCGAGCTTCTCACGCAGTTCACGATCATCGACACTTAAGGTGTACAACGGCGACGCCGGCCAGCGCTCGGTCTCCAGCTGCCTAAATCCTAGGCGCATGGATCCACGCATTTCGAAGGTAGTATCCGGAAACTCGTACTCCTCGTTGTCAAGATCAATGTTGCGATAAAACAAGTTGGCGTCTTTGATCGCGTTGTTGTTATCGATCATGCCAATAAAGCGCACGGTCGAATAAGGTTTAAACGCAGCCGATCTAAAAAAGAAATTAGGCAAGCGTAGGCTGCGGCTTAACAAGCACAGCATGGCACCCACCGCTGCTGTGCTCTTTGGATCATCAATGCGACCGTTTTTATGAAAGGGATACCAAGGGCCTGTGCGATATTGATGCATGGGTAAGATACGCCCCGCAGGCAGGGCCAGCAGTGAGCGGACATACGCCAACACACCAGGCATGCGCGAGGGTCGACCCGTCAGCAGTAAAACGTCGGGTTGATAGGCGTACACCACCTCAGACATCGCTTTTAAGGTCTTGCAGATGTTCATCTCGCCACGTAAAAACAACTCGTGCAAGCGGCGTAAGTTGATCTGTATACCAATGTCAAGAATACTGAAGCCGATGGCGTGCGTTCCACCAGCACGTTGCACTGCAGAGTTGATGTAAGCCAGCACGTCACTGGTTGGTTGCCCTGCTTCGCCGAGCAACTCTGACACAAGCCGAGAGCCCAGATTGCCGGGCTCGAGTGGATCGTACTTCTCGTATTCTTTGATCACACTTAAGGCGACTGGGTAGAGCACCTGCAACGTAAATTGCTGCCTAAGCACTGCGACCTGAGCATCAAGCGATTCACTGCCCATCAATTTTGAGACGAGCGCATCGGGCTCTGGTACACCTGAAGTTTTAAAGCCCACGGTGATTGCGGGCAACACGACCGCGCGAATGACATCGAGCACGATGTCATCGCCGGCTATTTTGAAACCATCGCGAAACCGTTGCTCAGGCAGAATATAAGCACCACCACCCACCTCACGTCCAGTGTTACCCTCGCCCTTATCCAAAAAGTATTCGTTGATCACTAAATCGGTCGTGCCCCCGCCGATGTCAATCGTGGCGATCGAAACGTATGGATCAGTCGAACCGGCTCGCGGTGGCTGATCAGGGCGCGCCAAGGCCTGAAAAAACTCTTCAGGCCGACCGCCAAAGTTATTTTGCGTTTCGCTAAACAAGTAAACGACCTGTCCACAGGTCGCTTCATCCCACTGCACATGCACATCAGGAAAAGGTGGAAACGCTAGATCGCGCTCTTCTTTGGTGTCAACGCCCGCATCCTCAGGATGCCAACCCATACTCTTCCAGATCAAGCCAATCGCCTGACGCATGCGCTGTTCAAAAATCTTGCGCTCGGGTTGCGGCATGGCGGGGGGCACGGTCAAAATAATCGAACGCAGGTGGCGAGGAACGCGCCCATGACTTTGACGTAAACGTTGCGCGGGGCTGTTGATCTGCGCCAGTGCCTGTGCCAGTACCTCAGAAAGCATAAACGTCATTAACGCGCTTCGCGAGTAATGGGGATGAAACACGGGCATGCGATCAAAGGGATCAAGCGTATACAGTGCCTCTCCCATTTCATTAATCAGGCGCGATACCGGCGCCGCTGTGGCGTGCGGTTCGGTTTCGCTTTTAATGTAAGACGTATTGAAGCGCCAGCCCGGTTCAAAACTATCCTGATCCCACAAGTAGCGCTTGGGGCTCGATAATCCGGTGGCACCTTCAGTTCCTCGGCGTAGGCTTGCGAGTCGTGCCGCCTCGTGACCGATTCGGGCGATCGTCGGCCACAAAAAAGCATCATTGCGTCCGCTTTGCACTGAAAAATGATCTTTGCCAAACGAGGCCTGCGCGAACTCGATGCGACTTTCAAAGGCTTCGTGATAAACGTGTTCTGGGTGCGAAAGATCGCGCAACTCAAGTTCATACCGGCGCCTTAAACCATCGTTTTCTTGAGGATGGTCTTCAATCAAGATGCCACAGGTACGTGAATTGCCAACGTCGAGCACCATGTCGACTTCGATCGGCTTGTATAAATCGTTGGCCTGATTCGAAATCACTTTGATCTCGGGTAACGCTAACTGAGTACCTAGTAGATGCAAAATATTTAAGTAGTGCGCCTGATGGTGCAACTCGGCAGCCTCAACACGTATATCTTCGGCGTCGCGTTTGAGCCTTGGTTTCGCAAGATCACTAAACAGCTCTTGTAGCCAAGCGTTCAGCCATTGTTGATCCAGAAACCAGCCCATTTCATGTGAGCGATGGGCAAACGCAAAACTCGTCCCAGCTTTAACATCATCGGTTGACGGCCCCATGTAAGCGGTGTCGCTGCGACCTTCAATGACCTTAGTGTCAAACGCAAAGGTGATGCGGTGTGTATTGCCCGAAGGATCTAGACCGGCAGCGACTTCTGTAATGCGCACACGCGCCCAGTTCGACGGGCCTTCTTCAAAACGCGCCGGTGGACTGAAGCGAAAGTACGGCACAGGCAACCAAGTATCAATCAACAAACGCAAGGACTGATCCAGACTCACATCAAAGCGCGAGGCCACTGCTTGTTTTTTATCGTCGTACGAAAAATGCAGCTTGCCGGTGCGCTCATCCTCTTGCAATCTGGCCAAAGGGCCAGCTTCGCCCATTTTTGCAAACTCACCTGACTGGCCTTTGATCACAAAGGTTGCCGCAAAGTCTAAAAACTGAACCCCGCTCCCCATGATGAGCGTAGTCTGTTCTTCGAACGCGTTGATATCTGCAAGCATGAAGTGAGGTCCGGCTATTTAGGTGCGTGTCGCATGGACACAGGAAAGGACGTACCGTTGTCGTATTGCCCATGGCAAGCAGCTTGATTACCAGCGCCTGGGGTACAAGCGACTTTAGGTAAAGCCATGGTGGTGCCATCCGTGCATTTTGCGGTGCCGCGATCATTGATTTGCATCGTGCGGCCTTGCATCTGGGCGACGACTGAGCCGGTGCATTGCACGCCATCGCCTCGCCTGACCGTGGCACGCCCTTGCCCATTGCCCTCACTAAAGTCATAGTCAAGACGCACGGGTTTGCCGGTGGCGGCATCTTGAATGCCCGTCCCTGCACTCCACGAGCCCTCTAAAAAACGGGTCGAGCCACTGCTTAGCGCGGCATCTGGTATCAACATTGGATTGCCGAGTTGACCGCTCGCGCCAGGACCAGGCGCTTGGTTGTTTGCACCAGGAGTCGCAGTATTGGTGTTGCCGGTGGCATTGGGTTGCTGGGTCGCAGTGTTGATGTTGTTGGTGGCATTGGGTTGTGGCGTGGTCGCGTTGAGCTGAGGCTGCGTGCTTTCGGGTTGGCGACCTGCTGTTGCCGGTGTGTTCGGTAATGCTTCTGGTTGTGTTTGTGTACTCGTTAAAGGTGCAGGTGTCGAGGTGTCAGGCGCGATTGAGGGATTCGCACCGGGTTGCGCGCCAGTAGTACCTGTTTCGACTGCGGTAGGCGATCGAGTCACTCCGGGTGTCAAGTTTTGCGCGCCATTGGTGATGACGGTTGAGCTTTCTGTTTGCACATCGACACGACTAGGCACACCGACCCGCTGTTCAAGCAACGCCTCTGGCTTGCTCGTCGGGCCCGAGGGTGTTGAGGGGACGCCTGTTGGGTTTTGTTGAGGCTTAAGCGCAAAGTCGGGCGTGGTCTGCAGCGGCTCTAAAAGCGGAACCGCCCGCACCAACCAAGGCGGCGCACCACAGCTGCGCAACAATAGCAGCAACAGCAAAAGAATCAACAATAAAAGCAGTAACCACCACCACCAAGCACGACGTTTAGTCGGCGCAGCCGCTTGCGCAACTGCGGGGGCTGCCATCACAGGACGCAGACTGACAAAGGGATCCGTTGGCAGCGTTGCTCCCTGTGCGTTAAACCCCCAAAAGGTCAAAACGGGCTTGCCGTTAACTAAAAATATGAAATTAGAATCCGGAAAGAAAAATACTTTGCCTAGCAGGGGTAGTACCGTTTTCTTTTCACGTATTGCCTGATCAGAATGTGCTTCGGTACCTTCCATCTGACGCACCGCATCGTCAAGTTTACGCTGTGCAGCGTCTAACATAATCAGGGCGTGTTCACGTTCTTCGGGTGTGGCTGCAGACCACGGCACGACATCGCCGCGCTCGGGCGCATACCAGTCGATCACACTGCCTTGTTCATTGCGTTGAGGGATCGCCAGACAATTCGCTACGTCAGCCCCGGCTTTTAGTCGGACAGCCTCTCTGAGCTGAAAGGCAACCGAATAGATCGGTTGACCCGCTTCGCCAATAGCGCTGTAGTTTTGCGGATTACCGCTAGTGAGCAGTTGACCAGCCATTCGGATCAGACCTTATCTAGGGGTTGAGCAATTCATCACTTTCATTCGACTAGTCTGGCTTCTTTGTGTGTCAGACGAGCGACAAACAAACTGTTCTCTATTAGATAAGGATTTTACACAGGTAGCGCTAAGTTTTTCGCTGACGATGAGGGGGATTGTCTAGATGGACGCTTAGTTCAAACATCGTACCGATACGTTGGCCGGCTTTGGGTCAGTGGCATCAAATCGCAAATCGTTTTAAGCTAAAATTAGCTTAGGCAAAGACATGAGGCGTGTGTTCTGAGTTTCAGGCTGCGCTGCCTCCCATTCGTTCTGTATCGCGTCACACTGAGCCTGCGGCAACATCACAAAACTCTTTAGCGCACACTCAAATCATCATGAATCTCAAAATCAAAGTAAGTCTCAGGAAACGGCTCGGCGCTTAGCGTAAAGTGCCACCATTCTTTACTGTACGGCGTAAAGCCATACGTCTTCATCGTGCGCTGAAGCAAGGCGCGGTTTTGCTCTTGCGCAACCGATAAGCCCGCGGCATCCAGCCAAGAGCGTGGGCTAAAAAAATCAAAGATAGTCCCCATATCCAATGGTTCAAAAGGTGCTGACAGGCTCACCAGCGTCAGATCGACGGTACTTCCGCGGCTATGACCAGAACGCCCCGCAATATAGCCCTGTGAAAACAACTCAGTTTTCTCAACCTCTGGGTAATAACGCTGTTTCATCTTGCTGTCAGACAAGTCTTTCGCCCAGCGAGCAAAATGATTGACGGCGCGCTGCGGCCGATAAGCATCGAAGATCAACAGGCCTAGGCCCTGCTCGCGCAGTTCTGCCTGCACTTTCGCCAAGGCCAGCGCGGCAGCTTGCGTCAAAATCGCGCGCACTCCCGAATATCCGTCAACGGTCGCACCGACAAAATTGTCAGCAAGTCGATAACGCAAGTCAGTGCGGATATCGGGTATGACTTGATCAACATAGACAAAGCCTGAAGGCAGATTTTGAGAGAAAGCACTGTCATTCATACCAAAACCAAGCCATAAAAAAAATGAACAAGTCAGCAGACCACAAGAGCGTCCAAAGACGCTCATCGTGACCCCTGAACCTCATTCTGTTGCATCGATACCGTTATCATTGTTTGGACTCTTACATATTCTGGGTACACGGATACCGCAATCATTGTTTAGACTTTTGCATACGCCCGCGGCTCCGGTTCTACCATCATTGGTTTGATCCTTGTACATATTCTTGCTGCGTCTGCGCCGAAATCATTGGCGCGTTCATCTTGAGATTCAACAGCTTTTGAACTTCAAAGCCAAACTGCAAGACGCGCAGGTCGCCGTAACGCGGGCCAACAATCTGCAAACCAAGAGGCAAACCATTTTTACCAAAGCCACAGGGCACAGATAACGCCGGCGCATCACAATAATTAAACAAGGGTGTAAACGGCGCGTGCCCGCGTGGGGTGGCAGGCCTGCCACCAATCACATTCGGCGGTGGGCCTTCGCATGCCCAAGGCTCAACCGGTACCGTCGGGCACAGCAGTAAGTCATAAGAATCAAAGTACGTGTTAAAGGCCTCACGCAACTTATTACGTTGCAAAGACAATCCCGCAATCATTGGGCCCGTTGCCTTTTGCCCGGCTTCGATTTGCACGGCAATGTCTGGATCAAAAATCTGAGGGGCCTCTTGATACGCTTGCCCAAACAATGCAGCCAACCCGGCTTGTTGTTGCGCCAATAAGGGGTATTCATTGGTCTTGGGTGGCCAGGCGGGATGCGAGATGTCGATCTTCCATCCTGCCCGCCGTAGTTGCTGAATGGCAGCCTCGATGGCCACCGCTACATCGTCATCAATGGCAAAGCCACAACCCAAATCCATCGTAAAACCAATTCTAAACGTTTGATCGCGCTGAGCGTTCAGTGCTGCGGTAAACGGTTGGGGCGAGACCATCGCCATCGGTAAAGGGTGCGAGAGTGGGTCGTTAGGATGATGTTCAACCAAAACATCGAGCATCAAGGCGCAGTCTTGCACGTCGCGTGTGGCGATGCCAATCGTTGAGAGGTCATGGCTCGGATCCGGAAACCCCCAAGGGTTTGGAATCAAGCCAAGTGTGCACTTAAAGCCCACAAGCCCGGTGTGTGCCGCTGGGCGCCGAATCGAGCCGCCGGCATCGGTGCCCAGCGCAACGGGGACTAAACCGGCTGCAACCCCGGCCACAGCGCCGCCTGAAGAGCCACCCGGTGTTAAGTCTAAATTCCAGGGGTTACGCGTGATGCCGTGCAGGGGATTTTGCGTGGCACCTTTGCACGCAAACTCGGGCGTGTTTGTGATGCCAATACAAATGGCCCCTTGTTTTTTAAGTTGCTCGACTGACCAACTATCGCGTGGGGCGATGTGATCCGCGTAGAGCTTCGAACCGTAGGTGGCGGGCCGCCCCGCCACCCATAAATTATCTTTGACGCTGAAGGGCACACCCGCCAACGGCAGGCGCGCGCCTTGTTGAATCTTCAAGTCAACTGCCGCAGCTTGTTTAAGAGCCGAGGCATGATCGATATCGATGAAGGCGTTCAACAGCGGATTGGCCCAGGCAATACGCGCTAGCGCAGCCTGCGTCACCTGGACCGCGGTCAAATCTTGACTGTTCACGCGGGCAGCTAAGTCGCGGGCACGCCATTCAATAAAATCAGGAAGTTGTTGTGTCATAGTGTCAGTATTGTCGCTAGATTCAAGCTAGTTTATGCTAGCCGCAGATACGTCTTAACGCGTCTTAGCTGTTGCTGCCATGCGCTCAATCATATCCTTGTAGCGGGCCTTCAACTGTTTTCTTTTAATCCGTTCTTTTGATTTTTTCTTAAGCTTTAATTAGATCGGCTTCATCCCAGCTCAACTTTTATTCGCCAATTCCTTACGAAATCACCATGCCCAACCCCTTCGCTCAGCCTGCCTACTCTTCACATTACCCTCGCGACCTCGTTGGCTACGGCGCGCAGCCTGTGCAAGCCAATTGGCCCGGTAAAGCCAAAATCGCCCTTCAATTTGTATTGAATTACGAAGAAGGTGCTGAAAATACCGTGCTCGACGGCGACCCGGGTTCAGAGCGGTTTTTGTCTGAAATCGTTGGTGCCGAAAGCTACCCAGCTCGCCACATGAGCATGGAATCGATTTACGAATATGGTTCGCGTGCGGGTGCTTGGCGGATCTTGCGCGAGTTTGAACGTCGCAAACTCCCACTCACCGTCTTTGGTGTGACACTAGCGTTAAAACGTCACCCCGAATTGACCGCAGCGTTGCTTGAACAAAAGCACGAAATCGCCTCGCATGGCCTGCGCTGGTTGCATTACCAAGGCATCGACGAAGCGACCGAGCGCGAGCATATGCAAGCCGCCACCCTGATGCTTAAAGAGATCACAAAAGGCCAATGGCCACTGGGCTGGTACACCGGGCGCGACAGCCCCAATACGCGGCGCCTCGTCGCCGATCACGGTGGCTTTGAGTATGACAGCGATAACTATGGCGATGACTTGCCGTTCTATACACCGGTGACGAAGACGGATGGTTCAACCACCAATCAGTTGATCGTGCCGTACACACTCGATGCCAACGACATGCGGTTTGCGACCCCCCAGGGCTTTAATACCGCGCAACATTTTTTTGAATATTTACGCGATACCTTTGACGTGTTGTATGCCGAGGGCAATGAAACGCCAAAGATGATGTCGGTCGGTATGCACTGCCGAATTCTGGGTCGCCCCGGTCGCTTCATTGCGCTGCAGCGGTTTCTCGATCACGTCGCTCAACACGACCGCGTGTGGGTGTGTCGGCGCATCGATATTGCGAGGCATTGGAAATCACAATATCCTATTTTGAGCGGCACAAAGCAGGCCTGTATTTAGGGGCGCGTCTGATTTGGGCGCTCTGCAGGAGGTGACGGGCAGCGCTTTGCTGCGGTGTCCATCCTGAGCCGCAAAAGACCTTGGTTTTCAGAAAAATACAGTAGACTAAGTGCCCTGCTGCTGACTAATACCGCAGCTGCGCGTATCTGTACTTGTTACATAAAAAACTAGGCGTTATCGCCCCGGAGACTCTCCCATGCTGTTTTTAGTCATTAGCACCCCTCGCCCCGAAAAACCAACTTCAATGGCGAGCACGCGCCATAGCTACTGGGATTGGATGAATCCTTTACTTGAGTCAGGCCTCGCAGTCTCGGTGCATGCTCGGGTTGGTCGTGGCGCAGTGGCGCTGTTTGATGTTGACTCCACCGAAACCTTGCACCGTTTAATGAACGAATGGGGAGACATTGTGCCCGCGCATATGGATGTCTATCCCTTGCTTGATCAAGATACGGCCAAGAAATTTTTGCAAACTCAAATGGCGTAACAGCCTTTTTTATGGGGCTGCAGAGCTACGCAGAGAAAACCATTCTGCTTCGCTTGGCAAGACTCAGTAAATAAGACTATCTTGCTTAGCAACGCTTCAAAAAAATAATGTTTTGTTGCATCACAAAGCTTTTGTCACATCACAAAGCCTACTTGAGACAATAATGAAAAAACTTAAACTCGCGCTATGTATCACCGCCTTTTGCTTAACAGGCGCTGCCCTCGCGCAGCAAACCAGCACAGCCGCCTCGCCGGCAACCGCCAGCACCTATCCAAATAAGCCCGTCACAATGATTGTGGCGTTTCCGCCTGGTGGCGGCACAGATATCGTTGCTCGCAGGGTCGCGCAGGGCTTAACCGCCGCGTGGGGGCAATCAGTAATTGTCGAAAACAAAGGCGGCGCAGGAGGCACCATTGGCACAGCGTTAGCCGCGCGCGCCGAACCCAACGGCCACACCATCATGCTCGCGACCTTGGGCAACATGGCGATCAACCCTCATCTTTACAAAATGGATATCGATCCAAGTAAAGACCTCGCTGCAATCACCAATGTCGTCGGCGTCACCTTTGTCTTAGTCGCCCATCCCTCGTTGCCTGCCAATAACGTTCAAGAACTTCTCGCGCTTGCCAAACAAAAACCTGGCAAACTGAATTACTCATCCTCAGGGATGGGTGGCGCCCCGCATTTGGCCATTGAGTTGCTCGCGAGCATGACAGGTACACAATTTACTCACGTACCGTACAAAGGCAGTGGCCCAAGCTTTACCGATTTAGTCGGTGGGCAAGTCGACTTCACTATGGATAGCCTAGTGCAATCGTTGCCACATATTCAATCGGGCCGCTTAAAGGTGTTGGCTGTGCTGGGTGGCAAGCGTTCGCCTGTCTTGCCCAACGTGCCCACGGTTGCTGAATCTGGCGTACCCGGTTATGACTTCACAAATTGGTTTGGGTTTGTGGCACCCGCTCAGACCCCGAAGGCTGTGATCGCCAAATTGCACACTGATATCGCCGCCGTGTTGGCGCAACCCGAAATGCGTGGGCAACTTGAAAAAATGGGTGCCGAAGTCATTGCCAGCACCCCAGAACAATTTACAGAGCAAATCGCGTCAGATACCAAAAAATGGGCGAAGATCGTGAAAGAACAGAATATTAAGGCGGATTAAGTCGTTTAATCCTTAAGCCCGACTGAACTATTTTGTCAGTCGGGCTGATTCAAATCCCATCTTCAGTCGGGCTAGCGTCAGTCGGATTGACCCAAATCCTATCGTCAGTCGGGCTAGCTCCGCCACCTCTGTTCAATATTGTTCGCCGAATGATTACGTCAGTGGTTGCTTGTAATTTCCCACAACGTCAGTTACTCAATACAATTGCGACTTAAAGCCTCAACATTGCGATCGAATGAAAACTGGTAAAGCACTACCCGCCTTAGTGTTAGGCGCAATTGGTGTTGTCTTTGGCGACATCGGTACGAGTCCACTGTACGCGCTCAAAGAGCTTTTTAGCGGACACCACCCCATTGCGGCAACCCCAGACAATATTCTCGGTCTACTCTCAATGGTATTTTGGGCCATCATGGTGTTGGTGTCGATTAAATATGTCGTCATCATCATGCGTGCCGATAATCGCGGTGAAGGCGGCTCTCTAGCCCTGTTAGCGCTGATCACCTCGCGCCAAAATCCGCTCTGGCTCTCGTGGTTTCTCACAATGCTAGGTATCTTTGCCGCTGCCTTGTTTTACGGTGACAGCATGATTACGCCGGCCATTTCGGTCTTATCCGCGGTCGAAGGGCTTGAGATCATTGCGCCTACCCTCAAAGATTTTGTGATCCCAGTCACAGTCCTTGTGCTGACTGGTTTGTTTATGATTCAAAAACGAGGTACCGGCCTGGTTGGCCTGTTCTTTGGGCCAGTTATGATTGTTTGGTTTACGGTGCTGGGTGGCTTAGGCATCAACCAAATCCTCAGACATCCCGAAATTTTAGCTGCCCTCAATCCTTGGTATGCCTTTCAGTTTATTAGCGCATACCCCAAACTCGCGTTTTTTGCCTTGTCTGCTGTGGTGTTGGCCGTCACGGGTGGCGAAGCGCTTTACACCGACATGGGGCACTTTGGCCGTTCGCCCATTCGCCTGGCTTGGTTTGGCTTTGTGATGCCCGCTTTGGTATTGAATTATTTTGGGCAAGGTGCATTACTGTTGCACGACCCCCAAGCCATTCGCAATCCGTTTTACATGTTGGCACCCGAATGGGCTTTGATTCCGATGGTCGCGCTGTCAACACTCGCGACCGTGATTGCCTCGCAAGCAGTGATTTCGGGCGCGTTTTCAGTCGCACGCCAAGCGGTACAAATGGGCCTCTTGCCGCGCATGGGAATCGTCCATACTTCTGGTAAAGAAGAGGGCCAGATCTATGTGCCGTTTACCAACTGGACGCTCTACCTTGCGGTGGTGGGTTTAGTGATTGGTTTTCAATCCTCGTCAAATTTAGCTGCGGCCTACGGCATTGCCGTAACCGGCACGATGTTGATCGACACCATACTCATCGCCTTTGTGATGCGCCTGCTATGGCGCTGGCACTGGCTGTTCGTACTTTTGGTGGCGGGGTCTTTGTTCGTTATCGATATGGCCTTCTTCGCTGCGAATGCCATCAAGATCCCAGATGGCGGTTGGTTTCCCCTTGTCGTCGGTGTCGTGTCCTTTACCGTGCTGACCACCTGGCGTCGCGGACGCAAATTGGTAAACGAAGAGATGGCCTCAAGCAATATGCCGCTTGAGTCATTTATTGAATTCACCGCCGAGGTACATCGTGTCAATGGTACTGCGGTGTTTATGACCAGTTCGTCCGACGGCGTGCCCTCAGCCTTGTTGCATAACCTTAAGCACAATCAGATTCTGCACGAACGCGTTGTGCTGATGACGATCAAAACTGCAGACAAACCTTTTGTTAAACACTCAAAGCAAGTTGAGGTCCGGGATTTGGGTCAAAACTTTAGTCGGGTCACTGTCACCTACGGCTTTATGCAAAACCCTGATGTCCCTCGCGCACTCAAACATTGCGAGGCCAAGGGGATGACCTTCGACATGATGTCGACCACTTTCTACTTAGCGCGCGAAACCGTTGTGCCTGCTGTTAAAAGTAAATTTACCCCTTGGCGTGCGCATATCTTTAGACTAATGTCTAAAAATGCAACCAGTGCCACCGACTTTTTTAAGATTCCTGCAAATCGCGTGGTTGAGTTAGGTACACAGATTGCGATTTAGCTTCGCACGAGTGTTAGAAATACAGAGTGAGATTTAGCGTCGCACGAGTGCTAGAAACACAGATTACGATTTAACGGGCTTGAGCCATTCCAAACAAGCGCCAACCTTTGTTCCACAAAAAAATTGGGTGTCACAATGGCCAGCTTAGAATTTCGTAGTGACAACTGCGGTCGCGCCGCACCCGAGTTAATCGAGGCTTTAGTGCAAGCCAACGTTGACTCTGTCTTGGGCTACGGTGGCGACGAACACACACAGCAATTGCAAGAGCGATTCAGTGCCCTGTTTGAACACCCCGTGAAGGTCTTTCCGGTGCCAACCGGCACGGGTGCAAACGCCCTCGCGTTGGCCGCAGTCGGCACCCCGTTTGGGGCCGTGTATTGCAGCCCCGAGGCGCACATCAACACCTCAGAGTGCAATGCCACTAGCTTCTTTGGTAGCGGATTAAAAGTCACGCCCGTCGCAGGCATCGATGGCAAAGTTGACCCTTTGGCTCTAGAGCATGCCCTCAAGACCTCTGTGAAAGGGCTGGCGCACAAAAATCAACCGCAAGCCATCAATTTGGTGCAAGCAACCGATATGGGCGCGGTGTACTCGGTGGATGAGGTCAACGCGCTTAGTCAGATCGCACACGCACACGAACTTGTTGTACACATGGACGGCGCGCGCTTTGCGAACGCTGTCGCAACACTAGGCTGCACCCCTGCCGAGCTTACGATCAAAGCGGGCGTTGATATTCTGTCGTTTGGTGTCACAAAAAATGGGGGTCTTTTAACCGACGCGATCGTAGTATTCAACCCAGAGATCGCAAACAATATCGGCTTTCATTTGCGTCGCGCTGGCATGATCTGGTCAAAAATGCGCTTTGCTTCAGCACAGGTATTGGCGTACGTACAAGATGACCTGTGGCTTCGGTTAGCGCGGCAATCAAATGACGCTGCGCTTGCGATTGCCAAGGGCATTCAACACCTAGACGGCGTCAAGCTGATCGCACCCGTGCAGGCCAACGAACTATTTGTTGAAATGAACCCTAAAGCCGTTGATTACCTCATCGCTCAGGGCGTTTTGTTTTATCGGCGGGCCCCAAACATGTTTCGTTTGGTCTGCCGCTGGGATACCACCACAGAAGAAACCACTCGATTGATTGCCCTAATTGAACAATCTCCAAGGGGATGAGCAAGATGAAAAAAAATAACTTGTTACGGTGTCTTGCGTCGTTAGCGTTGTTACTCTCTTTCACCTCTCGTGCAGACGAATATCCGAGTGAACCTATTAAGATTGTGGTGCCCTACGCAACCGGTGGGATTGCAGATGTCTTGGCGCGACTAGTCGGTTCACGACTAGAGGCCCTAGTCAAACAACCGGTCATTGTCGAAAATCGCTCGGGTAGCAATGGCACAATAGCCCTGCAATTTGTGGCGCAAGCCAAGCCCGATGGCTATACGTTGCTACTTGGCAATACTGCTACACAAGTGGTCAATCGGTTTCTATACCCAAACCTACCCTTTGATCTCGTTCGCGGTTTTCAGCCCATTGGTAAGATCGCACAGACTCCGATGATGTTGGTGGTGTCTACCGCAAGCCCTGCAACTACCGTCGCCGATTTCGTAGCAATGAGCAAAGCTTCGCAAACACCGTTAAACATCGGCTCAAGCGGTAACGGCTCTGCTTCGCACTTGGGCTTGGTCATGCTCGCAAACATGGCAAAAGTCGATTTGGCTCACGTACCCTATCGCGGCAGTTCGCAGATTGTTCCCGATTTAATCGGGGGTCGCCTCGCCGCTTACTTTGATACACCACCCACATCGCTCTCGTTGATCCGCGCCGGTAAGCTTAAACCTCTTGGCGTTGGCAGCCGAGAGCGACAACCCGCGTTACCAGATGTCCCCACCATCGCCGAAACCCTTCCCGGTTTTGAATTAACAACTTGGCTTGGCTTGTTTGCGCCATCAGGTCTGGCACCAGCGCGGCTTGCAATATTAAATACTGCACTGCGTAAGGTGCTAGAAGAGCCCAGCTTTCGCAAACAACTCGTCGATCAAGGCAATGAGGTGTTGCCCAATACCCCAGCAGAATTTAGCGAGTTTATTGAGCGAGAAGCTGTTCGGATCGGTGAGTTAGTTCGCTCGGCCGGAATACGCCCTGATTAGTCAATTGCATTTAATATATTTTTCACCACACCTTGAGTAGGAGTAGGCACATGTCCCAGTTACGTCATCTCGTTATTGCCACGCAAGATCCAGCAAAAGCCTTAGAGTTTTATACCAAGGTGTTTGGCTTTAAAGAGCTCAAGTATATGGATAACGAACGCGCGAGCGGCTATTTTTTAACAGATGGCGTGCTCAATATCGCACTCTTAAAGTTTAAAACCGACCAACTTGGTAAAGGCATGGATTATGTCGGCCTACATCATTTTGGCGTCTTCACAGACCAGGCAGACCATTGTGTCGATATGGTCGAAAAACTAGGCGGCGTGCCCTCCGTTGATGAAATGGATCTGGCCCCCCTCGCAGACCGTAAACGACCCGACAAATTTCGCGGCTTTGAGGGAATGGTCTTTGATATTTCAGAAGAACCTTGGCCAGGCAACGTCGATTACCACAAGTAAATTGCAGCCTCGCGAAAACTGAAATGCAAAATAAGAGCAACTCAAGTTCGTCACCCAAAGGAACCTTTGAGAAACAAAATCTTGACGGCTATCGTGCGGCTCACGCCATCGTTGACGTACTCGTTGCCGCTGGTGTGACAGAGATTTACGGTCAAAGCTGCCCCACCGCTTTGTTTCTCGCCGCTGAAAAAGCTGGCATCCGTCAAATCGGCTACAGAACTGAAAACGCCGGGATCGCGATGGCCGATGGTGCGGCAAGGCAAAGCCGAAAAATCTCTATCATCACAGCACAAAATGGCCCTGCTGCAGCCCTGTTAGTCGCGGGGCTCGCCGAGGCAACAAAAGCTTCGGTACCTATTCTTGCGATTGTCCAAGAGGTGCCCCGCGCCACCGCCGACAAAAATGCCTTTCAAGAATTCGATCATGAAACGCTTTTTTCAAGTTGCGCGAAATGGGTAAAAAGAATCAACCTAGCGAGCCGAGCCGGCGAGTATGTCGAGCGTGCGATTCAGATCGCCACAAGCGGGCGACCCGGCCCAGTTGTCTTGTTGAGTGCCCCAGACATCTTGACAGAGACCTCAACCCCCTGTGTTGTGCAGCCACAAAATAACAGCGATGCTTTTGGTGCTTACCCTGCTGATCGATCGCTTGCACCGGCCCCGCTGATTGACAAACTCGCTCTGATGATTGCAAGCGCCCGACAACCACTGATGGTTGCAGGCGGCGGCGTTCATCATTCAGATGCGGCACAAGCACTC
>CAMEAW010000035.1 GCA_945911685.1 Bordetella parapertussis
CGTTGGTTTTAAACACAAACGGACCCGAACCAATATATTCAGAAATTTGCTCTTGGGGGCTCGTATCTGCCACCCGCTTAGGCATCATGAAAGCCGTACCAGACGCACGACTTAGGCCAAGCATGACTGCAGCCGTAGGTTCTTTTAAATTAATTTTGAAAGTCTTTTGATCAACCGCCACAAAATCTTTGACACGGGCCATCATCGCTTGCCCCACCACATCGCGTGCGGCCCAGCGTTTGATCGAGGCGATGCAATCCTCTGAAGTGACTGGCTGTCCATCATGCCATAACAGCCCATCCCGAAGGGTCATGGTGTAAACCGTTTTATCTTCGCTAAGTTGGTACGTATCAATCATTTGCGGCTGGACGACACCCTGGGCGTCGGTCGAAAACAGGGTGTCGTAAATCATATAACCATGATTACGCGTGATATACGCGGTGGTCCAGACTGGGTCGACAATTTTCAGGTCAGAGTGCATCACCGCGCGCACAACCGTTTGTGGCTTCGCTTGAGCCAGCGAGACGCTCGGAAGCGCCAGCGTGCCTAGACTACCAATCACTACCGATACCGCCAAGACAGTACGGTGCAATGTGTTCATTTTCATGGTGAGAGTCTCCGAAAGTTATTATTTTTTTAAAGCACACCTAGATCTTTTTACTGTAACGCTGACCTTTTTACAATACGCCCTGTTCGATCAAGTCTTGTATCTCTGAATCCGAATAGCCTAGCATCTGCGTAAGCACGTGCACGTTATCTTCGCCATAACCAGGTGCACCACGGTCAATGACGCCCCCCGCATACGCTGGTGTTGCACTCATTTTGACCGGAAACTCGTTAACCGGCCAGCGACCAATTTTGGTACCGATCACTTCAGTTAACCATTCAAGTTCTTTTAACTGAGGATCGGTGTCGTAACGATCTGCTGCCGTCTGGCACACACCCGCTGGCACACTGGCGCTTTGCAGGCGTGCCATGCATTCGCTAGCATCTTGCGTCAAGGCCCAGGCACTGATTTTTTCATCTAGCGCATCTTGATTTTGCAGACGCAAGGCCAAGGTGCTAAAGCGCAAATCCCACTGCAGTTCGGTCAGGCCAGTTTGGCTCACCAGCGCGTTCCATTCGGCGTCATCAAAACACGCGATTGCTAGCCAACGGTCGTCGCCAGCGCAGCGATACGCACCGTGAGGCGCGGCTGGCTTGTACGGCGAACGATTACCGTAACGCGTCCACTCCTTGCCATTCGCCGACCAATCCAGCACCGCAGTCGCCGTTTGATAAATACCCGCCTCACACTGCGAGGCATCAATCCATTGCCCCTCACCGGTTCGATTGCGGTGATAAAGCGCACCAAGCGTCGCCAGTGCGAAACCATACGCGCCAATCCAATCCAAATACGAATACCCCCAACCAGCGGGCATTGCCGGATCAGGGCGGCCAGACATCTCTGTGGTGCCAGCAAACGAAGCCGCTACGGGGCCGACGGTGCGAAAGCGCCCATATTTACCAATACCGCCCATGCCCGATTGCTGTACGTAAATGATGTCAGACTTAATCGACTTAAGCACCTCGTACCCCAAACCCAAGCGCTCAAGTACCCCAGGAGAAAAACCTTCAGCAACGATATCTGACTGACGCGCTAGCTCTTTTGCGATCGCCAGGCCCTTAGGGTGACGGATATTCAACGACATGCCACGTTTGCCGGCATTTTTATTGTTGAACTGTCCGCCCATGTCTGAGTCAGTGACACCAAGCAAAGGCGCGGTCGCCACCTCACGCGCGGCACGGCCACCCACGGGCGACATCGCAGCCAGCCTGGTGTCTGGGTTTTCTTTCCATTCGACTTTGATACTTTCGGCGCCCAACGCAGCAAGAATGCGCGTACCACCGGCCGAGGCCAAGAACCACGAGAAATCAAGAATCTTGATACCTTGCAACGCGAAGGGTGTTCCACGCGCTGAAATATTTTTAACTGTTGGGGTGTACTTAAACAGTTGAGCACGCCCATGTCCCTGAGACCCAGTTGACCCCAGTGCCTGAGACCCGTTTGGCGAGGGTGCCTGCGCACCGAGCTTCAAAGCGTCAATATTTTTAGGCGCACTCAGCAACGCAGTTAACTCGGCGTTGTGCTGCCCCAACAACGGGGCGCGCTTGCCCGCCTGCCAGGCCGTTGCAGTACTCAACCACTTGCTGGTCGGGTAGCGCAAGGCACGACCCAACTCGGGGTGATGTATGTCGGTAAACGAATGACGCATCAACCAATGCTCATCTAGGGCGTTTTCATGCGGCTTGCGCACAGGCGCCCACAATAAGCCCGCGTCTTGCGCTTCGCGCCACGGCAAATCTTTATAGTCATACGAGCCGACAAAATCGCGAATGACTTCAAGCATGCGCACCGTTTCCGCATCCATCCCCGCAGATCCGGGCGTGCTGCGCGCCTTAAGGTCAGCCGTCGCTGAAGGCGCCTTTAAATCAGCGGCCTTGCCGTAACGATCTAAGAAAGGCACAAGCTTGGCTTTATCGCGCGCCGAAACGCCCCAGGTCATATTCCAGCGCTTGTCTTTGGTCGCACTGACGTTAGGAATTGGGGTTGGCTTTTCAACCGCATGACGAGCCGTCTGGCGATATAGGGGCGCGCGTCGCATCACCCACGACATCACATCAAGCTCGGTATTTTTTGCAACCGCTTCGTGCACCGCGCAAGATAAATCTTGCCCCACGCCCGTTGACTGGCGCGTAATCAACGCAGCCACCACAGCTACCGTCATTTGTTCGGCAGCGATATGGTACGCATGCCACACCTGCGGCGCGACCGGCGGATGCTCATAATGACCATCCGCATTGCGGTCGTAGCCGCAGCACATCATCACGCCACCCAATGCTAAGTGGATCAGATCTGAGCCCTTAAAATCTTTCCAAGGGCCGGTGTCACCGAAGGGTGTGATACGCGCGGTGATCAGCGTAGGGAATAATGTGTTCAACGACTGCGAGGGCTTCAGCTTTGACAAAAACTGTCCGCAGGTACTATCTAAAAAAATATCCGCAGTACCCAACAGCTGTAAACAGGCCGCATGACCTTCTGCAGTATTAAGATCAAGTTGTATCGATTTTTTACCGCGGTTGTAAGCGCAAAAGAAAATCGACTTCTCGGGGTCAGGTTGCTCGCCCAAGTATGGGCCGATATTACGGGTCGGGCTTCCGCCAATCGGCTCGATCTTGATGACTTCAGCACCCAGTCCGGCCAACAATAAGCCACAATACTCGCCCAACTCGTCGGCGACCTCGATGACACGTAAGCCGGCCAACATTCCAGGCTTATCTTGTGGATTCGCGAATAACTCTGCGGCATTGAAAGGCGACTGCGACATAACGTGGTCCTCTGCTTTGTCTCAAGGCGAGCAACCCTCGAAGAGGGATCTGACCTTGTTTCTATTTGTTTTGATCACTAGCATCATGCCCCACAAAATGGGTATCATGCAACAGCGCCGTGTGTTTTATCTCGGCGTCGGCCACTGAGGCACCCAGACCTCAGAGCTCTAACGCCAAAGGATTTCGCTTTGAATGAACTACACGCGCTAAAAAACAAAATCGCGGTCGTTGGGGTCGGCAATACGGCCTATGGCGACTTTCCGTTAATCAGCGACTACGGTCTAGGCGCGCAGGCGTTTAAATCTGCGATCTCAGATTGTGGACTGAACAAAGACGAGATTGACGGCTTGCTAGTGTGTCGTGTGCCGTCGTATGCGCGCATGGGTGAAGTGCTTGGTCTGAACCCGCGCTGGACCATGACCCTGCCCGGACATGGCCGTATGTCAGGTATGTCGATCATCGAGGCTATGCTGGCTCTCGAAACCGGTGCCGCAAAATACGTCGCCTTGATCTATACCAATATTGGCCGCTCACGCCGCGTGAACTATGGCGGTGAAGACGCCTCAAGCTTCTGGAACCCCTGGGGGTTTACTTCGCCCGGTGCCGCACACGCCATGATGTTTCGTATGCACATGGCCAAATACGGCACCACTACCCGTCAACTCTCTGAAGTGTCGGTGGCCTTTCGCAAGCACGCGTTGCTCAACCCAACCGCTGTGATGAAAAAACCGATCACCTCTGATGACCACGCAAGCGCCAGACGCATTACAGAACCTCTAGGCCTACTTGATTACTGCCTGATCAATGACGGTGCCGTCTGCATGATCTTAACCACCGCTGAACGTGCCAAAGACCTCGCAAAGCCACCCGTATTGATTTCAGGTGTGGGCGCGCGCGACGCCTTCGAGCGCAGCGCGATTTCAAATTTCGATCAAGACTTTTGGTATAACGAAATTAAAGACGCCGGCACCCAAGCCTTTGAAATGGCCGGTGTCACCCACGACGATGTCGATGCCTTGATGTGCTACGACAACTTTAGCCCCACCGTACTGTTTAGCCTTGAGGGCTTGGGCTATTGCGGCCAGGGCGAGTCAGGCGCCTACGTGCAAGGCGGCACCCTGCAACTTGGCAATAAGCTACCCACCAACACCGATGGCGGACATCTTTCAAACTCGTACATGCAGGGCTGGGGCTTGAACGTCGAGGCCGTGCGTCAAATCCGCGGCGAGTGCGGCGCACGACAAGTTGCAGATTGCAACGTCGTTCAATACATCGCCTCGACACCCTGCACCCGCTCAATCATTTACACAAAGGGCTAAATCATGACGACCCAAAACTATGACAAGCCCTTGCCGATTATTGACGAGCTCAGCAAACCCTTCTGGGATCACGCCCTTGAGCATCGCCTGTCAGTGCAAGCCTGCACCCATTGCCGACACCTACAGTTTCCACCCAGCCCCGTCTGCCCTAAATGCCTATCAGACGAACAAGAATGGCTCGTCGTCAGCGGCCAAGCCACCCTCTTATCCTGGGTCAAGTTTCACCGCGCCTATTGGGACGGCTTCATGCAAGACATCCCCTACGACGCCTGCCTGGTACAACTAAAAGAAGGCCCCATCATGGTGAGCAACTTCAACGGCCCCACCCCCGCCAACGTTCACGTCGGCATGCCTCTCAAAGTCACCTTCGAACACGTCACCCCAGAAGTCGCCCTAAGCCGCTTCACCCCAGCCTAAAACACCCTAGACAATCCACAACCCCCAGCACTTTGAACAACCCGAAGCCGCGTATTTTTTGCTCAGCAAAAAATCACCGGTTCGGGGCGGGCAAAGTGCGGGCGAAGGCAAAGGATCTAAGCAGCCCGGCTCCCCCCCGCCCCAGCCCCAGCCACTTCAAACTCAGCAAGCAACTGCCCCCGCAAAGCCTCGGCCCGCACCAACGCAGCCTCTTTCACATGCCCATACCCCCGAATCTCTTCAGGCACACCAGCCACCTCAACCGCCTTCTCCAGAGACCCCCGCGTAAGCTTACCGAGCATCCCCAACACCGTCTCACGGTACTCAACAATTAACGCCCGTTCAGCGCGCCGTTCAGCCGTATACCCAAACACATCCATCCAAGTACCACGCAGCCCTTTGAGCTTTGCCAACAATCTGAACACCACCAACATCCGAGGCCCAAACTTAGCTTTAATCAAGTGCCCTTTACCATCACGCTTCGCAAACAGGGGCGCAGCCAAATGAAAGTGCACAGACCAGTCCCCTTCAAACTGCTCGTCCAAACTCCGCAAAAACTCGCCATCGGTATAAAGCCGTGCGACCTCATACTCATCTTTATAAGCCATCAGCTTAAATAAATAACGCGCGACGACTAAGGACAAGCGTTGCGTGCCGCAAGCCTGCATTTCAGCATCCGACACGGCATTCACAAAAGATAGGTACTGTGACGCGTAGGCAGCGTTTTGATACTCGCGCAAGAACGCCGCCCGATGTTCACGCACCTGCTCAAACTCAGAACCAGCGCGTTTGAACTCAACAACGGTCGCACCCTGTGACGTTGGAATAGGCGCCTGTGGCTCGGCGCCAAGTAACTGAGCCACTAACTGCGGCTCGTGCGCAGCGCAGCGGCCCCAATTAAAGGCTTCGAGATTCTTTTTGACCTGAACACCATTTAGAACAATCGCCTGCTCAAGCGAGCGATGATGCAAAGGGATCCAGCCCTGCTGATACGCAAACCCCATCAAGAGCGGATTGGCGTAGACCGCATCGCCCAGTAACTTCACTGCCATCTCTGAAGCATCCACGCTTTGAATGCGACCTTCGCCGCAGGCGTGCTCAAGCTCCTGACGTAGCTCACGTGCTGCCAACGTCCAGTTTGGGTTGCTAATAAACGCGGCTGTCGGAGCAACATCCGCGTTTAACAACATCCGAGTGTGCGCCGGCCGCATCCGCGTGACAGCCTCGACGCTCGAACCCACCACTAAATCCGCACCCAACACCAAGTCAGCTTGCCCCAACGCAATACGCGTATTCAAAATATCTGCAGCTGTCGGCGCGATGATTGCGTGTGAAAACACGGCCCCACCCTTTTGCGCCAAACCCGCCATATCTAGCACCGAGCCGGCTTTACCCTCCAGATGCGCTGCCATCCCTAATAGCTGACCAATCGTGACAACGCCCGTACCACCCACACCAGCCACAAAAATACCGTAGGATCCAGTCAATTGAGGAAGTGCCGGATCTGGCACTTCCTGCGCGTGCGTGTCGTTCGCCTCGATCAGCTTTGGCCGACGCAACTGCCCACCCTCAACGGTCACCAAGCTCGGGCAAAAGCCTTTTAAGCATGAGTAATCTTTATTACAGCTCGATTGGTTGATCACGCGCTTGCGACCAAGCTCCGTTTCAAGCGGTTCGATGGATAGGCAGTTTGATTGCGTTGAACAATCACCACAACCCTCACACACGCGTGAGTTAATGACCACACGACGCGCAGGATCAGGGAAGGCTCCACGTTTACGCCGACGGCGTTTCTCGGTGGCGCACGTTTGATCGTAAATCAAGGCTGTCACCCCAGACACTTCGCGCAACTCTTTTTGAATACGATCAAGCTCATCACGATGCACGACTGGCACACCTGCAGGCAGACCCGTCATCTGCGCATATTTTTCGGGCTCGTCGGTCACCACCACGACTCGACCCACACCTTCTGCCAGCACTTGCGCCGCCATCACTGGCACAGTGATTTGACCGTCAACAGGCTGGCCGCCCGTCATGGCCACAGCATCATTAAATAAAATCTTGTAGGTGATGTTGACGTTGGCAGTCACCGCGGCGCGGATGGCCAGTAGTCCCGAATGAAAATACGTGCCATCACCTAAATTAACGAACACGTGATTTTCATGCGTGAACGGAGCCTGTCCGATCCAAGGTGCGCCCTCACCCCCCATTTGCGTAAAGACATGCGTGCTGCGATCCATCCAAAGCGCCATATAGTGGCAACCAATCCCGGCCATCGCCCGCGAACCTTCGGGTACTCGGGTGGACGTATTATGTGGACACCCCGAACAAAACCATGGTTTACGCTCAGCCACCACACGCGGACGGGCTAACTCAAGCTCACGTGCCGCAATAAAGGCCAGGCGCGCTTCGATCTGCGCGCGCACCGGCGCGGGTAACTCAAGGCGTAACAAACGGGTGGCAATCGCACGCGCCACCATAGACGGCGAAAACTCATAATGCGCCGGCAGTAACCACGGGCTTTGTGGAACCGCCCACTCGCCCCCATCTTTATCGTCAAACTTACCCACCACGCGCGGGATTTTTTTACCACGACCAATCCAGCCAAAGAGTTCTTCTTTAACCTGGTACTCGAGCATCTGGCGCTTTTCTTCAACAACCAGAATCTCATCAAGATTTTCTGCAAAACTCAGCAAGCCAGTCGACTCAAGCGGCCAGACCATACCAACCTTGAAGAGCCGCACACCGATTTGTTGGCACACCTCGGGCGTCAAACCTAAATCAAGCAAGGCCTGAGTCGTATCCAAATACGCTTTGCCTGAAGTGATAATGCCAAACCGAGCCTGCGCATCCGGCACCGGCCAAAGCTGCCGATTCAAACCGTTCGCGCGCGCGAACGCAAGCGCCGCGTACAATTTTTGATCAAGTAATCGCGCCTCTTGAGCTAGCGGCGTGTCACCTAGGCGAATATTCAAGCCACCTTCGGGTAGCTCAAAGTCTTGCGGGATATTGACCTGAACGCGCTCAGGATCCACGTCAACAGTGGCCGAGACCTCAACAATATCCGTGATGCACTTCATCCCCACCCACAATCCCGCGTACCGACTCATTGCCCAACCCAGCACCCCGTAATCAAGAATCTCTTGCACGCTTGACGGAAACAAAACAGGGATGCCACAGGCCTTCAAAATATGATCACTTTGGTGCGGCAAGGTGGACGACTTTGCAGAGTGGTCATCGCCTGCGACCACCAGCACACCGCCTAGCGGTGAGGTACCGGCCGCATTGGCGTGTTTAAACACGTCACCGCATCGATCAACGCCCGGGCCTTTGCCGTACCACAGACCAAACACACCATCGTATTTGGCACCCTCAAACATGTTGACCTGTTGCGAGCCCCACACAGAGGTCGCGGCTAAATCCTCATTCACTCCAGGCTGAAACACCACATGGTGTTGCTTAAGCCGTTCGGCGGCTTTCCAGAGGTTTTGATCCACGCCTCCCAGCGGCGAACCCCTGTAGCCAGAAATAAAGCCGGCCGTATTGAACCCGTCGCGTTGATCACGCACCCGTTGGTTCATGGGCAAGCGTACCAACGCATGCACTCCACTGAGCCACGCACGGCCTGCAGCAAGATCGTATTTGTCGTCTAACTTGACTGCGTTGAGGGCTTGTAACTGTTTGTCTGAGAAGGGGGCATTCATTGGTCTCGACTCCTTGTGAGTAGTGTGGTCCGATGCCATTGACGTCGATCACTCTTTTGAAGAACCGTAGTCAAGCACCGATAAGTGTTTAAGGCTTGGTACACACCTTATTGATCTGCTACTAGCTCTGTTTTAACCCCGTCTTGCCGCTGCGGCAAGCCCCGGCTGACACAGGCATAATGCAAAAGCGGTGCTTTTATGGCCAACAATCAACAAGCAACTCAAATAAATATGAAAATCGCCCCCCGCTTAGTGGCGTGGCAACGCAAGCATGGTCGCCATGGTTTGCCCTGGCAAAACACGCACGACCCCTACAGGGTGTGGCTCTCTGAGATCATGTTGCAACAAACCCAGGTCACGGCTGTCATCGATTATTACCAACGCTTTTTAACGCGATTTCCAAGCGTCAAGGATTTAGCACAAGCGTCAGCGGATGAAGTGATGGCGCATTGGGCCGGTTTGGGTTACTACGCCCGAGCGCGTAATCTTCACGCCTGTGCGAAGCAAGTGATGAGTACTTGGCACGGAAAATTTCCACCCGATGCTGCGGGCTTGGTCACCCTACCTGGCATCGGCCCTTCGACTGCGGCTGCGATCGCTGCCTTTTGTTATGGCGAGCGCGCAGCAATTCTTGACGGCAATGTTAAACGCGTTTTAGCGCGGCTATTAGCCCTTGAGGGCGACCCCACAAGCCGCGCAATTGACTTGCAACTGTGGTCACACGCGCGCGCGCTCGTCCCTACAGCGCGCACCTGCGCTCAAGACCCCGATGCCATGGCGGCGTACACGCAGGGTCTGATGGATCTGGGCGCGACGGTATGCACCCGCAGCCGCCCAAAGTGCGAGGCCTGCCCTCTTAAAAAAGACTGCCTTGCCCACATCCAAGGGCGCTGTGACGAACTGCCTTGGCCGCGCGCGCGTAAGGCGTTGCCTGAACGCAGCACCGCAATGCTGGTGGCCTACCAAGCAGGCAAGATATTACTCACGAAACGCCCCGCTACAGGCATTTGGGGCGGCCTCTGGAGCCTACCAGAATGCGATCCGCAGCTCGCGCCAACAACAGCCTGTGAACAACTCGGCTTGACCGTCAAAACGACCGACACACTCGCCGAGTTTTTACATATCTTTACCCATTACCGACTGATCATTCGCCCCCACCTCATGCATGTGGCACTCGAAGAGGCGACGCACGTTGATGCCGCGCAAGGCTTAGCCGGGGGCGGCGAATGGGTGCCCATCCACGAACTTCATAACCGCGGCCTACCCGCACCGGTACGTAAACTGTTAGATGGATTGACAGCAGCGCGCTTAATCACCATACCCTAAGTCCGAAGCGGTCGGTATTTGCTGATACTCATCAAGATGCCGCACGCGATGCCGATCGTCAGCAAAGCCGTGCCGCCATAACTCAAAAACGGCAAAGGTACGCCCACGACCGGCAAAATGCCCGTGACCATCCCCACATTCACAAACACATAAATAAATAACACCATCGTCAACGCCCCGGCAAGCAATCGCTCTCCGTAATTTTGGGCGCCCAGCGCAATCGCCAACCCTCGAAAAATCAAAAGCAAATACAACACAAGTAAAGTAACGCCGCCATACAAGCCAAATTCTTCAGCAAACACCGCAAAGATAAAGTCTGTGGTTCGCTCGGGAATAAAGTCTAAATGGGTCTGTGTACCATTCATGTAACCCTTGCCGTACAAGCCGCCCGAACCGACTGCGATCGTCGATTGAATCGTATGAAACCCCTTGCCTAAAGGATCAGTGTTGGGATCAAGCAAGGTACAGATTCGATGTTTTTGATAGTCATGCAAAACCACCCAGTCAAAATCATCATCGCATAAGGTTTCTTGATTGACGTAAATCGAACCGATTCCGACCACACCGATTAGCACGACCGGGACCAGAAATTTAAACGACATTCCGGCAAAATAAATAACAAAAAATCCGGCACTAAAAACAAGTATGGCTGTACCTAAATCAGGCTGCTTCACGATCAGTAAAAATGGCACAAGCAACAGGGCACTTGAGATGCATAGGTCTAAAAACTTCATTGGGCCTTCACGCTTTTGAAAATACCAAGCCAACATCAGCGGTGCGGCAATTTTCATCATTTCAGACGGTTGAATGCGCGTGATACCTAAATTTAACCAACGCGTCGCACCCTTACTGGTTTCACCCGCAAACATGACAGCAAGAAGTAGCGTGATCCCAAGCACGTAAAACGGTACGGCAAATTTTAAAATTAACCGTGGTGGCGTCACGGCAACCACCCACATGGCTACAAACGCCACGTAAAAATTGCGTGCCTGGTCAGCAAAACGTGCATCAGTGCTTCCCACGGCAGAATGCATCACGACCATCCCCACCGTTGCGAGTAACGACAAAATTAGCATGAGCGGCCAATCGATCGATGTGAGGCATCGAAACAGCACTCTAAAAATAATTTTCATGGGGTCACCCTCGCCGCTGCGCTCACTCGAGACGCGTCGGGCACCACGTTCTCAGTCCGTCGTGTGGGTGTCGTGGTACTCGGCCCAGGCTTTGTCTTTGTCTCACGCAACAACCAGGCATCAAAGACCTTGCGCACAATCGGTGCGGCGACACTGCCGCCCCAACCTGCATTTTCGACGATCACCGCAATCGCAATTTTTGGCTGAGTGGCCGGAGCGAACGCCATAAAAAGCGCATGATCACGCAAGCGCTCATCGATCGCACTACTTTGATATTTAGCACCACGCAAGCTGTACACCTGCGCCGTACCCGTTTTACCGGCAGTCGTGTAGGGTGCGCCAACAAACGCTGCGGCAGCTGTACCAGAGACCGTCACCTCGGTCAACGCTCGCTTGACAACTTGAAGATGCTCTTTTTTAAGCGGGATTTTATGAGAGGCCTCGACCACGGTTTGGGTCTGCTCGTCGGTGCGTGCGTTTTTGATCGTACGTACCAAGTGCGGCTTCATGTAAACACCATCGTTGGCTAACACGGCCGTTGCTTGCGCCAATTGCATCAGCGTAAAGGAGTTATAGCCCTGGCCGACAGCAATTGAAATAGTCTCGCCCGCATACCAGCGCTGTTGTTCGCGATTTTTATATGCCCCGCGCTTCCAGTCGGTCGAGGGCAACACACCGCGCCGTTCGCCTTCAATGTCGATACCTGTAAGTTGACCAAACCCAAAAGGTTTCATAAAGTCATGCAGGTTATTCACACCAATCTCGGGGCCCAGCGAATAAAAATACGTATCAGACGACACCACTAGCGCTCGATGCATATCTATCGTCCCAAACGCTGTCGAGCCCGAGTTTCGAAACCGCTGTCCACCAAATTCAAAATAACCTGGATCAGAAATCAAATCGGTCGCACGCCGTTTATTTAACTCAAGCCCGGCTAGCGCCACAAAGGGCTTATACGTCGAGCCAATCGGATAGGTACCATACACGGGTCGATTGATTAAGGGGTGATCAGGCGATTCGTTCAGAAGGCGCCAGCTTTCTACATCGATGCCGTCAATAAAGAGGTTCGGATCAAAGGATGGTTGAGACACAAACGCCAGCACGTCACCCGTAGCCGGCTCGATCGCGACCAAGGCACCACGCAAATCTTTGAACGCCTCTTCGGCAATGCGTTGCAAGCCCATATCCAAGGACAAGACTAAATTTGAGCCGGGTGTCGGGTCGACACGCCTGAGTACTCGCACAGGCTTTCCTCGAGACGTCACTTCTAGCTCTTCAAGGCCTGCCTTGCCGTGCAAGGCCGTTTCGTAGGTCTTTTCAATCCCCTTTTTACCAATAATGTCGGTGCCGCGGTAGTTGCCGGTTTCACCGCGTGCCTCAAGCGCTGCGACATCGCCTTCTGATATGCGACCAACATAACCAATGACATGCCCTGCGGATTTGCCTTGCGGATACTCGCGTACCCAGCGTGCGCGCAACTGTACTCCAGCAAATCGCAGAGAATTCGCCGAAAAGAAAGCGGCCTCTGTTTCATTTAAATTATTACGCAGGACGATGCTCGCGTACTTGCCGGATTCAGCCGCCCGTCTTTTAAAACGCCGCTGATCTGCCGCGCTAATGAAGACGACTGGGGTCAAGGCCTCAAATAGCTCGTCAATATTTCCGGCCCGCGCTGGCACCACTTCAAGCGTGTAACTCAAATAATTGCGGGCAAGAACCTCGCCGTTACGATCGACAATCTCACCCCGACGCGGCGCAATAGGGACTACCGCGAGTCGATTGCTATCGGCGCGAGCAGACAAACCTTCATGCCGCTCAACCTGCAACACCCAAAAGCGTAGCGACAATAAACCAAAACAGCACAACGCAAAAAGACCTGCCACGACAACCCGCAGCATAAAGTTATTTTTTTGTTGCTGATCGTTTTTGTTAAAGTCAAACATGTCTGTCTGGTGTCACCCTGCTGTTGTCTCAGGATCTTGCAGTCGGTGCTGAGGCAACAACAATAACCACGCAATCAGAGGCCACAGCGCGGCGGTCAACAGCGCCGAAATCGACCACGACCAACCCGGCCATGCACTGACAAGAAAAGCACCAATAAGCGCCCCAAGCGCCTTGGTGGCTACCAACGGCGGTAACAAATGCAAGGCTTGGCTGACCAATTCAAAGCGCAACAAACGCCTCTGCAAAGACAGCGCAGCAAACACGGTAAGGGCGTAAGTCAGTGCCTGCAGGCCCAAGGGACCAACATCGTGCACGTCCATGATCAGCCCAAACACAAAAGCAGTCAGCAAGCCAACACGACGAGAGTCGTGCAACGACCAAAATACAATCACCAGCAGTAGTAAATCAGGCGCCATAGGCCAGGTCCGCCAGGGCAGTAAAGATAATAGCCAAACTCCGACCAGCGTCGCCCAGACAAAAAACAGACTGGTGGCGTGATCGATCGGATTTGGGCCGACCGGACGCGGCAGAGGTACGGGAGGGGGCGCGATACCCGAGCGTGAGGGCCTTATCGTCTTACTTCGATTTTGGATTGGCACGCGGCGCCTCCTTTGAAGCGGCGGGTTTGACAGAACCCACCGCGAGGTCAGTCTCAATCGGGACCTGTAAAACCAAAAACTGTCTGTAGCGCTCAGGGTGCGAGGAGGGCATCGCTTCGGCGCGCGCAAAACCTGACGCCGAACTGCGCTGAACCTGATCGATACGTCCGACCGACAGCCCTGGCGGAAACACACCACCCACACCGCTTGTGACCAATACGTCGCCTTCGCGAATGTCGGCATCAGAAGAAAAGTAGCGCACCTCGACTTTGCCTGGAGTCGTGGAACCAAAAGCGATTAAACGCAACCCGTTGCGCAGGACCTGCACGGGAATTGAAATAATTTCGTCGGTCAACATGGCCGCTTCTGAAGTCATCGGCGACACACGCGTGATCTGCCCAACCACACCACCCTCGTCAAGAATAGGCATGCCGACCAAGATGCCCGCACGACTGCCCTTGTTAAAGACAAGTCTGCGACTGAATGTATTGGCCGGCTCGTATAGAACCTCGACCACGACCGTAGGATGCTCTGCCGCCTTTTCAAAGACCCCTAGCAGTCGTCTCAATTGCGCATTTTCAGCGCCTAAAAGTGCTGCATTCGCCGTGACCTGCGCCAACTCGATGCGCTGCCTTTGCAAGGCTTCAGTTTCAGATTTGATTGAGGCAGCGGCATCGAACCAATCGTTACTCAGCGAAATCAAATCGCGCGGAAACATAATAAAGCGTTGAAAAGGATATAACGTTGCCGATAACAATTCACGCACTGGATTTGTGCTTTTGTAAGTCGCATCTGTAAACAAAAGCGCGAATGCCACCAACATGAGCAGAGTCAGTTTGACCTCTGCGGCGGGACCGCGTCGAAAAAGCCTGAGAGTGGCAGGTCGTTGCATGATGGCTCGGTACTTAATCACTCACCAGTTGGGCACCGTTGGCGCCCGCTGCGTTCGTTTTATGGAGGCGCCAACTATAGCGCCTCATCGCCCGTCGATGCGCGGCCGGACTAGTCGTCAATAAAGATTGCGCCAAGTTTTTCAAGGTGCTCGAGGGCATCGCCACAACCACGCACCACGCACGTCAGAGGGTCGTCCGCCACGATCACAGGCAAGCCAGTCTCTTCTTGCAGCAAACGATCGAGGTCGCGCAACAAAGCGCCGCCTCCCGTCAACGAGATACCCTTGTCGGTGATGTCGGCCCCGAGTTCGGGCGGAGTATTTTCGAGCGCAATTTTCACCGCCGACACAATTTGGTTCAGCGGATCTGTCAAGGACTCGAGAATTTCGTTAGAGGATACCGTGAAGCTGCGCGGAACACCCTCAGCCAAATTACGGCCTTTTACCTCGATTTCGCGAACCTCAGACCCAGGAAAAGCCGAACCGATCTGCTTTTTGATGTGCTCTGCCGTCGGTTCGCCGATCAGCATGCCGTAGTTACGACGAATGTAATTAACAATCGCTTCGTCAAATTTGTCGCCGCCCACACGCACCGAGCCTTTGTAAACCATTCCGCCTAGCGAAATGACGGCCACTTCGGTCGTGCCCCCACCAATGTCAACGACCATCGAGCCGCTGGCGTCTGACACATTGAGCCCTGCACCAATCGCAGCAGCCATAGGCTCTTCGATCAGGTACACCTGGCTTGCGCCAGCCCCCAAGGCAGATTCGCGAATCGCGCGGCGCTCAACCTGTGTTGAACCGCAGGGTACGCACACGATGATACGCGGGCTTGGGGCAAACATGTTTCGTGGATGCACCATGCGGATAAATTGCTTGAGCATTTGTTCGGTCACGGTGAAATCAGCAATCACGCCGTCTTTCATCGGACGGATCGCCTCAATGTTGCCGGGGACACGCCCAAGCATTTGCTTAGCCTCACGGCCCACAGCCTGAATAATTTTTTTGCCGCCGGGGCCGCCATCGTGACGAATCGCAACCACCGAAGGTTCGTCGAGCACGATGCCCTTGCCACGAACATAAATGAGAGTGTTGGCGGTACCGAGATCGATCGCCATATCACTTGAAAAATAACTACGCAGGAATCCGAACATGAGAGCCCAGCCAGAATAAAAGTTGACGCACGCAACATGCCGTGAATAGCCTACCATCATAACTTATAATTCAGTTTAGATCGGCAAAACAAGCTTACGTCAAGCTCGCAAAGTTACGATCCCAGTGGCACGCTGATCAAACCAGTTTGCTCTTGGCTTAAACAAGCGTTGAATTAAGTTTTTCCTTTCAAATTCTGCATACGCTCTCCGCTCCGTGTTTCGAGGGCGTTTTGCGCGTCACACCGCCTTTTATTTTTTAAAAAGCAGCGACTTATGGCTATTACCGAACAAGAAGTCACTCGAATCGCCCGTTTGGCACGGCTCACACTCTCACCTGAGCAAAACCTTCAGGCCCAAGGCGATCTGAACAAGATTATTGGGCTGATCCAAGAGCTGCAGGCCGTTGACACCACTCGAGTCGAACCACTCGCTCACCCGCTGTCGGCGCTGCGAGACGTTCATTTACGGCTGCGTGAAGACATCGTCACCGAGATATCGTCACCCGATAGGCGCGAGGCACTTATGGTCAACGCCCCAGCCAAGACCGAGGGGCTATTTTTGGTTCCAAAGGTGATTGAATAAATGAGCACTGCACTTCACGGGTTTCCAACGTTGGCGAGCCTTCAGGCCGCTTTAGCGCAAGGCAAACTCAGCGCCACTGAACTTGCGCAAGATTGCCTCAAACAAATTCAAGATCAACAGGGGCTCAACGCCTTTGTGCACGTCGACGCCGACCTCACACTCGCGCAGGCGCGCGCGGTCGACGCCGACCGGGCTGCAGGCACGGCTAGCCCCTTGTCAGGAGTCCCGATTGCCCACAAAGATGTGTTTGTGACCCAAGGTTGGCGCAGCACAGCTGGCAGCAATATGCTTAAAAATTACGTCAGTCCGTTTGACGCCACCGTTGTTAGCAAGTTGCTCACCGCAGGCTGCGTCAGCTTAGGCAAACTGAACTGCGACGAGTTCGCCATGGGCTCGGGCAATGAGCACTCGGCTTTCGGGCCCGCCTATAACCCTTGGGATCGCACTTGCGTACCCGGTGGCTCGTCTGGCGGTTCAGCTGCCGCTGTGGCTGCACGACTCGTTTTCGCCACCACTGGCACAGATACTGGGGGTTCGGTTCGTCAACCCGCCGCGCTATGCGGGGTCAGCGGCATTAAGCCCACTTACGGCGTGGTCTCGCGCTACGGGATGATTGCTTATGGATCGAGTTTGGATCAAGCCGGCGTTCTGGCGCCCGCCGCTGCCGATTTGGTTCCCTTACTCAACACCATCAGCGGCTTTGACGTTCGCGACGCCACCAGCGCCGAGCAGTGCCACGGTGTGCCCAACGCACCGGGCCGCATCCAAAGCGAGTTTGACAAAGCGAGCGCTCACTTTTATTCTCAGGCCACATTACCCCTCAAGGGTTTGCGCATTGGCGTACCGACCGAGTATTTTGGTGAGGGCCTTTCGCCCGAGGTTGGGGCAGCCATTGAAGCCGCCTTGGTTCAATTCGAACAGCTAGGCGCGCAACGTGTTTCGATCTCCCTACCACGCACACGGCTGTCGATCCCAGCCTATTACGTCATCGCCCCTGCCGAAGCCTCAAGTAACTTGTCGCGCTACGACGGGGTGCGCTACGGGCACCGCAGCGATTCGTACACCGATCTCGCTGATATGACCGGCCGCTCACGTGCCGAGGGCTTTGGCACAGAGGTCAAGCGCCGTATTCTTGTTGGCACGTATGTGCTATCACAAGGCTACTACGACGCCTATTATTTGCAGGCTCAACGTCTGCGCCGCATGATCGCCGACGATTTTCAGGCGGCCTTCACGCAGCAATGCGATGTCATCATGGGGCCCGTTACGCCCACAGTTGCCAAGCGAATTGGCGACAATCAAGATGACCCCACGGCAGACTGGTTGGCCGATATCTATACGCTCGGTTTAAACCTTGCCGGGTTGCCCGGCATGTCGGTGCCATGCGGTTTTGGTCAAAGTGCCGCCGGCAAGCCCTTGCCCATTGGCTTACAAATCATCGGTGACTATTTTGATGAGGGCCGTCTGTTGGCCGTCGCACATCAATATCAACTTGCCACCGACTGGCATCAACGTAGCGCGGGGCAAGCATAATGGCTTATGAAATTGTCATTGGTCTTGAAACCCATACCCAGCTTTCGACCCAGACCAAAATTTTTTCAGGTAGCAGCACGCGCTATGGTGCGCAGCCTAACACGCAAGCCAACGAAGTCGATATGGCCTTGCCAGGCACCTTGCCGGTCATGAATCGCGCAGCGGTTGAGCACGCGATTCGCTTAGGGCTGGCCGTGGGTGCCACCATCGCACCACGCTCGATTTTTGCGCGTAAAAACTATTTTTATCCAGACCTACCTAAAAACTATCAGATTAGCCAATACGAAATCCCCGTCGTATTGGGCGGATCCTTAACGTTCTTTGTCGGCGACAAAGAAACAACCATTAATCTGACCCGTGCTCACCTCGAAGAAGACGCAGGCAAGTCGTTGCACGACAATTACATTGGACCTCATGGCGAGCTCTCAACCGGCATTGATTTAAATCGTACCGGCACCCCCTTGCTTGAAATCGTCTCAGAGCCTGAAATGCGCTCAGCGGCCGAAGCTGTCGCTTACGCCAAGACCCTGCACAGCCTCGTGATGTGGCTAGGCATTTGTGATGGCAACATGCAAGAAGGTTCGTTTCGGGTCGACGTCAACGTGTCAGTGCGCCCTTTCGGGCAAAAAGAATTTGGCACGCGCGCCGAAATCAAAAACGTAAACTCGTTTCGCTTTATCGAGCGCGCCATCAACTACGAAGTTCGGCGTCAAATTGAGCTCATCGAAGACGGTGGCAAAGTGGTTCAAGAAACCCGACTCTACGACGCCGATCTTGACGAAACACGCAGTATGCGCAGCAAAGAAGACGCGCATGACTACCGCTATTTTCCAGATCCCGATTTACCACCTCTGGTGATTAGCCAAGACTGGATTGATCAAGTCAAAGCAGAGATGCGCGAAGCGGGTGGCTTACCAGACGAACTGAGAAAAAATCTGGTTGAAATTTATGGGGTTGCTCCAATTGATGCTGCGCAACTAATCAGCAGCCGCGCGATGGCGAGGTATGTCTTAGAGGTCATCAACGCTCTTGAAGCGGATCCAGCCGATGCAGCGAACGTCATGGCACTGCGCCCTGCTCGAGCCAAACTTGCAGCCAACTGGCTGATGGGCGAAGTCTCGGCGGCACTGAACCGCGAAGAGAAAGACATCGCGCAGTGCCCAGTGACAGCGCCCTTATTGGCCGCGCTGCTCAAGCGAATTTTAGACAACACCATCTCAAATAAAATTGCACGCGACGTGTTTGCAGCGATGTGGGCTGGCGAGGAAAATGGTCAACCCGATGCCATCATCGCGGCCAAGGGCCTCACCCAGATCAATGACTCGGGTGCCATCGAAGCCATGATCGACGCCGTGCTGGCAGCCAACGCCGCCATCGTGGCCGAGTACCGTGCCGGTAAACAAAAGGGCTTCAATTCGCTCGTGGGCCAAATTATGAAAGCGGCCAAAGGCAAAGCGAACCCTCAGCAAGTCAATGATTTGCTGAAAGCCAAGCTAGGTCAGGCTTAAGCCGTATGCCGTCCCCCAGCACAGTCGCTGGGGGTTAGGTCACTTTTGAAGAGCGAAGCTTTTTAGCATTAAAAAATTGCACAACGCTGACTCTTTTAATGAATTCCGTATCGCGCCCGATATGCCAGCACAGCCTCGCGATGCTGCGCAAACTCGGCATTGTGCTCAAGCAGCACCAAAATGTCGTCAAGCGAGGCGATCGTTACCACAGGTAAGCCATAACGCTGCTGCACCTCTTGCACCGCCGAGTGAGGCGATAACTGCCCGTCAGCGCCAGCACGCTCCATGCGATCCATTGCAATCAGCACCGCACAAGGCTCAGCGCCTGCTGCACGAATGATCTCGACCGACTCGCGCACCGAAGTGCCTGCGGTGATCACATCATCAATAATCACAACACGCCCTTTTAACGGCGCACCCACTAACACCCCGCCCTCGCCATGATCTTTCGCCTCTTTGCGGTTGTAGGCAAAGTCGATTGAACGCCCGTTCATGGCGGGATGAGCCGCGAGTGCCACCGCCGTTGCGGTTGCAAGCGGTATGCCTTTGTAAGCTGGACCAAACAACATATCAAATGGCAGTTTAGAATCAACTAAGGCGTGGGCATAAAATTGAGCCAACCGCCCGACTGAGGCCCCAGAGTTAAATAGGCCTGCATTAAAAAAGTAGGGGCTGGTGCGCCCCGATTTGGTGACAAAACTACCAAAGCGGAGCACGCCTTCGTTTAAGGCAAACTGCACAAATGCACTACGTTCTGAACCCGTCGACATCGCAAGCCTCGTGATTTAAGTTTTTCGATGGATTGAATTATCTCATTGACCAGGAGCCCGACCTTGCTACGCATCACCTCACTGAACCTAAATGGCATACGCTCGGCCTATAACAAAGGGCTTGCGAACTGGTTAAAAACGCACCAGGCCGACATCCTGTGCCTGCAAGAGCTCAAAGCCCACCTTGCTGACATTCAAGAAGACTTTCAACATCCACACGACTATACCGGCCATTTTTACGCCGCCGAAAAGAAAGGTTACAGCGGCGTTGGCCTCTATGTAAAAAATCAGCCTGAGCGCGTGAGCCAAGGAATGGATTGTGAAGAGTTCGATCTTGAGGGCCGTGTGATTCGAGCCGACTGGTCAAATATTTCTGTGATCAGTGCGTACCTACCCTCAGGCTCGAGCGGCCCTGAGCGCCAAGAAGCAAAATTTCGTTTTCTTGCGCAGTTTGGTCCTTGGATGCAAGCGTTGATGGATGACCATCAAAAGACCAAACGCGAGTACGTGATCTGTGCTGACTGGAACATCGCACACAAAGAAATCGATCTAAAAAACTGGAAATCGAATCAAAAGAATTCTGGTTTTACACCCGAAGAACGTTCTTGGGTCACCCAGGTCATCGACGAAATAGGCTTTGTCGACGTCTTTAGGCAATTAGATGAGCGCGCCGAACAATACACCTGGTGGAGTAATCGCGGTCAAGCCTGGGCCAAGAACGTAGGGTGGCGGCTTGACTATCAGCTTGTCACACCGGGCTTAGCGGCGCTAGCAAAAACGGCTAGCATTTACAAAGACGAACGCTTTTCAGATCATGCGCCTCTGACGATTGATTACGACTTTGCATTGAAGTGACGGAGTGCGAACGGGCTAATCGCCCGACGCCCACAGCACAACTTGAATTTTTTTATCTGGGCGAAATGATCTTGTTTTAGACGCCAGCCGCGTCGATACGATCAATATCTTTTCTGCGCCAGTGCAAGAGCCACAGACCAGGCAGCGCGATCAACACGGTCAGCAAAAAGAAAGTCGGCCAACCGGCAGCCTGTACCAATTGTGGTGTCAAGGGGCCAGCAAGATAGGTGCGCCCCACCGCTGACAACGCTGAGAGCAGTGCAAATTGTGTTGCCGAAAACTGTTGATTGCAAAGCCCCATCAAAAGCGCGACAAAGGCTGCGGTACCCATGCCGCCGCATAAGTTTTCGATACCAACCCCAGCCGCCATCAACCACACATTGTGCGGCCCGACCGAGATGACCCAGAACCCTAGGTTAGATACCGCCTGCAAGACACCAAACAACATTAACGAACGATACAAGCCGAGACGCGCCATCAGCGCGCCGCCCGCCAAGGCGCCCACAATGGTGGATGCTAACCCCAACAGTTTATTGACCGTGCCCACTTCAGTGGCCGTGTAGCCTGCAGCGCGAATTAAAAAAGTGGTGGATAGCGCACCTGCAAACGCGTCACCCAACTTATACAAAACGATCAGCACCACGACGGTAATGGCTTCGGGTCGCCCAAAAAATTCGCGAAAAGGTTCGATCACAGCCTCCCGCAAAGAGCGCGGCATTTGCGCGGGCACCTCAGGCTCAGGCGCCCAGAAGCTGGCCAACGCCACCAACAGCATTAAGGCTCCCATCAACAGGTAGGTTGAGCCCCAACCCAGCCATTGATCTGCCAAAATCAATGCCAAGCCGCCCGATACCAACATCGCAAGGCGATAACCCAAGACCGACAAAGCAGCACCGGCCCCGCGCTCGTCTTTGTGCAAGACGTCACTGCGGTAGGCATCGAAGGCGATATCTTGTGTCGCCGAACAAAAGGCGACAAAGACAGCAAGCAAGGCCAGTGGCAATAAACCCTGGCCCGGCGAAAGGCACCCCATGCCTAATATCCCCAAGGCCAGTAACACCTGCATCAGCAGCATCCAACCCCGCCTGCGACCCAGCCATGGCGGCGCGTAACGGTCAATGAGCGGTGCCCATAAAAACTTTAAGGTGTACGCAGTACCCACCAGGGTTAAGAAGCCAATCTCTTGCAGTGAGACTTGTTCGATTGTGGCCCAGGCCTGTAACGTGCCGCCGGTTAAAGCCAGGGGCAAACCGCTAGCAAAGCCAAGCGCCAGCAAAGGTGCAACACGCCGACTGGTGTAAAGCTTTGAGGCCGCAACCGGTGTCGTCGCATGAGTCGCAGGAGTCATGGCTGCGTCATGCGCGGGAGCGTGGTGGCGTAGAGCGGTCGGCCGTAAACCGATAGGCCGCAAGAGTACTGCGCCAACCCGCTAAAAACTTCACCTCGCGCTGATCATTAAAGGTTGCGCGCTCAAGAATACTAAAACCCAATTTGTGTGAAAGGCGTTCAAAATCTTTCAACGTACACAGATGGATGTTGGGCGTATCGTGCCAGTCGTAGGGCATTTGCCCGGTCACCGGCATGCGCCCTAACAAAATCGACCAGCCATGCGGCCAATAGCCAAAGTTTGGAAACGACACAATCGCTTCGCGACCGACCCGCGTCATTTCGCGCAGGATGTGTTCGGTGTTGTGCATCGACTGTAGTGTTTGTGACAACACCACCGTATCAAACTGCTGATCATCAAACATGGCCAAGCCATCTTCGAGGTTTTGCTGAATCACATGCACGCCGCGTTGCACGCAGCTCAACACACGCTCATCACTAATTTCAACCCCAATCCCCTGTACGCTCTTACTGCGTTTGAGGTGGTCAAGCAAAGCCCCATCGCCGCAACCCAAATCGAGCACACGTGTTTGGGGCCGCACCCACTGCGCGATCCGGGAAAGATCACCGCGTAGTGCCGCTGAGGACGTGACACTAGTGCCGTTTGCCTCGTGACTCATGAATGCGCCCCAGAATGATGAGTAACCTCTGTCAGTGTCGCTGCGATACGCAAAAAGTATGCCCGCATCAGCCCATGATAACGAGCATCATCCAGCAAAAAAGCATCGTGGCCGTGCGGCGCATCAATTTCAGCGTACGTTACGGCCTGTTCATTTTTTAGCAGCGCCTGCACGATTTCTCGCGAGCAGCTGGGCGCAAACCGCCAATCCGTCGTAAACGAGATTAACAAAAAATCTGCCGTTGCCGGCGCTAACGCTTTGGCTAAATCACCATTGGTTGCGCGTGCAGGATCAAAGTAATCGAGCGCACGTGTGATCAGTAAATAAGTGTTTGCATCAAAATAGCGTGAAAATTTTTCGCCTTGGTAACGCAGATAAGACTCGACCTCAAACTCAACGCCATAGCCATAATGAAACGCGCCGCCGGCAGCAGGTTCGCGTTGGGTTCTACCAAATTTTTCAGCCATATCGTCGTCTGACAAATAGGTAATATGACCCACCATACGCGCCACCGATAGGCCGTGCCGCGGAACAGTATTTTGTGCGTAATAATCGCCCCCATGAAACTCTGGGTCGGTAATGATCGCGCGCCGTGCGACTTCGTTAAAAGCAATGTTTTGTGCCGATAGTCTTGGGGTCGAGGCAACCACCACACAGTGTGCAACCCGCTCGGGCAGTGTGATGGCCCAACTGAGGGCTTGCATCCCGCCAAGCGACCCACCCATTACAGCGGCAAACCGCTCAATGCCAAGCTTATCTGCCACACGCGCCTGCGCGCGCACCCAGTCCTCAACGGTCAACACCGGAAACGCAGCCCCCCAGGGCTTGCCGGTTTCGGGCCGAAGAGAGGCTGGGCCCGTTGAGCCAAAGCACGAACCAAGATTGTTGATGCCAATCACAAAAAATACATTGGTGTCCACCGGTTTGCCTGGGCCCACCAAATTATCCCACCAACCTATATCTTCTAGGTTATCCGCGGCGCGGCCCGCCACATGATGCGAGGCGTTTAACGCGTGGCACACCAATATAGCGTTGCTCGCCTCGGCATTGAGCGTGCCATAGGTTTCAATCGCCAGTTCATACGCGTTAATGGTTTGCCCACTACTTAAAGGCAGAGGCTCGTGAAATTGCAAAAACTGGGTATGTACAACGCCGACTGAGCCGGGCTCACCTTCAGTGGGCGTCTTTAAGGCGTGCGCGTCTTGTGAAACGAACTGTGTGGTCATACGGACCTTCTTTAGCGGGATTTATGAGGCGCCCGCAAGCGGATCGAGCAAATCGGCGCCAACTAGTTCAAATTCTAGCATTGCACGGCCTTAGCTGTGTACAGACGCATACATTGCTAACAATTCGAAGCAGTTTCACCGCAATTTCTTACAAATGGCTACAAATTTTTATCGTTTTACAGGGGTTTTGCGAATTTGCACACACCCTGGATCAGGGCACACTGTGCCATTGAAATTAGCAGCTGCAGGAGCCAGACACTTCATGACCCGACCTAAGCTCTCGGAAAGAGAACTCGAATGCCTCGAATGGGTGTCGTTTGGCAAAACCAGTTGGGAGACCGGCCTCATTTTGGGGGTCAGCGAACGCACGATCAACTTCCACTTGTTAAACGCTGCTCGCAAGCTAAACGTTTACGGCCGTCAGGCGGCTGTAGCCATAGCGCTGCGCCAGAACCTTTTGCATGGTTCACCTTCCGAAGGTGCTGCGGGCGCAAACGTGCAACCCAACCGCCTCACCCCTATCGCAGAACCAACGAGCGCATAAACTCGGTAGCATGCTCTTTTGATAATGACTTTTGCGGGCCCGACACAACAACCTGAAGCAATACGCCTCGGTGTATCAACACGCGCCCCATCAAGCGCGCGGCTTGCCCGCCTACTACAGACTCAATTTCAAAGATGTCGCCGTTTAGCGCCTGCGGCGCCAGAGGCTGACCCACCCGAGCGGCCAGCGCCGTCGCAAACGCGCGCACCAGTCGTTCAGTTTGAGCCGCGTCAAGCTCCGAGCTGAGCGGAGCATAACCCACCGAAAATACAGACTGCTCAACCGCAGCCGAGGTCAGAGAAAAAACGAGTTCGATACCATCTACACTAAGCGTGCGCTGCTCAGTTTGTACCCGCGATGGAAACGCCACCACCGCGCGATCATCGGCGACAGTCAGTTCGCGCCAGTTATAGTCGGGGGTACAGCCCGCCAGCCAAAGCAAGCCGAACAGCACTAACAAAAATTTAACTTTATGCATTTATTCTTTAAACCCGTTGTTTTGTTTCAGTTTCAGATTGCAAACTTCACCCGTCATATTGTCCCTGATCGATAGGCGCGTCAAACCTCGCCTTTCGGCTGGTGAGAGACCGTTGATTTGCCCAGAAACAGGTCAAGGCCCAATTCCCTTAAAATCAGCTTTTGCTTGACCTTAGGATCGTCTGTGACCTCAACGCTGTCCAAACATTTGGCCCAACTACAAGCCAACCCAAAAATTTTGGGTCAGTCGCTGCGCGGCATCGAAAAAGAAGG
>CAMEAW010000036.1 GCA_945911685.1 Bordetella parapertussis
AGCAATCGTGTCGTTAAACAGAACCGTATCTTGCGGAACGATACCAATCGACTGACGCAAACTCGCTTGCTGAACATGTTTGATATTTTGCCCATCGATCAAAATCGCGCCCGACTGCACATCGTAAAAGCGAAACAACAAACGCGCCAAGGTACTTTTGCCTGCCCCACTGCGCCCAACCACCGCTGTAATCGTCCCCGCAGGGATCGTGAAGCTCAAATCATGCAAAATGGTTCGGTTTGACTCGTAATAAAAACGTACCCGCTCAAACCGCACCTCAGGTCCCTGAGTTTGATCCGCAATAACAAGTGCAGGCGCACCCGCGTCATCCGCGATCTCACGATCGGCCATCAGCAAGGTAAACATTCGATCGAGATCAGTAAGAGACTGTTTGATCTCGCGATAAATGACGCCTAAAAAATTCAAGGGGATATAAAGCTGGATCATCAAGGTGTTAACCAAGACGAGGTCGCCGAGCGTCATCGAGCCGTTCGCCACGCCAACGGTTGAGCGCCATAAGATCAGCACTAAGCCCACGCCAATGATGAGCTGCTGGCCCACATTAAGCAACGACAAGGATTTTTGCGACTTAATCGCCGCAGCCTGATAACGGACCAGATTCTCGTCATAGCGCCTAGCCTCGAAAGACTCGTTGCCAAAGTATTTAACGGTTTCAAAGTTCAATAAAGAATCGATCGCCTTTTGGTTCGCGCGCGAATCCATGTCGTTCATGGTGCGACGCAAGTGTGTTCGCCATTCAGTGACAACGATGGTGAACGCGATATAAATAATCAAAGCGCCTAGCGTAATCGCGGCAAACCAAATGTTGTATTGATAGGCAAAATAACCAAGTACCAACAGAAACTCGATGAGAGTTGGCACAATGCTATACAGCGAATACGAGACAAGTGATTGAATCGCACGCGTGCCGCGTTCGATGTCACGACTGACGCCACCCGTTTGACGCGCCAGATGAAACCGCAGAGACAACGCATGTAAATGCTGAAACACTTCTAGCGCGATCTGTCTGACTGCGTGTTGCGTGACCCTCGAAAATAACAGTTCACGCAATTCGGTGAACAAGGACGCCGAAAACCTCAACAAGCCATAACCAAGAATCAATCCCAGGGGCACGACCAGTAACGCGGACGAGACGCTTTTATGGGCATCCAGATCGTCGATGAGCGTTTTAAGCAAAATGGGAATACCCAAATTGGCGAACTTTGCTGCGAGCAAACAGGAGATCGCCAGCAGGACGCGGTAGCGGTAGGCCAGCAGATAGGGCAGTAAATCGCGGATCACATACCAGTCGCCTAACTGGCGCCTAGCGGCTGGCTGATCGGGGTCGTGTTGAAATTCAGTTGAACGTCTGGTGGAGTGTCTCATTGCGCGATTTTATACGCCAACCGACCCCGGCCTAGCGCTTGCCCCTCTGCCGGCTGATACAGCATTGCCCACATTTGGCGAGTCCGCGAAGCGAATACTCGGGGATGCTTGCCCTAAAAATGTCACAATGGGTATAAAAGCTAGCCTGTCCTTCATCAACCGACCTTCAGGCAGGCTGCATGCTTCACTCTCTTTCTTAACTGACGTGGCCCTCCATGATTAGCCAACTTGACCTATCGAAATTTAAGCCAAACGCTGACGCCTTGCTTGAAGAGGCAGTCCGTTGGGGGCATATACCTGGAGTCGTCGCCGCAGCGAGCACGTCTCAAGGCACCGTCTATGAGGCTGCTTTCGGCGAACGTGCGTTGGGCCAAGGGGTCGCGATGACGCCTGACACCGTATTTTGGCTGGCTTCGATGACTAAACCCATCGTGGGCGCTGCCGCCATGCAACTCGTAGAGCAGGGCAAACTCACACTCGACGAGTCTGCGGCTAAGTTTTTACCTGAATTGGCAGACGTAAAACTCTTGACTGGCTGGGATGCGAACGGGCAGCCGGTCCTTAGAGCCCCCAAGGCGCAAATTACCTTACGGCAGTTACTCACACACACCGCAGGCTTTACCTCTGATATCTGGAACGCTGATTCTGCGCGTTATCTAAAAACAATGAACTTACCTCGCGCGGGCTCGGGGAAAAAAATTGCTCTTTCCGTGCCGCTCACCTTTGAACCCGGCACGCGCTGGGAATACGGGATCAATATCGACTGGGCGGGGCAAGTCGTCGCTGCCGTCAGCGGCATGCGTTTGGGTGAATATATTCAAAAGAACATTACCGAGCCGCTGGGGATGGCGAGTACGGGCTTCAGGATATCGCCCAGTATGCGAACGCGGTTGGCCACGGTACATCAGCGCGATACGCAGACTGGCATCCTGAACACGACTCCTTTTGAGGTGCCGCAAGACACCGAGTTTGATCCAGGCGGTGGCGGTTTGTATTCAACCGCGGGCGACTATCTGCGCTTTACGCGCATGATCTTGAATCAAGGCCGAGGTAATAACCATCAGATTTTAAAACCCGAAACCGTTGCCCTGATGTCGAAAAATGCCATGGGCCCCTTGCGCGTAGGTTTGTTGCGTACGCAAAATCCAGCCGCTTCGCTCGATGCAGAGTTTTTTCCAGGCATCGAAAAATCGTGGGGGTTGACCTTCATGATCAACGAACAGCAAGCACCCACCGGGCGCTCAGCGGGCAGCCTTGCGTGGGCTGGCCTGCCAAATGCTTTTTTCTGGATTGACCCCAAAAAAGATTTGGCTGGAGTCATCCTGATGCAGGTGCTTCCGTTTGTCGATACACATGCGCTTGGATTATTTACCGCCTACGAAAAAGCTGTCTACGCAGCCAGCGCCTAGCCGGGCAATTTGTCCTGTTCTTTGCATGCGAGCAAATCGGCTAGGCGGCATGCGCTGAGCCGAGCACACTCGCTCAGACAAACAGCTCCGTGACTATTTTTGAGGATACCAGGACGGCAGACGTTTTTCTAAAAACGAAGCAGTCCCCTCCGCAGCGTCGGCTTGTTGACGCAGTTCAGAATGCTGTCGCACAAGATCAGCAAACAAGGCGTCGTCGAGCAACGAGTCTGAGACCGCGAGCGTGCGCATCTTGGTAGCAGAGACTGCACTTGGCGAGTTCATCAACAGGCCGTCGACAATGCGCGCACCTGTCGCACCTAACTCATCAAGCTTGCATATTTCATGCACCAAGCCGATATGCAAGGCGACCTCAGGGCTAAAACGCTCGCACGTGAGCGCGTAACGACGCACGTTGCGCACACCGATTGCCTTGCACAATTGCGGCAAAATAATCCCAGCAATCAACCCCCAACGCGCCTCGGTAATGGCAAAGATCGCGTTATCGGCAGCCACCACAATGTCGCACACCGAAGCGATGCCGGTTCCGCCCCCAAAGCAGCCGCCCTGAATCAACGCAACCGTCGGAATCGGTAAGGTATCCAAACGACGAATCGCTTCACCGGTTAAGCGCGACACACGTTCGTTTTCTTCGGGGCTTTTAGGCGCGACACTCGATATCCAGGCCAGATCTGCCCCGGCCTGAAAATGTTTGCCATTACCCTGCACCACCACCACCCGCGCATGTGGCAATGAAGGCAACAGATCCATAGCCTGATGCAAGCCCTGAATCATGTCTTCGTTATACGCGTTATTGACCCCAGGGCGATTAAGCGTCACGGTCACAACTCCGCGTGAGTCGACGTCGCACAGCACAGCACCGTTACCAAGTTCTTTTGACATGAGAGTCTCTTTAGTTGTTTGATTAGCTTTTTACCCTGACTAGATGGTAAAACAAAAACAACATCCCACACATACAGCACAAAAAGCTTCACTGCTGTCGTCGCTCAGACAACACAGAAACACACCTGAATGAATGACTTTTCACCGAGATCAACATGAAAAATTCTTTTGCAGCCATTGCAACTGCCGCCGCACTCAGTTCACTTTTTACGCTCAACGCCGCAGCAGAAGTCACCCGCCTAGAAATCACCTCGACCCAGCCGTATGGCACCTTTCGTGCCGGCAACTACTCAATCATTCAAGCAACGCTGCACGGGCAGCTCTCGCCAACCGAAAAAATTCCGGGACTAGACAAGGCTCCGCTGAATGCGGCTGGGCAAGTTGACTACTCAACCAAGCTTGTATTGATGATGCCAACAGATCCATTACGCGGCAATGGTGCGCTTTTGGTTGATGTGCCCAATCGCGGCAAGGCCTACGCCAATGCACTGTACAACTCGCCTCGTGACGAACCATTTCAATCCGGTACCTTTGAGCAAGGCACCGGATTTTTACAAGACAACGGCTTTTCGATTGCCGAGGTCTATTGGGAGCTCGGACAGGGCGCGAATATTCCGTCTTTTATCGATGCAGAAGGAAAGAAAAAGTATGTTGAAGGCGTGGGCTTTGCCATCATGCGTGACGCAGGCATCTTTCTTGCACACGCAGCAAAAGATTCAACAGGTACCGCCAATCCCCTCGCTGGGATGATCAGCCGCACACTCGCCAGCGGTAAATCGCAAACCGGAAGATTTCTGAAAAGCTTTTTACTAAACGGCTTCAACATGGCGGGCCCACAGCGCGTCTTTGATGGCATGCACGTATTTGTTTCAGGATCTGGACTCTTGCCGATTATGCAGACAGGCAGCGGCCCCACCTCGAGTGGAAACGGCACACCTAACTTTACCAATCCCGAATTGCCTGGCGTGCACGATGGCCTGTTAACGATCGGTGAGATCACTGCTCAGGTTGTCGCTCGAGGTGAGGTGGCACCGAAGATGATGCTCATCACGACCTCCACCGACTATTACTCACTACGCGCATCGCTCGGGCGCACGGGCGCAGAGGGTCAAACAGATCAAGCGCTGCCAGCGAACGTCCGGATGTACGACATCGCGAGTTCATCGCATGTACTGATCCCTCTCAAACCGCCTCACTGCACCCTGTTGCCAGGCTCGCTCGACTGGACACCCGTCTCACGCGCTACCTTCTTGCGCCTAGACCAGTGGGTGGGTTCAAACGCCCCACCGCCAGCCACTCAACTGATGCCCCTTGAGCGCGCCTCAGCGACTCCAGCGACGCTAAAGGCACCAAACAATCTACCCAACGCCGTGATACAGGTTCCCAAACTCGATGCAGATGGCAACGCCTTAGGCGGCGTGCGGCTCCCAGACTTGGTGGCGCCTTTGGGCACCCACGGCGGGCAAAACGCCCCTGAGACACGCTGCAGCTTGATGGGCTCTTACATACCTTTCGCAAAGGATCCGAACCAACGCGCTGCGACCAATGACTTGAGGCTATCAGTCGCCGAGCGTTATAAAAATCGCGATGATTATGTCAATCGCGTTCGGGGTGCTGCGCTCAACCTGCTCGAAAGTGGTTTTCTCTTACAAGACGATGCCGCTGTGATCGTTCAAGCGGCAGCTGCAACCCGAGCCTTTGGTGAACTCAAACCCAACCCCAATGCTCGCTGAACGGGGTACAGCGCTGTCAGGCTCACCTAGGCAGCGTTCAGAGGCTAAACACGCCACGAAACATTACGCCAACCTGACAAAAGCCCCCTCTAAACTTTCTAATGTTAGGGAATAACCCTAGGTCATTCGCCCTCGTAGAGACTTATACTTTGTAGTTATATTTTTAAACGTCATCGGTTCATTTATTTCAGTTAGGAGACCTTCATGAGTGAAATCAAACCAGCAGTCAATGCGGTGAAAGCTCGCCGTAAATTTTTAACCGGCGCCACCGCAGCCGGCGCCGGTATGGCTACCTTGGGTTTCCCCATGGTGTCCAATGCCCAAACCGTAAACTTTCGCTTCCAGTCAACCTGGCCCGCAAAAGACATTTTTCACGAGTACGCTCTTGACTATGCGAACAAAGTGAATTCGATGTCCGGTGGACGTCTGAAAATTGACGTATTGCCCAGTGGCTCAGTTGTCGGCGCGTTTAATTTGCTCGATGCAGTTTCAAGCGGCACGCTTGACGGCGGCCATGGCGTTTTAGCCTACTGGTACGGCAAGAGCCCAGCCTTAGCCCTGTGGGGTTCAGGACCAGCCTTTGGTATGGACGCTAACATGCTGATTGCTTGGCACCAATATGGTGGCGGTAAGCAGTTACTTGAAAAAATTTACGCCAATCTGAAAATGGATGTTGTGTCGTTCGTCTACGGCCCAATGCCAACTCAGCCACTTGGCTGGTTTAAAAAGCCCATCACTAAGACTGAGGACTTTAAAGGCCTCAAGTTCCGTACCGTTGGTCTGTCGATTGAAATCTTCAACGCCATGGGCGCATCGGTTCAGGCGTTACCTGGCGCAGATATCGTTCCTGCGATGGATCGTGGCGTGCTTGATGCGGCCGAATTTAATAATGCTTCGTCAGATCGCACCTTGGGCTTTGCAGACGTATCAAAAGTTTGCATGCTACAAAGTTTTCATCAAAGCGCCGAGCAATTCGAAATTCTGTTTAACAAAAAGAAATTCGATGCCTTGCCCCCTGAATTGAGAGCAATCATCGGGGTGGCGACTGAGGCCGCCTCAGCCGAAATGTCATGGAAAGCTGTCGATCGTTACTCAGCTGACTTCGTGAAACTGCAAACTGAAGACAAGGTACGTTTCTACCAAACACCTAAGTCGATTCTTGAAGATCAACTCAAGGCATGGGATGTCATCATCGCCAAAAAATCAGCCGAAAATGCAGATTTCAAAACGGTGCTTGAGTCGCAGCGCGAGTTCGCCCGCCGTGCAGGTCGGTGGCAGAACTTTACTAACGTTGACTACAAAATGGCCTACGACCATTACTTTGCACCTAAGAAGTCTTAAGCAGAATCGGTGTTAAACCATAATCCGGATAGTGATCTATCCGGATTATTTTTTGCCGTTCACTCGTAGAGTTAAAGCAGATCATGGATTCAAAAAAAGATTTTAAAAAACTGATGCTCGTCGTCGATGAGATCAGTACGTTTGTTGGCAAGGGCGCTGGGTGGCTAATCATCCTGTTAATGGTAATGGTGTGTGTTGACGTATTCAGACGCTACGTGCTCAATGCGCCCTCGGCATGGATCGGCGAGCTCTCCGTCATGTCTTACGGCGCCGTCATTATGCTGTCGGGTGCGTACACGCTTGCCCAAAATGGCCATGTTCGAGGCGATTTTTTATACGGCTCAATGAAGCCACGCACGCAAGCCACTTTTGATTTGATTTTGTACATTACTTTTTTTCTTCCCGGTGTGGCAGCACTGTGCTACGCCGGTTACACCTTTGCCGCTGACTCATGGCGCATTGGCGAGCACACCACGCAAATCGCCAACGGCCCACCGGTCTATCACTTTAAATCCTTAATTCCAATCGCCGGCGCTTTCTTGCTTTTGCAAGGCTTCATCGAGATGATTCGTTGCGTCATTTGCTTGAATACCGGCGAATGGCCGGCGCGCTTAAAAGATGCTGAAGAAATTGATGTGGTCGAGCAACAACTACAAGCGTCAACCTACGTTGACGAAGAATCAAAAAATATGGCCATTGCGAGTGCCAAGACAATTGATGAAATGGCCCACCAGCGCATTGGTGGCATGAAAGGAGAAAAATCATGAGTGATCCATATTATGGCCTCTTGATGCTGTGCCTGATCGTTGTCGTGATTATGTTGGGCTTTCCAACCGCCTTTACCTTGATGGGTTTAGGCATGGCGTTTGGCTTCTTTGCCTTCTACGATCCAAGCGACGTCTGGACAAATAACAAGATTTTCACGTTGATGGTTCAGCGCACTTACGGAGGGATGACGAACGACACATTATTGTCAATCCCACTCTTTGTCTTGATGGGCTACGTGATGGAACGGGGTGCTCTAGTCGACAAAATGTTTCACAGCGTGCAGCTTGCCTTTCGAGGCATGCCAGCATCGCTAGCAGTTGCCACGCTGGTCATTTGTACCTTCTGGGGTATTGCCAGCGGCCTAGTTGGCGCGGTAGTGGTACTGATGGGCGTGATCGCGCTTAAGCCCATGCTCAACGCTGGCTATGATGTTCGCTTGGCTAGCGGCGTCATTACGGCTGGCGGCACACTTGGGATTTTGATTCCCCCGTCGGTGATGATTATTGTGTATGCCGCAGTGGCCGGTCAATCAGTTGTCAAGCTCTATGCGGCAGCGATGCTGCCAGGATTTTTCTTGGCATTGCTTTACTTGGTCTATGTGATTGGTTGGGCACTCATTGACCCAAAGATTGCGCCTAAGCTGCCTCCTGAAATGCTGAAGGTGCCTATCCCTGCTTCGGTAGCCTTTTTACGCGAGCATTATTCGACGAACTTTCTTGTGGCAACCATCAAAGCGGCCTTTGCACCCAGCCCGTTATTGAACGCCCCCGAAGGAACGCGTATTACCTATGGCCGCATTATCAAGAATCTGATTTCTGCGCTGTTTCCTTTAATCATGACGGTCGCGCTGATCGCCGGCACGTGGTGGTATGTCGTGATACATCCCAAGGCACAGTTCGATGAGGCGCAAGCGGTGCTTGTGCTTGCTAAGCCGTTACCCGGCCCCACCACATCTGCCCCACCCAAAGCGCAAGAAGAGACCTTGGTAGAAATCGGCGCTGAGAGTACCTCAAGCTCACGCTCTTCAAGTAACACTGGAGGTGGTCTGATCGCGCTAGATGCCGATCCCGATAACGCTGATAGCCAAAAACCAGACGTCTACTCTCCGCCCTCAGATAACTTCTATCTGTACTTTGGGATCACGAGCTTTTTAACCCTATTTCTACTGCTCAACTATTACCGCAAATTAAGAGACGAACAATTTGAAATTCTCAAACTTCTCGTTGAATCCGTGATGCCTTTGGGTATTTTGACGGTCGTCGTGCTCGCGGTGATTTTGCTCGGCATCACAACGGCAACTGAATCGGCGGCGATCGGTGCGGCGGGCGCTTTCTTGCTGGCCTGGTCCTCGGGATCGTTTACTTTTGAACGCATGAAGCAAGCCGTATTCTTAACCACAAAAACCACCTCGATGGTTTGCTGGTTATTTGTTGGCTCGGCGCTGTTTTCAGCAGTCTTTGCGATTTTGGGTGGCCAGCAGATCATCGAGAGCTGGGTGTTGGGTATGAACCTGTCGCCGCTGCAATTTATGCTGCTGTCTCAGGCTTTGATTTTTGTGCTCGGCTGGCCGCTTGAATGGACAGAAATCATCGTGATTTTTGTGCCAATCTTTTTACCTATGCTTTCGCACTTTAATATCGATCCGATCCTTTGGGGCACACTGGTCTTTGTGAACTTGCAAGCGGCATTCTTGTCGCCGCCAGTCGCGATGTCAGCGTTCTATCTTAAAGGGGTTGCGCCCCCACATGTGACGCTGAATCAGATTTTTGCGGGCATGATGCCTTATATGTTTATCGTGATCATTTGCATGGCGATCATGTACGCTTGGCCTGGCATGACGCTGTGGCTCCCTAAATATCTTTATGGTGGTGGTTAAAACCAATATGTCAGCAGAAGCCAAACTAAAAGAACTTGGGCTGCAATTGCCCACACCCCCGGTTCCCGTCGCAAGTTATGTGCCCTGGCGCAGGGCCGGTCAATTGCTTTATCTCTCAGGCCAAGGCCCACGCGATGACGCCGGCAAGATCAGCGTCGGGCGCTTGGGTCGTGACTGCTCGGTCGAGCGTGGCTACGCCGATGCGCGACGAGTTGGGTTGCAACTTTTAGCCACAATACGCGCAGCAATCGGTTCACTCGATCATGTCGAGGCCGTCATCAAACTGTTAGGTATGGTCAACGCCGAGCCCGACTTTGGCGAGCAGCCCCAGGTGATTAACGGCTGTTCTGATGTGCTGATTGAGGTGCTTGGTGAACGCGGCAAACATGCCCGCTCAGCGGTTGGCATGGGCTCACTCCCTAACGCAATGACCGTTGAGGTTGAGGTAATTGTTTTAATAAAAGACGGGTTCTAAACCTGCAAGCGCACCGCATGCGGTGCGCAAGTGATCCTCAACGGCAGAGCCGCTCGCCTGCTCGGCGAATGGCTGATTAGCCGCAGTGCGAATGCTTGCCAAACAGCTGCTCGAGAAACTCGACATACTTCGGTTGGTTTTTTACGATGAGCTTGCAATTAAAAGGCTCTTGCTGGATTTGTCCAAACAGATAGATCGTCCCTGAGATTGCAAAATACTCACGCGCATTAGATAAAAAGTGGGATTTCACCGCGCTGGCTGGGTACATTTTTTCGCTAAGAGCTCGCTCGTAGGCTGCTATTACAGTCGCATTATTAAAATCCCACTTATTTGCATCGTACGCGTGTAGCATCTCGTGCAATAAGATCGGCCGCTTGGAGTCCATTGGAATCAAGTCAGTCACCACCTGCCCTTTCGGCTTTGGCGTGGCATTTTTTCGACGATACAACGCATGTGTGCCAGTAGCGCTAAATTCTGGATCAGCAAAAATCGGAATCGTTTTCATAAATGCCAGCATCTCTGCTGGCAAACCAACCGACTCAATCACCTTTATTTGTTCGATGTAGCTCGGCGTCAAGGCTTGCCGTTGGGCGGGTGACAAGCGCGACATATCCACCAAAAAACCGCGAAACTCGGGGTGTGCAACGGCTTGAGACAAACAAGAATGTGAGAAAACTAGACTCAACAGAAAAAAAGCAATTTTTAGCATGCCAGCCTTAATAAAAAATCTTAGCCTCTTAGACTCGTCTGAACCCTGAGTCTCAACTTCTACAGTAAACAAACGCGCAAAATTCTTAACAGTAATGCCCTAATGCTCGCCGAGTACTGTCTTGGCAATGCGCTGACCAGCTTGCGGCCCGCGCGTAGTCAACCAATTTGGATTCGCCTCTAGCAAGTTTGTCATCATCTCTTTCGCTTTAACGCGCTCACCCAACCGGTGCATCGTATAGGCATATCTAAACTGATGTGTCGGCTCGACGGGGTCTAACTCAATTGCGCGCAAAATTAAAATTTTTGCCTCTTTTAAATCATTGAGTTCGGTACTCACAAAAGCCGCATGTGAATACGCCCATGAGGCTCTCGGGTTGACCTTGATCGCTGCAGCAAATTCTGTATAGGCTTTACGCAGGGCTTCTTTGGTGGGGGGCTGGCGGTCTACTGCACGCATGTACTCGAGCCCCAAGTGAATGTGACAGCCCGGCGATTGCACCGGTAACGCGCAGGCCTTTTCGAATTGTTGGACCGCGGCAACACGATCACCCGAGGCGCGCAACGCGACGCCTTTCGCGTTAAAGCCAAGCGGACTAGATGGGGTAAGCAAAATAGCGCGGTCAGCGTACTCGATCGACTGTGCATAGCGTTTTTGGCTAACTTCAAATTCAGACAGTCCGATTAACGCTGGGAAAAAATCTGGGTCTATAGAAAGTGCCTCAAGTAAATACTGCTCACGCTCAGAGACAGGAGCAAGGGTTGAACGAAGCCAAAGCGCAAACTTACGCTCAGCCGGAGTTCCTGAGATTATCATTGGGCGTAAAACTTCTAAGGCTAGCTCTGGCTTACCCAACCGCTGGGCGGCCAGTGCTGCGCGCAAGGGCTCAAAATGGGCATATAAGTCGAAGGCTAGCAGTTTGTGATGTCACCCGAGATAACTTGCGGATGTTTCTGAAAAACAAAACGCACTGCTTGTTCAATCGACTGAAGTGAAATACCGCCAACGCTCGCCTCAATTTTTGCATCAGTGCCCTTCGACATGCCACTAAACAATGCGTTCTCCGGGCCATCGACCCCACCCTTGGGATTAGTGTTCGCAATGGATTTGTAGGCATTAATTTCGTCTAGCAGACGTTGAACGACCACCTCGCTCTTAAAGCCCTGAGTCTCTAAGCTCTCGGGGATCTCGATACGGTCGAGCACGACTGCGGTTGGTTGAAAGACCGACTTAAATACAAAACCAGTTCCAAATAGAGCGCTCGCACTGATAATGAGTGACGTGACCGTTTTTGAGACGCTTTGAACGATATTGAGGTGATCAGCGAGAGCCATCCAGGCGCTTCCTTCAAGACTTGGGCAAAGTTACCCCTACAAAAGACCCCGAGATATTAACTTGGGCTCAGCCTCTTGAGTTCGAGCAACGTCCGAACCCTTGTGTTGTTGGGATTTATTGCGAGGAAGCGACGAATTTTCGCCTGAGGCTTCAGCCATTCGAAACCTAGGCTTTGGCGATAAAAAATTTCTGGATAGCCTAAGACTGTTTGATTATGGTAATTTAAGGGTCTCACAAAACCAATACAGACAAGCCATGAACACATCAGCAACCATACAAAACGTTGACGCCATTATTGTTGGCTCCGGCTTTGCGGGGATGTACCAATTACATAGCCTGCGCGACAAACTGGGCTTAAATGCCAAAGTGATCGAACGCGGTGCAGGCGTGGGTGGCACTTGGTACTGGAATCGCTACCCGGGTGCGCGTTGCGACTCTGAAAGCCATACTTACATGTATTATTTTTCGCAAGAACTCGTGCAAGAGTGGGAGTGGTCAGAGCGCTACCCCCAACAGGCCGAGATTTTGCGTTACATGAATTTTGTGGCCGACAAACTCAATCTGCGCTCGGATATCAAGCTCAACACGGCGATGACACAGGCGCATTTTAATGAAGCCACGAATCGCTGGTTGGTCACGACCGACACCGGCGAACAATACAACGCCCAGTTCTTGATTACTGCGGTTGGATGTTTGTCTAATGCCAACGTGCCTAAGATTGCTGGTTTGGATGACTTTAAGGGCGACTGGTACCACACGGGTCAGTGGCCGCACGAGGGCGTTGATTTCACTGGCAAGCGGGTCGGTATTATCGGCACTGGTTCAACTGGCATTCAGGCAATCCCTGTGATTGCTGCACAGGCCAAGCATTTGACGGTGTTTCAGCGTACCGCAAACTACAGCCTGCCGGCTCGCCATCACCCCTTGACCCCAGAGTTCAAAAAGTACGCCAAAGAGCACTCTGCAGATATTTATAAGGTCATGACCTCTAATACCAATGGGCATGCATTTTATATTGATGATCGCTCAGCCGTTGAGACCCCAGCTGACGTTCGCCAAAAAACGTACGAAGACAAATGGGAAATGGGCGGCTTTCAGTTCAGAGCCTCTTATCGCGATCTGTTAACCGACGATGCAGCCAACAAAACTGCGGCAGACTTTATCCGCGAAAAGATTCGTGGCATCGTCAAAGACCCGAAAATGGGTGAAGTGTTATCAGACATCGACCATCCGTTTGCGGGCAAGCGGCCGCCGATTGACGATCACTACTTCGAGACCTATAACCGCGACAACGTCGCACTCGTTGACCTGCGCTCAGCACCAATCGAAAAAATTACGGCCAAAGGCATTAAGACCACCGAGCAAGAGTACGAACTCGACATTATCGTGTTTGCGACTGGTTTTGATGCCATGACCGGCTCGCTTGTCAGGCTGGATATTGTGGGTCGTAACAAGCGCACATTGAAAGATTACTGGAGCGCCGGCCCTCGCACTAATTTGGGTCTGCAAGTGCCAGGTTTCCCGAACATGTTCACGATCACAGGCCCCGGCAGCCCATCGGTACTCAGTAATATGCCACCTACAATTGAACAGCACGTCGAGTGGATCAGCGACTGCATCAGCAAAATGAAGGCAAAGGGCTTGACCTGCGTCGAAACCAGCGAAGCTGCTAGTGAAGCCTGGCAAAAAGAAGTTGATCGTGCGGCCAACGCCACTCTGCTGCCCAAAGTCAAACACTCTTGGTATTTAGGTGCAAACGTGCCCGGCAAGCCGCAGGTATTCATGCCCTATGCGGGTGGCTTTGCCCACTACCGTACGATCTGCGACAAGGTGGCTAGCGAGGGCTACAAAGGCTTTGAAATGACCTGAGCCAGCTGCGGGCTAGCTCAATGGCTGCCCTCAGTGACCGCTCAGGCTAAATATAGCTTTGTTATTGGCCTAATTTAGGCTGACTTCTACACAGATTTGTCCATATCCCTACTAGTGCGATAATCGCATTACTAGGGATTTCTACTTACCCTGCAACTTTTTCTCATCCACGACTAAGGTTCTGCGTTCATGGCACAAAATCTCGATCTGCTGAAAATCGCTCAAGAAGAGCAAAACGGCGACCTCTTCAAAATGCTTGATGGCATTTACAAGCGCTCGGCCATTAAACCGACTGATTGCCCCGACGCAATCATCTGGGAAGGCGGCAGCACCGCTGGCGGCGTCAAACCCGTCGCCCATGCCTTTACCGATATGTTTGCCTTGAACGGCACACTGATGGCGCTAGACGTCTTAGGCCTGCCGTTTTTAGGCGTTCCGATGATGGCGCAGTTTCGCCACGACAGCAAACTCGCTTCACTTGAGTGGTTTGGCAAACTCGACTACACCGCGCTGAAGTGGTCAACAGCCGGTGACTTCATGGTCAACGAAGGCGGCAAAAAAGTTGTAGTGAATGGCAAATCAGCCAACGCGCCTCTGCGCACCGCTGCAGGCGTGTACTGCAACGTACGCCCTTACGGCGGCATCACCAGCATTCGCTTTATGCCAGGCCTGCCTTACTCGCAAGACAAAAAGAAATTTAAAGTTGATCCCGCAACTGGTGTGATTCACTCTGAAATGAACACCCCCGGTGTGCGTATGGCCTACGCCGCACGTCTGTTCTTGAAGATGGTGCACGAAACCGGCCAGATCGGTCGCGTGGCCACCAAGCCCACACAGGCGCAAGAAGACGCGATCAACGCTGGCATCATGCGCTGGTTGTTACAAGGCACCAAATTCAAACTGAAGCGTCAGTACACCGTAGACGCCTACGAAGAACATCGCGCTAACGTTGATGCCATTGTTGCTTGCTTGCCAAAAGACTTCAAAGACGGCATGGAAAACTGGGGCGGTGATATTTACGAACACATCTCAGACACAAACTTTGGTTTGTTGCTGCATGACATGATTCGTCAACGCCCTTGTATTATTTACGCAACCGACCTTGATGGCGACCGCCTGACAGATTTGATGGCTGACGCGCCTGATGTGTTGCGCGATTGGGGTCAAATCATCATTGATCGTGTTGGCGCTAAAGTTGACATGAAAAAATTGTGGGTTGAAATGGGTTACACCATGACCAACGGTAAAGACATGACCAGCGTGATGTATCGCGTACATGGCGCTCCAATTTATGAACAAACTTTGGGTTCAGCTGACGCGATGTTGTTGCGCTTGCTGGATGGCGACGAAACAGTTGGTGGCGAAAAGCAACCGTACGATCCACGCATTCACTTTGTGCTGATTAACGAAGCGTATAAAGCAGCTAACCCAGGCAACAAACAGTTGTCTGATTGGCTCGACGCACAGCTAGCCACCTTCGACAAAATCTTCGGTGAAAAGCGTCCACGTTACTTAGATGGTTACGCACAGCTGAAGGACGCAATCAAGCCTTGGGGCACTGCTTAAGTCATAGTCTCTTTTTGAGAGAAGGCGAGCGCAATATATTGCGCTCGCTTTTTTTTGTGCGCGAATATTCGTCCCCGCCGTGCTGTAATGAATAACACCGTACGTCAGCACAGACACCCGCCTTGAGGCAATGCTTTGCCAGGCGTTAGTGCGCCCTCCGAACCAAGGTATGTCTTAGTAAATCTAAAATATATTCAGTATTTAGTGAATTTTCAACTCTTTCGCTAAGCACTGGGTATACTTTCCCTCCGTTTAATTAAAACACCATCCTCCGTGCAGCTTATTTGGATTTCGGGCTCAACTTCGAGCGTTAGAAAAATTAATATTTCGCGTCAGCGTCTTATTCGCTGGTCGATCTTGGCCGGCGTTTTGCTGATTATGGTTGGCGTGAGTATTCATTTTTTTGGTTTTAGGATTGCGCTACAGTTTCAGCCTAAATTAGCCCGCACCATGGGCGATGTGATTACGGCGGATGAGCAACAGGTCGTGCTCGCGCAGCACCAGCAACAACTGACACGCCTGACTCAACAGCATCAGGCAACTTTAGACAAACGAACAAAAGAACTCGCCGAAGCCCAATCCAGCCGAATAAAAGAACTCGCCGAAACTGACGCGCAGTATCAAAAACAGCTTGAACGCATCACTCAAACCCAACAAACGGTACTGGCGCAGCGTGAAAAAAAACAAAAGGATTTAGTCGCGTCGTATGAACATCAACTCGCATTGATGCAAGTTGATTTCAAAGAAACCACTATGCAGTTCAGCCGCGAGAAAAAAGAAATCGATGCGCTCTATCGCAAAAAACTAGATGCGCTGAACGTACAAATGACAGGCATGACAAGCAAGATCGGAGAGCTCAATGCACTCAAAGAGCGCTTGGCGACACTCGCGGCACCTGCTCCAGTCAAAAATAAAATGTCTGACGCCTCAGGGCGTGGTGGGCCTCTTCGTCCGGTTGTCTTTAAGTCAGCCCCAAATGCTTACCTTGAAGACGAGCTTGATTACACGATCGCCAAAATATCTTCGCTCAACACAACCGCGCTCGGTTTACAAGAGCTTTGGGCAACGCGTTATCAATTACTCACACACTTGCCGCTCGGTGCGCCGTTGCCTATGGCGCTTGGGCTCAATAGTAACTTCGGCCCTCGCATGGACCCCATCACGCGTACGGTGGCACAACACTCTGGCATCGATTTTGTGGCAAAGATTGGCACGCCGATTTTAGCGGCGGGTAATGGCACTGTCTCGCGCGCAGGCTGGGATGGGGCTTATGGGCTAACTGTTGAAATTAAACACGCCGAAGGCTATGTGTCGAAATATGCCCACGCCAGAAAACTTGATGTAGCTGTGGGTCAAACTGTCACTCGCGGTCAAAAGATTGCCGAGGTTGGCTTAACTGGGCGCACCACGGGCGCCCATCTTCATTTTGAAGTCTTATACAACGGGCAATTGGTTAATCCGATGCAGGTGCTGGTAGTGCCTGGCCCGAAGCAGAACCAACCAAAGTAGGTTTACCCTCGATGGTAAATTCGCCTTGTTGCGCGTTTGCTTGAGTGATCATACGACCGTTAATTTTTGCACCCGGTTCGATGCTGATTTGACCATAGGTGATATCGCCCTGTATGTCTGCGCTATCGTGCAACTCAACCGTCTCAGTCACAAAAATATTACCTATCACGCGCCCGCCCACAATCAAACGCTGCGCGTGAATATCGCCTTGCACCACGCCCGTTAAACCGATCGCCAAGCTCACACTACTGGTCTGCGACACACGAATATCACCGGTCACACTACCATCAATGCGCAAGCTTTGCGTGGCAATGATCTGACCGTGGATTTCAGTCGACTGCCCAATGATGGTTTCAAACGATTCGTCGGTTGAACGAACAATTTTGGGAGAATTTTTTTTACCGAACATGACGAGGTGACTCCAGCTTGAATGTGGCCCAAGCGATAAATAAAGCGAGGGTAACCAGTATAAACAACCAAGTTAACTAAACCAAGCTACGTAATACTCGCGTTCATCCGTCGTATCATTAGTGCATTTATTACCCATCACTTGCGCGCATGTCATGCTTTCCTTCATTTTTAGCGAGTAACAACTGATGTCTCACAGCCTCGCCCCCACCGGAAAATTACGCGTGGGACTCTATCCCGGTAGCCCACAATCGTTGATGCTCGGCCCAACACCGCAAGATAACTACGGCATGGGCTTCGAGTTGGGGCGTGCGTTTGCACGCTATCTGGGGCTAGCGTTTGAGCCAATCGTTTTTCAAAAGAATGGGGATGTGTTGGCCGCCGCCAAGCAAGGTGAGATCGACTTAGCGCTGGTCAATGCAACACCCGCACGGGCCGAGTATTTAGACTTTGCTCAAGCGGTTCTTTTTTCGGCGCAAAGCTATTTAATCGGTGCCCACTGTGATGTGCGTGACATGGCGGCACTTGATCGCGAAGGCATCGTGGTGGGGGTCTCGGGTGGCAGCACCTCAGAAACCGTCTTGCCAACCCTTTTGCAGCACGCAAAGGTCGTCGCAATCAATAGCCTTGAAGAAGTGACGCAGCAACTCAATCAAGCAAACATCGATGCCTTTGGTACCAACAAGGGCATTCTCTTTGAACTGGCCAAGCATAGCCCAGGCTCAATCATCTTAGAGGGCGCCTGGGGCTTTGAACGGATCGCGTTAGGGATCCCCAAGGGTCGCACAGCTGGCATGCCCTTATTGCAAGCTTTTTGTAGTGAGATTCAAGCAAATGGCTTTTTAAAAGCGGTGGCGCAACGGGCAGGGATGCAAGGGGTCAGTTTCAGCGAGTCGTCTTCGACGTAACTTGCTTTCTCAATCCAAGCTTAATCACAAGCCCAACGACCAAACACGCGCCAACGATTTGTATCACGGCAATTTTTTGATCCAAAATAAACCAACCTAAGGCCAGTGCAAAAATGGGCTCGATACTCATGATCGACGAGTTACCCACAACCCCCAAGCGCGGTAGCACAATGAACATCACTGTAAAACCAGTGCCATAAAAAGTCGTCAACAACGCCAGGCCCCACCAACCCGCTGTCGCTGTAGGCCACTGAAAGTCGCCCAACACCTGCGCACCAATGATCGCCAGCAATCCCACCATCCACATCGTGGTCGCCGTCCGAACACGGCCATCTAGGTCAGACGCTTCGTTTTGTGTCAGCGCTAAAACCAGGCCAAACGTACCGGCTGCAGTCAGTGCGAAGGCGACCCCGACCCCGATCATGCCCCACTGTGCTTTGGCGCCTAGGCCCGACGTGGCACCAAAGACATCTAAGGCCAGCGCCAACCCAATTAGCATAATCGGCATCGCGAGCAGTACCTGCGGCTCTGGGCGTTGACCATAAATGACGCGACACCAAAAGGCTGTCCAGAGTGGGTAGGTGTTAAACGCTAACAAGGCCAAGGATACTGGCAGCAAGGCCACCGAAGAATAAATACTGAGGCTTTGAATCGTGACCAACAGACCAATCGCGGGTAATACCTTTTTATGTTTAAGCGTAAGTCGAATCGGTACGCCCTGAAAGTAAACAATTAAGCTCACCACAACCGCAGTCACTAAGCTGCGCACCACCACCGCAGTGGCCACATTTAGACCATGATCAAACGCAATACGCGCTGCCACATGATTGGCGCCCATGATCAGCCCGACAAATAAAAGCGACGCAAACGCCAACCCAGAAATTGCGCTCGTTTTGCTGTTCACGACCAATTAACATCCTTTTAAAAGGCTTGACGCGTCTAAAACACACTTGCGATGCCGCTACGTTCAGCGCAGAGAAGATGAACCTAGAGGCAGCTTAAAGCAAAAGTATGCCACTCTTTGGGCAATTATCTTAAGATACAGAAAAAGCTGGGCTCTTTATGGTGCGTCTCGCACACCGCCCAGCACAACAATATATCGGAGACCTCTTATGACAATCAGAACCGTAGCGCTCATTGGCGCTGGCAACATGGGCTCGCGTATGGCGCGCTGCATCAAACGTGGTGGTTTCGACTTGACCATCTGCGATCAAGACCCAAGCGTACTCGAGGCGTTCAAAAAGGAGGGAATAACCGTCACTCGGGATGCGCAAGATTGTGCGTTGGCAGATGCCATCATCGTACTTGTTGCGAATGACGAGCAGATTGTATCGGTCACCTGCGGCCCCGCTGGATTTATCGCGGCGATCCCCCCCGAGCATCAACCGTTAGTCTGCATGATGAGCACCACCCTACCCTCAACACTCAAACAGGTTGCGGCAGGCCTTAAACACACCCGCGCACACTTGATCGATGCTCCGGTCAGCGGCGGTTTAGTCAAGGCCGAGCAAGGCACCCTCACCATCATGATGAGTGGTGACGACCAAGACTTAAATACAGCCGAGCCTTTGATGCGCTCGATGGGAACTGAAATTTTTCGGTGTGGTGCGCTTGGCGCAGCGGAGGTGATCAAAGTGATCAATAACATGCTCGGCATTGCGAGCATCTATCTCGCAGCAGAGGCCTTTGAATTAGCAGCCAAACATGGCGTGAGCATTGAACAAATTGCCCCGATTCTAGAAGTCAGCAGCGGCAGAAACTTTATGTCGCTTGACGGCGCGATGACACGTCAGCACTATCAAGCGTGGGCACGCTCACCAGAGGCGTTTTTCTCGCTCGTCAATATTGTCAGCAAAGATCTGCATTTAGCCAAAGCACTAGCCGCCGAAGTCAAACTCGATTTGCCACTTCTCAATGATGTGTCGCTTAACGTCGATGCCACTGACCAAACGGTCATGAAACGCTGGATGCTCGCTGCAGGACAACAGGTCGCGTAAGATACACTACAAGTACAGCCGTCGCTTTCGCGCTTCTCGCCCATGACATTAAGGTACTTTTATGATGCTGACACGACAATTCATTAAGGCTTTGTGCCTGACACTGATTTTTCTGACGGGTTGCTCAGACAATAAGTCAGGTAACGAAATCAAAGTCGCAGTTTCACCGACATCCCCTCCGATGCTTTTTGAAGAAAACAAAAAGATACAGGGTGTTGACCTGGACATTTTTCAAGGCTACTGCAAAGCACGTGGCTGCACACTAAAAATTACACCGTACGATTGGCAAGGCATGCTCGGTGCTGTATCAAGCGGGCAAGCCGACGTCGCGTTTTCGGGTATCTCTATCACCGATAAACGTAAAGAGGTGATGGATTTTTCGCAACCCTACTACGATAATGCGTGGCACTTAGTCAGTTTAAAGAGTCGCAACATAAAAATCAGTGACCTGTCTGAACTCAAAAAATACTCAATCGGCTATCCACGTGGAATGGCCTACAGCGATCTGATTAAGAACGAATTCGAACCAAAGGGCTACTACTCTTTGAGCCAAGTCAAACTTTATCCCTCGTACAGCGAGGCAATGACTGACTTGCAAAATGGCAATCTTGATTTGGCGTTCATTGAAGAACCGGTCTTTGCAAACTATCTCTATAAACTTAAATTGCCGGTTGAAAGCGCTCGTGTTTTTACAGGTTTTGACAAGCTAGGCTTTGCATTCGCAAAAGGTTCTGCGCGTCGCGATGACTTTGATAAGTACTTAAAAGAGATCGGGCCAGAAAAGGTCAAAGCCATTATTGATCAATGGTTGAAGTAGCACGCCCAAAAGCATTGGCATGAACTTTCTCGATATCCTTGAACAATTAGCACAGGGACTCGGGCACACGCTACTCGTCACGTTGACGTGTAGCGCAACGGCTCTGTTAGTCGGACTTGTGATGGCAGGTCTCAGGCAGCTTGGCACACAGCGTATCGGTTGGATTCTCGATGTTTTAACGTATGTGTTTAGAGGCATCCCTGTTTTAGTGCTTTTGTTCATGGTGTATTTTGGGCTGCCAAGTGTTGGCGTAAAAGTCAGCCCACTCGCCGCGATGGCGCTAAGTCTAGGGCTTATTGCGGCAGCCTACCTGTCTGAAGTCTTTCGGGGCGCTCTACAAGCGGTAAGCGCCTCTGAGATTCTGGCTGCTCGCGCAAGCGGCATGAGCCGCCTACAAATCTTTAGGTACATCGAAGCCCCTCAAATGCTACGCTTCGCGGTGCCCGGAATGATCAATGAGTTTACGTCGATACTTAAGTATTCTCCTTTCGCCTATACCGTAGGTATCCCAGAGATGACTAAACAGGCCATGAACCTAACGGCGACCACGCTTCGCGGGATCGAGGTTTATTTAGCAGTCGGGGTTCTGTATTTTGGAATTTACTGGATCCTAATTCGTGGCGTACTGCGAATTGAAAAGCACTTTCGTGTGCCTGGCATAGGGGATGCTTAACATGGCACTTATTGAAGTTCGCAATCTTGTCAAAAAATTCGACGATCACACTGTGTTAAACGGTGTCAACCTCGATCTTTTGCAAGGTGAGCTTAAAGTCGTGATGGGCCCCTCTGGGTGCGGTAAATCGACTTTGCTTCGTTGTTTGAATCGCTTGGTAGAACCCACCTCTGGCACGATTAGTTTTCGTGGTGCTGATATCACCAGTCCGAGTACTGACGTGCTTGCACTCAGGCAAAGTATCGGATTTGTGTTTCAACAGTTTGCCCTTTACCGTCATTTGACGGTCAGTGATAACGTAACGCTTGCATTGCGAAAATTAAAAAAGATGAGTCGCGCAGAGGCGAACGAGAAAGCCTCCCTTGAGCTATCTCGGCTGGATATGATCGCGCATCAGCACAAATATCCCGAACAACTTTCTGGCGGCCAAAAGCAGCGCGTTGCGATTGCCCGCGCGTTAGCGATGGACCCAGCTGTTGTGGTCTTTGACGAACCGACTTCAGCGTTGGATCCAATCATGGTGCGCGAGGTGGCAGAATTATTTAACCGACTGAATCGTGACAACATCACCATGATGTGTGTGACGCACGACTTGCTGTTCGCAAGACATATTTCAGAACGAGTCGTTTTTCTTGAACAAGGTGTTGTCAAGGCCGAGGATACGATTGAGCACTTAGCCACCAACCATCCAGACCTCAAGGTCAGAGAGTTTTTTGGTCGCGAGAGTCACGCATCGTGACTGGGATGGGAGCCTTCGAACGCGACCTACTTGAGCAATTGCCCTTGATCTTAGCGGGGCTAGAACAAACACTCAAGCTTGCCGTTTTTGCTAGCGTCTCGGGCTTATTGTTCGGTATTGTTGTTTTCTATTTCTCAATCAGTCAACGCAAACTCGTTCGTACAGTCGTCAAAGCTTACATTTCGTTTTTCATCGGCATGCCGTTGATCGTCTTGTTGTTTTTAATGTATTACGGTCTACCCCAGTGGGGCATCAAGTGCTCGCCGTTTACCGTCGCTTTGATCGGCTTCACAATGAATATCGCTGCCTATAACGCGGCGTATCTCAGCACTGCTTTCAATGGGTTAGATCGCGCAGAGCTAGAGGCGGCTCGGGCACAAGGCTTTAGCTCTTTTAAAATCTTTCAACTCATCATTTTGCCTCAGGTGTTGAGGCAATCTATCCCAGCGCTCACTAATCAGTGCATCGGAAACTTGAAAGACAGTTCAGTGGCGTTTTTGATTCAATACACAGAATTTTTTGCCCGTGTGCAAGAGCTTGCGTCGACAAATTTTCAGTTTTTTAAAGCGTACGTTTTTGCAGCTGTTGTCTACCTTTGCTTGGTTTCTATAATTGTTCTAGTCGCTCGACAAATCGAAAGACGATTTTTGATT
>CAMEAW010000037.1 GCA_945911685.1 Bordetella parapertussis
CTACCTGTACTCCTTCTTTGTTACTCGCTCGTTTGATTGCCTCGTCAAGACTTATCCAGTTAGCTGCATCGTTGTAACCGGCAGGGTGTTTACCGTTCGGTGCAATCGGTGATTTATACGGAGATACTGCTTCGCCATGCCGTTTATCAAACGACATCCAATTAAGCCACGTATTACACCCATGCAATACCTCTGGTATCGCGTCTCTAATATTGTTTACAGTTAGTGAATCCATTACAGTCGTTCCTGTGTTTTGTTGTAGCAAGCCGCCGTGTAGGGCGGCTTATTTTTGGCATTGCTTAGCAAAGTTCTATGCCACTCGTATCGTTCCATTCGGGTGCAACCGCAGCGGCCTTAGATAATTTCTTTGCTATCTTTTGTAGTCGCAATCGATCCAAATAGTCAGCTATCAAAAACGAACGTGTGGCAGGTTGAGCACCTGCCCTTGGGTTCCAGACCCCGCAGTACGGGGATAGCCTCGTTGGCAACTCAGTTGCGACTAATCCAGCCTCATAAAGCTTGTTCAAGTCGCGAGGGGTTAGCGAGTCGCGGTAAGGCTCTACCAGTAAATATGAGATGCCATCATCGTCACACCAATACGAAGTGTGATCACAAGCCAAAATCGTGTTTAAGTTAGCCTGCAGTTTTTTCTGCTGGGGCGATGCTTGATATTTGGTTGGTAGTAGGTTTGAGCCTTGGCAAAACAATATTGTTCGGCGGTCTCTGCAAAGCCACTCTTCATTCGTTTGCTTTGTAGTGGAGTCGGTGATTGATTGAGGATTTGGTAAATCGCTAGTGTGTATTTGAAAGTACGGATAGTGCAAAAGCACTTCACTGTTGAGGTGTGTGGATATCGAAAGCACTGGCATCACAGCACTTCCGTTTGTGTCTAGATACGATTGCCCATAGATGCGTCGAGTTGGTGTTACGTTATGACAATGCATTGTGCACTCCTAATAGGAGCTTGCTGAGGCGCGTTTAAATCGGTGCGATGAAAGGCTGCATGCTCAGTAAGCTCAGACAAAAATAAGGCTTAACGCCACATGTATTTGTTAGGTCTGTATAGATGCAGCCATTTGTTTGACCGGCGGTGTTCCGGTTTTACTGCGCGGTGCGACAACGGATGAGACGCTGCACACGGTTTTAACTACGCTGCCCGTTCTTGGTGGTGGGCGATTCCATTCATTTGCGTGCTTTGATCGCTTGTAAATCAAAGATACGTCTTTACTGATGCCCAACTATAACCGACGCATCAATGGTGAATGCACTGGGAGTCACAAGATGTTGTATTTTTGCAGCATCGCCCCACTAGATATGGTTCAAGCTACGGCAAATAGTTACCCCAATTTTTGTGCCAGCACTGCGGGCACAGGGTGGTAATAGCGTTTCAACATAGCCAAACTTTTATGCCCCGACACAGCAGACAATTCAATCAGATTTGGCAGCTTCTCAGCCATGCGCGTAATTGCCATGTGCCTCAAATCGTGAAAGTGAAAATCAACTATCCCAGCTCGCGTTCTTGCAGTATCGAAACTGGCAGAAACCGTTGGCGGATTGATCGGAAACACTTTGCCGCTGATGTGGTGTGGCATTGCTCGCAGTATGTTAATCGCTGCAATCGATAGCGGCACTGTGCGTGGGTCACCATTTTTAGTTAAAGGTATGTGGGCAGTGTGGTTGTCGAAATTGACGTTTCCCCAAGTTAGGCCAAGCATCTCGCCACGGCGCATACCGCTTTCAAGTGCAAAGCTAACCAGCGATTGCATCCAGATGTTGCTGCTTTTAATCCGTGGTTTCAATGCATCCAGTAGGCGCACGATTTCCGCTTCGCTCAGCAATCGGTTGCGGCCTTGAGGAGAGGGTGGTTTTTTGACTAACGGTATCGGGTTGGCAGCATTGATACCCCATTCGCGTCGTGCATGATTGATGATGCTTGATAGATACGATAGTTCGCGAATAACCGTGCCGTTAGAAACGCACTTGATGCGTCTGTCCCGATACTTTGCGACTTGGCTAGGTGTTAGCCCTGTGACGTTCAACGCTGCCAGTGGGTCTCGGCTGAGTGCATTTAAACGAAAGGTGTCTTCTTTCGCGCTGCGACTAAGCGCGGTCACTTCAACTATGTAGCGTTCAATCAGCTCTTTTAGCGTCGTGCGTTCGGCTAGTGCAAGATTGGTATAAGCGCCTTTATCAATATCTGATTCGACCTGTCTTGCCCAGCGTTCGCCGTCTTGCTTGGTTTGAAACGACTTCACTACAGCGGGTTGCCCTTTACGACGAACCCGCACCTGCCACTTGCCATTTCTATTGCGAAAAGTTGCCATGACTCTGCCCTCAGTGGGACAGATTTGGGCCATTCATATTCTTTTCAGCGCTAACGCATTGAAATCAAAGCAGTTCTACGAGTTTTCAACCGCCTTGACCATATCCTCAATCACCTTCTTCGCATCGCCGAACACCATCATGGTTTTATCCATGTAGAAGAGTTCGTTGTCTAGGCCGGCATAGCCAGAGGCCATTGAACGCTTATTCACGATAATCGTTTTGGCTTTGTAGGCTTCTAAGATTGGCATGCCTGCAATCGCTGACTTGGGATCATTTTTTGCAGCGGGGTTGACCACGTCGTTGGCACCCAACACAAGCACCACATCGGTTTGCGCAAATTCGCTGTTGATGTCTTCCATCTCAAACACTTGATCGTAAGGGACTTCAGCCTCGGCGAGCAACACGTTCATGTGACCAGGCATACGACCGGCAACGGGGTGGATCGCGTACTTCACGATGACACCGTGTTCGGTCAATTTTTCAGCCAACTCTTTCAAGGCGTGCTGCGCGCGCGCAACTGCCAAGCCGTAGCCAGGCACGATCGTGACGGTTTCTGCGTTGGTCAGCAAAAAGGCCGCATCGTCAGAGCTACCCGAACGCACATTGCGCTGCTCTTGACTGCCTGCAGCTGCGCCGGCGTCAGCGGTGCCACCAAAGCCACCTAAGATCACGTTAAAGAACGAGCGGTTCATCGCCTTACACATGATGTAAGACAAGATTGCACCTGAAGAACCTACCAGCGAGCCCGCAATAATCAGCATCGGGTTGTTCAATGAAAAACCAATGCCGGCCGCAGCCCAACCCGAATAGCTGTTCAGCATCGACACCACCACTGGCATATCCGCGCCGCCAATTGGGATGATGATCAGCACGCCCAACACAAAGGCGATCACCGTCATGATGATGAACGGCGTCCAACTTTGAGTCGCCATAAACCACACGCCACACCCTAACATGACAAGCGCCAAGGCCAAGTTCAGCATGTGTTGCCCCGGAAACGACACCGGTGCACCTTGAAACAGTCTGAACTTATATTTGCCCGACAACTTGCCAAACGCAATCACCGAACCTGAAAACGTGATTGCCCCGACGAAGGTGCCAATGAATAGCTCTATGAGGTTACCGACCGGGATCGGTTGGCCCTTGGTCGCCACGACCTTAAAGGCCTCTGGCTCTGCGACAATCGCGACGGCGATTGCAACGGCAGCTAAACCAATCATGCTGTGCATGAAGGCAACCAGTTCAGGCATTTTGGTCATCTCAACGCGTTGGGCCATCAGGGTGCCAACCGTGCCGCCGACCAGTAAGCCTAACAAGACCCAGCCTAAGCCCGCAACGGTGCGCGCTTCGTTCACTGAACCCACGATTAGTGCTGCAGTCGTCAATACAGCAATCACCATGCCGATCATGCCAAAGGCGTTACCCAAGCGTGAAGTGGTGGGGTGAGACAGGCCTTTAAGTGCCTGGATAAAACAGACCGAGGCAACCAAATATAACAGTGTGACCACGTTGATTGAGATCATGCTTTGTCCCCAGTTGCGTGGGCATCATCGGCTTTGGCCTTCGGTGCTTTTTTCTTAAACATTTCAAGCATACGGCGTGTGACTAAAAAACCGCCAAACACGTTGACTGCAGCCAGTGCTACAGCAAACACGCCCATGCCGCGCGCTAAGCCGCCTTCGGTAAGCGCCGCCGCCAACATGGCGCCCACGATCACAATGGCTGAGATCGCGTTGGTCACGGCCATCAAGGGCGTGTGCAACGCGGGGGTGACGTTCCAGACCACGTGGTATCCCACGTAAATGGCCAGAACAAAAATAATCAGATTGATAAGGGTGGGGCTGATCGCTTCCATTATTTCTTCCGTAAGTTTTGGCCGCCTTCGCAGACCAGACAGGCTTGAACAATATCGTCATCACGCGCAATGGCGAGCTTGCCTTCTTTATCGATAATGAGTTTTAAGAAGTCAAGCAAATTGCGGGCATATAAGGCCGAGGCATCTGTAGCAACCATGCCAGGCAGGTTGGTCAGGCCAACTAAGGTGACACCGTTTTCTTGCACCACCAGGCCTTTTTGTGACAGGGGGCAGTTGCCGCCGCGTTCAACCGCCAAGTCAATAATGACCGAGCCGGGTTTCATGGCGCGCACGGTGTCGGCCGAGATCAGCGTTGGGGCAGGGCGGCCGGGGATCAGTGCGGTGGCAATGACCAGATCGGCTTGTTTGCAACGCTCTGACACCAACACGGCCTGGCGCGCCATCCAACTTGCCGGCATTGGGCGCGCATAGCCACCCACACCTTTGGCGATTTCTCGCTCTTCGTCGGTTTCAAACGGCACATCAATAAATTTTGCGCCGAGCGATTCAACTTGTTCTTTCGCAGCGGGGCGTACGTCAGAGGCCTCAACTACCGCACCTAAGCGCTTGGCCGTGGCAATCGCCTGCAAGCCGGCAACACCCGTACCCAGAATCACAACGCGGGCGGCTTTAATCGTGCCGGCCGCCGTCATCATCATCGGAAACATACGGCCGTAATAGTGGGCGCCCAGCAGCACGGCCTTGTAGCCGGCCAGGTTGGCCTGCGATGACAGCACATCTAAGCTTTGCGCACGGGTGGTACGCGGTGCCGCCTCAAGGGCAAAGGCGGTTAGCCCAGCCTGCGCCATGGCATCAAGGCCTTCGGCGTCAAACGGATCAAGCATGCCCGCCAGTGCCGTGCCCGCCTTAATTTGCGTCAGTTCAGCGGTGCTTGGCGCACGCACTTTTAAAATCAGTTCGGCACCAAAGGCCTGTGCGGCGTCAGTGATCGAGGCACCGGCCTGTTCGTAAGCGTCGTTACCAAAATGCGCGGATAAACCGGCATCGCGCTCAACTAACACTTGATGACCAGCAGCAACGTATTTTTTAACCGTTTCTGGCGTGGCCGAAACTCGAGTCTCGCTGTCGCGGGTCTCGCGCGGGATTCCAATGCGCATCGACTTCTCCGAAGATAATCTCTATTAGTGCGGCAGTTTACCTGTTTTGACCCCTAGACTTGCTGTTTCCCTACTGAGAAGTTGCTTTGTGGTGTGAGATGGATCAACTTCTTTGCCTGTAGGCTGAGAGGTCAGCCTGTAGTCAGGTTGTCGGGCATAAAGTAGGGATGATTCAGGTTGAGTGTGTCGGATGACTAGGCTGCTCAAAGATAGACTTTAGCGAAGCGACTACAATTTGAAGATATGGATTCTTTAGTGTCTTCTCGCCCCGACGGGGGTAAAAAACGAGTGGTAGTCGGCATGTCTGGCGGCGTCGACTCGTCTGTGACCGCCTGGTTGCTAAAAGAGCAAGGTTATGAGGTTATTGGCCTGTTCATGAAAAACTGGGAAGACGACGACGATTCTGAGTACTGTTCAACCCGCCAAGACTGGCTTGATGCCGCAAGCGTGGCGGATGTGGTGGGTGTGGATATTGAGGCGGTGAATTTTGCAGCCGAGTACAAAGACCGCGTGTTTGCCGATTTTTTACGCGAGTATTCGGCGGGCCGCACCCCTAATCCTGACGTTTTATGTAACGCAGAGATCAAGTTCAAAGCCTTTTTAGATCATGCAATGAGCCTGGGCGCAGACCATATCGCCACGGGTCATTACGCACGGGTGCGTGCGGTGCAAGCTGCTGGGCAAGATCAACGCGGCACGCGTTACCAGTTATTAAAGGCGCTTGACCACACCAAAGACCAAAGTTATTTTTTGCATCGGTTAAATCAGGGGCAGTTAGCGCAGACTTTGTTTCCGCTAGGCGAGATCACCAAAGACGAAGTGCGACGCATCGCGCACAACATTGGCTTGCCTAACGCCGCAAAAAAAGACTCAACTGGGATCTGTTTTATCGGCGAACGCCCCTTTCGCGAATTTTTAAATCGCTATTTGCCCACCGACCCCGGGCCGATTATCACGCAATCAGGCGAACGTGTTGGTACGCATCACGGCCTGTCGTTTTACACCCTTGGCCAGCGTAAAGGTTTGGGGATCGGGGGCGTGAAAGGCCACCAGCAGGCCGATGGCACGGGGCCAGTTTGGTATGTGGCGCGCAAAGATATGGCAACCAATACGTTATATGTCGTAGAAGGGCACAATCACCCTTGGTTGCTTTCGCCGACATTGCAGGCGGGGCAGGTGAGTTGGGTAGATGAACAACCCCCAGCCCCTGGGGCGTATGCCGCAAAAACGCGGTACCGGCAGGCGGATGCAAGTTGCGTGCTTGCTAGGGTCTCTGATTCCGCCTTTGAACTGAGTTTTACCGAGCAGCAGTGGGCCGTAACGCCTGGTCAATCGGCGGTGTTGTATGACGGCGATATTTGCTTGGGTGGCGGGATTATTGTTTAAGCCGCAGGCGGGACGGTATCAATAAAGCTATGCCGCGCTATCAGTTTTTTGTCTAAGCGCGCCAAATTCGGGTGCGTGCTGCGCCAATCGACGTGCGCAAAACGTAAATCCATATAGCCCAAGACGCAGCCGACAGCGATGTCAGCGAGCGTGTAGCTAATACCCATGCAAAAGTTTTGATCGCCTAAGCCGGTTTCCATGGCGCTGAGTGCCGCATCAATTTTGCTGTATTGGCGCTCGATCCATTCGGGGCTTTGCCGCCCTGCAGGTCGTTGCAATTCTTTGACAATCGTGACGCAGGCGTCAAGTGCACCGTCGGCCAAGGCCTCCCAGCATTTGACGGCTGCGCGTTCGCGACCGCCTTTTGGGATCAGGCTACCGACGGGCGAAAGGGTATCAAGGTACTCAACAATGACGCGTGAATCAAACAGGGCGCTGCCATCGTCGGTGACAAGGCAGGGTACTTTGCCCAGTGGGTTGTGTTCTTGGATGCGGGTATCGACGGCCCAAACGTTTGCGTCTTCTAATTGATAGTCGAGCTTTTTTTCAATCATGACAATACGCACTTTGCGTACGTAGGGGCTGGTAGGCGAAGAAAGCAGTTTCATCATGTGGGGCTTGCCGCAAGTGTTGAGTCTAAGGTATGCCGGCCAGTTCAAGCCTGAATAGATGCATCTGGAGCAAAACTGCAAAATCCGGCCAAAACTGCAGCCTCTGAGTGTAAAGCCTGTAAGGCTAATTAGCGTATAAACCGGGGTGATAAACTTATCTTTATCTATTTTGTCGTTTTTTTGAGCAATACCTAATATGAAAACTAACCCAGCGCTCAGCGCTTTGAATGCCGTTTCGCCACTTGACGGACGTTACGCTTCGCGCTGCGAGCCCTTGCGACCTTTGTTGTCAGAGGCGGGCTTTATGGCCCATCGGGTTGAGGTCGAGCTTGCCTGGCTGGTGGGTTTGTCTGAGGCTGGGCTCGCTGAGTTAAAACCGTTTTCGGCTACAGCTCGAACCCGCCTGCAGGCGATTGTGACTAATTTTTCAGAAGCCGACGCAGATCGTATTAAACAGATCGAACGTGTCACCAATCACGATGTGAAAGCGGTTGAGTACTGGCTAAAAGAGCAGGTGGCAGGCGATGCAGAGCTTGAGGCGGCAGGCGAATTTATCCATTTTGCGTGTACCTCTGAAGACATCAACAATACCTCGCATGCCTTGATGTTGGGTCGGGCGCGAGACCAGGTGGTCGTGCCACAGTTGCAAAAGCTGCTTACCGCTGTGCAACACATTGCTCATACGCAGGCAGCACAGCCCATGTTGGCGCGTACGCACGGACAACCCGCCACCCCTACAACCTTGGGCAAAGAGTTTGCCAACGTGGCCGCACGCTTGCGCGATGCCATCGCTAATATTCAGGCCGTTTTGCCGCTGGCCAAGATGAATGGCGCCACTGGCAACTACAACGCGCATATGTCAGCGTACCCCGAGATCGACTGGCAGCGGTTTAGCGGCAAGGTGTTGGCTGAGCTGGGCCTGAAGCAAAACGCACACACGATTCAGATCGAGCCACATGACTGGATGGCGGCGCTGTTTGATGCGGTCGCCCGCACCAATACGATTTTGATCGATTTAAATCGCGATATCTGGGGCTATATTGCGCTTGGGTTTTTCAAGCAACGTCTTAAAGATGGGGAAGTAGGTTCGTCGACCATGCCGCACAAGGTCAACCCGATTGACTTTGAAAACGCTGAGGGTAACTTAGGTTTAGCAAACGCTTTGCTGCGTCACCTCTCTGAAAAACTTCCGATTTCGCGCTGGCAGCGTGATCTGACTGACTCAACCGTGTTGCGTAACTTAGGCGTTGCGCTCGGCTATTGTTTAGTGGCGTATGACTCGTGTTTGCGTGGCTTAGGTAAGCTCGAAGTCAATGCCGCGGCAATTGATGCTGACTTAGATCGGTGTTGGGAAGTCTTAGCTGAACCCATCCAAACGGTGATGCGCCGTTACGGTTTGCCCCAGCCCTACGAGCAACTCAAAGCGCTCACCCGCGGCAAAGGGATTACCCAAGAAGCTTTGCATGAATTTATTTCGGGCTTAGCGTTGCCGCCTGATGCCAAAGCACGGATGCTAGCCATGACACCGCGCAACTACATCGGAATGGCGCAGGTGCTTGCTAAAACGGTTGAGTGATTGTAAAAATACAAGTTCACCGAGCACATTAAGCTTGACTGAACGCATCCAACTGTCACGAATGAATGAAGCTTAACTGAACGAATTTTGCTTTGTCGAGCCAACTCACTTTTAGCGAGAGAACTATGAAAAAAATTAAGTTACTGTTACTTGCCGTAAGCGTTGCTGCACCTTTGTTCGTTCAAACGGCACAGGCTCAGTTTGCGAAGCCCGAAGATGCGATCAAATATCGCCAGTCAGCTTTGACCTTAATCAGCTCACATTTTGGACGCATGCAGCCAACCGTTAAAGGCGCAACGCCTTATGATGCAGCCGCGATTAAAGCAAACGTTGATGTTTTAAAAACCTTATCGACCTTGCCTTGGGCAGCGTTCACGACTGGCAGTCAAGCGGGCAGCAGCGCCAAGCCCGAAGTCTGGTCAGACGCTGCTGGCTTTAAACAAGCGCAGCAAAAGTTTGAAGCGGCTGTGGTGAAGTTGTCTGACGTATCAGGTAGCGGCGATCTTGAAAAACTGCGCGCGGCTTTTGGCGATGTCGGCGCAAGCTGCAAGGCCTGTCACGACTCGTATCGGGTAAAAAAGTAGGGTTGGTTGTTTGAGCTAAAGCGAAACGATGCCTTAGCTCTCTTGAATTTAGATGATCAAACGCTCGAAACGGTTTAATGTTTTGGCGCTTGATGTAAAACGAGGCCCGTCTGCGCCTCGTTTTTTTATTCGCGACCGCCAGAGCGACAGCGCTCACTCAGCCTTCAAGAACGCTCCACGCTCAAGACTTCAAGAACGGCAGTACCGTTTTTAGATATTGCTCTGGGATCTCGGTGGGCGGGATATGTGCGGACGGCACCATCACAAGCTTAGCGCCCTTGATGCGGTCTACCAAAGCTTGGCCACGTGCCAACGGGGTCGACAAGTCATAATCGCCTACCACGACAAGAGCGGGCACTTGGATGTTTGCCAGGCGTGGGTATAAATCCATATCGCGAATCGCGCCACAGCAACCGGCGTAGCCGTGGGCTGCATGCGATAGAGCCGTATTGCGCACACGCTTTAATTCAATTGTATTTTTTGCGACGAAATCTGGGGTGAAAAAGCGCCCGATCACACCATCGATAATGGCCGGCATGCCACCTTGTTTGAGTGCCGCCATCCGAGCATCCCAGATGCCCGCATCAAACTCTGCAGAGGTATTACTGAGCACTACGTGACGCAGACCCGGGGGCTTGCGTGCAGCCAGCTCCATTCCAACCATGCCGCCCAGTGAAATCCCCCAAAAGTCATACGAACTTAAGCGAGCTGCTGCAATCACTGCTTGGGCATCATCTGTCAGCTGAGCCAACGAGTAATCGCCTTGAGGCGCCTCAGAGCCGCCGTGGCCGCGCATGTCGTAGCGCACTACATAAAAGTCTTGCATGAGTGCGTGAAGCATCGGATCCCAAAGCGAATGATCGGTACCCAAAGAGTTGCCCAGCACCAACGCTGGTAATGTTGCATCGCCGTCCCCGCGCCAATAGATACGACAGGATCCGTTTGTAACGATTGGCATGAGGCTTTCCTTAAAAATGAATATTAAAGTGAGTATTGAAGATGACATTAACTCGCGTTGAACGCAAGGCGAATCAGCCACCAGGCGAGCATACCTAGGGTAAGCGCTAGTAATGCCGCGCCAAGGCGTACGCGCCAGTCGTCTTGCGCGGAGGCGGTGCCCACCGGCACGACATCGGCCCGCACATCGCCATGCACCATCGGCATGATTAGACGCTGGCCTTTGTAGGTGTAAAAGGCGATTGCGCTTACATGCAATCCGATCACAGCGTACAAAAAGAATTCATTAAACTGGTGCAGGCCCGTTAAGCGGTCTGACCAAGCACTACTGACCATATTGGCAAAGGGCCCTTGGGTCAGAATGTCGTCGTTCGCGAACAGGCCGGTCGAGCCCTGCCAGCCAATAATCGCCAGCATCCCAAAAACGGACCAGGCCCCTAGCGGGTTGTGGCCAGCGCTTTTTGTGGGTGCTCTGAAATACGCCCACGTCTTGAGTGGCGAGGTATAAAACTGTGCAAAACGGGCGTAGCGCGGGCCAATCAGGCCCCAGATGATCCTGAAGGTGACCAGCGCAAGCGAGGCAATGCCCAAGCGCACATGCCAATCCATCCAAAGGCCGCCAAGCTTGACCGCGACAATCGCACCTGTGACGCATAACGCCAAGGCCACATGAAAGAGGCGTGTGGGTAAATCCCAAATACGAACGGTTTTAGTGGGTTGTGACATGAGCAAAAAACTGGGAGAAACCAAACGCTAAGTCGCCTGTGTGCGTTGATGATAACCCCTGCAGCTTGATGTAAATCAATTTTATATTTTGCATTGCAGCATAAAAATAGAGCCTGTCACATACATGTCATCTTAATTGCGCTACGATTAAAAATCACTGGTGGGGTGATATCAAGCCAACGATGTAGTGCGCGGTGATTGGTATCTGGTATCAAATCATTTGTGCAATGTTATTGCGTGATTGAGCTCTACTAACAAAAAGCCATCAAGTATTGAGACGAGTGTTGCCGATGACCGCGGTGTCCTTTTCTAGTGTCAGTAAAAGTTGGGATGCCACCACAGCGTTGCATCCCACAGACTTGACGCTTGCGGCCGGGGAGTTTTCGGTATTGCTAGGCCCCTCGGGTTGCGGTAAGACCACGACCCTAAGGCTCATCGCCGGGCTCGAAAGCCCCTCAAGCGGGCAGATCAAGATCTTTGATCGTGATGTGACACAGATCCCGTCTTCGCAGCGCGGCGTGTCGATGGTGTTTCAAAACTATGCCTTGTTTCCGCATTTGTCGGTAGCTGAAAACATTGTGTTTGGCTTGCGCGTGCGTCGCATGGACAACACTGAGTTGCAGTCGCGCTTGAAAAAAGTGCTTGATCTGTTAAGTCTGACGGCTTACCAAGAGCGCAAGCCGGGTCAATTATCAGGCGGTCAGCAGCAACGCGTGGCTTTGGCGCGCGCCTTGGTTGCTGATAGTCGCTTGTGTTTAATGGACGAGCCCCTTTCAAATCTTGATGCGCAGCTGCGTCAAGAAATGCGCCACGAACTACGCGCCTTGCAACTTAAGCTTGGCTTGTCGGTGGTGTATGTCACGCATGATCAAACCGAAGCCATGAGTATGGCTGATCGCGTGGTGTTGTTAAACGGTGGGCGTGTTGAACAAATTGCGACCCCATTCGAGATCTATCAAAAACCCGGCACATTGTTCGCTGCGCAATTTATTGGCAGCGCGCGTATGAATATTCTCGAGCTCGAGCAAGGGCGTATCGCCGGCAGCAGCGCAGGGGGCATCGTTGGTGGCGGTGAAGGGCGCATTGCCGGCAGCAACATTGCTGTGTCTGCGCCCGCAGGAGCGGTTCGCCTGGGGCTTCGTCCAGAGGACGTTGTGCTTGGAACGGGCCCGAGTTTTGTCGTTGAAAAAACAGAATTTACGGGGGCCGACTTGTTGCTGCACGCGCGCGTGGGCTCTCAAATTTTAGCTGTGCGTGCGCAAGGTAAACATGCCTTGGCCGTGCAAGGTGAAGTGCAACTGAGTTGGAACCCATCGAACCTGCACTGGTTCGATGAACACGGACGACGTATTTAAACCAAAGAGGACTAAAGATGAAACACATGCTGAGTCGTATTGCCTTGCTGACTGCCGGGCTTTGTACAAGCGCCGCCGTTTTGGCTAAAACCGATATTTCTTTTTATTTTCCGGTTGCGGTGGGTGGGCCCATCACTAAAACAATCGACCAGTATGCGGCCGATTTTAATAAAGAGAACCCCGACTACAACGTCGTGCCGGTTTACTCGGGTACCTACCAAGAAACCATTGTTAAGGTCTTGACTGCACACAAGTCAGGCAAACCACCTACGGCTGCAATTTTGCTGTCGACCGATACGTTTACGCTGGCCGATGAAGACGCGATTTCGCCGATTGATAGCTTTGTTAAAACTGATGCAGACCGCGAGTGGTTAAAAAGTTTTTTCCCGGCCTTTATGTTGAACGGCCAGTTTGGTAACAAAACTTGGGGCGTACCGTTTCAGCGCTCGACTGTCGTGCTGTACTGGAACAAAGAGGCTTTTAAAGCCGCCGGACTTGATCCAAACACACCCCCCAAGACCTGGGCTGAGACAATTAGCATGGGTCAGAAGCTGACCAAAAAAGATGCGAGCGGTAACGTTACGCAGTGGGGTATTCAAGTGCCGTCCAGTGGCTTCCCATACTGGCTGTTTCAAGGGTTCAGCACGCAAAGCGGCGGCATCTTAGCTAATCCTGAGGGTACTAAGGTTCAGTATGACGACCCCAAAGTAGTTCAGGCGCTAAGCTACTGGGTCGACCTGTCTAAAAAGCATGGCATTCACCCTCCAGGCGTAGTTGAGTGGGGCACAACACCGCGCGATTTCATGGAGAAAAAAGCTGCCATGATCTGGACGACCACGGGTAACTTGACCAACATTCGTGCCAACGCCAAGTTTGACTTCGGTGTCGCGATGTTGCCAGCGGGCGCACGTGCAGGGTCGCCTACCGGCGGCGGTAATTTCTTTATCTTCAAAAAAGCTGCGGCAGCCGAGCAAGAGGGCGCGTATAAATTTGCCAAGTGGCTCACGCAGCCTGCACGTGCAGCGCAATGGAGTATTGACACAGGCTATGTGGCTGTTTCGCCCGCAGCCTATGAAACGCCTGCTTTGAAAAAATACGCGTCTGAGTTTCCACCCGCGTTAGTGGCACGCGATCAACTGCCGTTTGCCGTGGCTGAACTTTCAACCCATGACAACCAACGCGTGACCAAGGCCTTGAACGACGGGTTGCAAGCGGCGTTAACAGGTACCAAAACGCCCGAGCAAGCCATGAAAGATGCGCAAGCAGAAGCCACGCGCTTGCTGCGGCCGTATCAAAAGTAAAGACTGAGAGCTAGGCGTCAGACTAAACAGTTTGACGCCTTTTCTTTCAATTCAAAGTATGCCCACGCTACGCCATCAGATTTACGGGTATTTGCTACTCTTGCCTGCCTTTGTTTTTTTGGTGGGCTTTACGCATTACCCCGCCGTTGCCACGCTACTTGATAGTTTGATGTCTACCCCGCGTGCGGGACGCGCTAGCGTATTTGTTGGGCTAGATAATTATCAGGGCATGATCGAAGACCCAGTATTTTGGAAATCTTTAACCAACAATCTGTGGTTTGCGCTAGCGACCATTCCCGTTTCGATCGCGCTTTCAGTGGGTATGGCGCTATGGGTCAACGATAAGATCGTTGGTCGAGATTTTTTGCGCTTGTCTTATTTTCTACCGACTGTGTTGCCGATGATTGCAGTGGCCAATATTTGGATCTTCTTCTACACGCCTGGCTATGGGCTGATTAATCAAGTGTTGCAAGTTTTTGGTTTTTCGAGCCAGAACTGGCTGGGTGATCCAAATTTGGTCTTGGGGTCTGTCATTGTGGTGGCGATCTGGAAAGAAGCTGGTTTCTTTATGATTTTTTATCTGGCTGCGTTGCAAACGCTTAGTCCAAGTTACAAAGAGGCGGCTCAGATCGAAGGTGCAAGCAGTTGGTATTTTTTCAGGCGTATTCAATGGCCGTTATTGATGCCCACCACCATATTTGTGTTGGTCAATGCCTTAATCAATGCCTTCAGAATGGTCGACCATATTATTGTGATGACCAAAGGTGGGCCTAATAACGCTTCATCGTTACTGCTGTTTTATCTGTATGAGGTGGGCTTTAAGTTTTGGGATCAAGGTTATGCGTCGGCGCTGACGGCCGTGCTGCTTGGGCTGCTGGCGTTGGTCGGCTTGCTGCAATTTTTTGTACTTGATCGTAGGGCGCATTACCGATGAGAGCGCAGGGCGTCTACGCGGGATGGTTGCCGACGCTGGGGGCGTGGGTGTTGGCCCTGTTATGGATTTCGCCCTTGTTGTACGCCTGTTGGGCTGCGTTTCACCCGTCGGAGTTTGCCACCAAGCTTGTATTGACGGCGCCTTTAACGTTCGATAATTTTTTGCTCGCTTGGGATGCAGCACCCTTTGCCCGCTATTTTTTAAACACCACACTGCTGGTGACCACCATTTTGGCAATGCAGTTAGTGCTGTGTACCTTGGCGGCCTACGCCTTTGCACGCTACGAGTTTTGCGGCAAAAATCTGATGTTTTCATTGGTGCTTGTCCAGCTCATGATCATGCCCGAAATTCTGATTGTTAGAAATTACCAAACCTTAACCAAGCTTGGCTTGGTAGACACCTTATTTGGTATTGGTTTGCCTTACTTCGCTTCAGCTTTTGCGATATTTTTGTTGAGACAAACCTTCAGAACAATACCTAAAGAGCTTGTCGAGGCCGCTGAAATGGAAGGCGCTACCGCTTTACAGGTATTGCGCTATGTGTATATCCCTTTGGCCAAGCCCACATATCTCGCCTTTGCGCTGGTCTCAGTGAGCTATCACTGGAACAATTTCTTATGGCCTCTAGTGGTCAGTAACTCGGTCGGCTCTCGGCCGTTGACGGTGGGTTTGCAAGTGTTCTCATCAACCGATCAGGGCATTGACTGGTCGGTCATCACTGCGGCAACCCTGTTGACTTCGGGGCCATTACTGATTGGATTTTTAATTTTTCAACGACAATTTGTGCAGTCGTTTATGCGAGCGGGTATTAAATAATAGCGGTGGCGTGCGAGTTACGTCTCTGATATCTATCTTGAAAGGCCGGTGAGCATAATTGATCTGTAACGTGTCGTTGCATTAATAGGAGGATATTCAATGAAAGTCGTGACGTACAACGTGCAGTGGTTTAAGGGCTTGGACAACGTCGTCGATATTGCACGGGTGATTAACGTTGCCCGTGAGATGGCAGATTTTGATGCCCTTTGCTTGCAAGAGGTTGCGGTCAATTACACAGCCTTGACTGGTACGTTGCAACCTGATCAACCGGCGATTGTTGAACAGTTGCTGCCTGGGTTTGATGTTTTTTTTAGCCCTGCGATTGACGAGCTATCTCCTTGCGGAACGATGCGCCAGCAGTTTGGAAATTTGATTGCTACTCGTCTGCTGGTGAGGCAAGTACAACACACGCCCCTGCCGTATCCTAATCCACCCATGGCTCAACCTACCCCGAGTATGCAGCGCATCGCACTGACTTGCACCATACAAGCGCCTTGGGGCCCCGTGCGCTTGATTACAAGCCATCTCGAGTATTACAACCAGGTGATGCGCCACGCACAAACGCGTGCGCTGCGTGATTTGCATTTGCAAGGTTGTGCGTTGGCTGCGCAACCCTCTAAAACAGAGCAAGGCACACCTTATCAACCAAAGCCATTAACTACCGACACAATTATTTGCGGTGACTTCAACTTTGAGCCAGACAGCGAAGAGTACGCCACAATGATTCAAACGGGCGACGGTCAAACTAGCGCTAAGCAAAGCGGTGACGCCCAAACAGGCGCCGCTCAAACAGGGGCCAAGTGCAATCTTGTTAATAGCTTTGAAGTGTTGCACCCCAGCAAAGCATACCCCTCAACCTTCAGATTATTTGACCGAACCTACGGCCCCGAACCCGTTGGCTGCGATTTCTTTTTTGTCAGCGACTCGCTCGCCCACCGCGTCAAAGGTTTTGCGGTTAACCAAGTGACCCAAGCGTCTGATCATCAACCGGTGTTGCTTGAACTGGGTGCATAAACTCACCATTTCGGTGCATTTGTATGAAGTGATCTGCCTTTGCACTAAGTTAACGCACTTAAATTTGCGATTACGCTGTTAAACAATGCATCGTTCGGAGTGAGTCTTTCCGTTTTGCTTGGTTACGACCTCATTTCATAAAGTTGGCACGCTATTTGCTGTTGAGCTTATGTCCAGTTCCAACGCAAAGGGTGTCCACGATGTCATTATTCTCAAATCCATTTGATTCGAATGTTCGTTTGCGCTGCGCCTGTGGCCAGCATCAGTCTGAGGCTGAGCACCAAGCCAGCCTAACTTTGGTTGAACAGCGTTCCTCAGACGCGTTGACCTCGCGGGTAGTCGAACAAGCCGTCATGCGTGCGGTGTTTCCTGAAGACGGCATGCGTCGGCGCTTTTTGCAGGCCGTGGGTGCACCGACTGCCCTGGCTGCGTTATCTGCGTTATTTCCGTTGGCGGCTGCCAAAGAAGCCTTCGCTCAAGGTGGCAAACTAGAGAAAGCAGATTTAAAAATCGGTTTTATCCCGATCACTTGTGCAACTCCGATCATCATGGCCGACCCAATGGGCTTTTATAAGCGCCAAGGCTTAAACGTTGAAGTGATTAAGACCGCAGGCTGGGCCGTGATTCGCGACAAGACCATGAATAAAGAATACGATGCCGCCCACATGTTGTCGCCAATGCCAATCGCGATTTCAATCGGTGCGGGCGCGACCCCAACCCCATACACAGTACCGGCGATTGAAAATATTAATGGGCAAGCGATCACGCTTGCGATGAAGCACAAAGACAAACGTAATCCAAAAGACTGGAAAGGCTTTAAGTTCGCAATCCCGTTTGACTATTCGATGCACAACTATCTGTTGCGCTATTACCTTGCCGAACATGGTCTGGATCCTGATCGCGATGTGCAGATCCGCGTCGTACCACCACCCGAGATGGTCGCCAACTTGCGCGCCGACAATATCGATGGTTTCTTAGGACCAGATCCAGTTAACCAACGCGCTGTATTTGATGGCGTCGGGTTTATTCACCTGCTATCAAAAGAATTGTGGGACGGCCACCCTTGCTGCGCCTTTGCGGCGAGCAAAGAGTTTGTCACCAGCAACCCCAACACCTATGCTGCGTTACTACGTGCAATTGTTCAAGCGACTGCCTACGCGCAGAAACCTGAAAACCGTAAAGAAATTGCCGCAGCGATTTCAACCCCCAATTATTTGAATCAGCCCTTAACGGTCGTTGAACAAGTATTGACCGGCACCTTCGCTGATGGCCTGGGCGGCGTTAAAAAAGTACCTGACCGTGCGGGTTTTGATCCGTTTCCGTGGGAGTCATTTGCAATCTGGATCTTGACTCAGATGCAGCGTTGGGGCCAGATCAAAGGTGAAGTGGATTATCAAAAAATTGCCCGTGATGTGTTCTTGGCAACTGATGCGCGTCGTGCGATGGAGCAAGCCGGTTTGGTTGCACCCGCAAGCAACACCAAAATGATCACCGTAATGGGTAAAGTGTTTGACTCAAGCAAGCCCAAAGAGTATCTCGACAGCTTTGCGATTAAGAAGGTTTAAGGGCGATGCTCAAGAGTGAAAAACTACGGGCACTAATTTTATCGCTGCTGATTCTCGGGGTGTTTTTGGCGGCCTGGCAGATCGGAACGATGCCGGCTGCCAGCACTCAGACTGTCGATGACGAGTACGCCAAGTTAGTGGGGGCGGCGGCCTCCTCGGGTCAGAAGTCAGCGTTTCCGACACCGATGGACGTTGGGCGCAAATTGGTCGAGCAGCTCTCTGATCCTTTCTATGACAAGGGCCCGAACGACAAAGGCATTGGGATTCAATTGGCGTGGTCAGTCGGGCGAGTGGGGCTTGGCTTTGGCTTGGCTGCGTTGGTGGCGGTGCCGTTAGGCTTTTTAATCGGCATGTCACGTTTGGTATTTCAAGCGCTTGATCCCTTTATTCAGGTGCTCAAGCCAATCTCGCCGTTAGCTTGGATGCCTTTAGCGTTGTTTACCTTGAAAGACTCTGGGGTCTCTGCCATCTTTGTGATTTTCATCTGTTCGATTTGGCCGATGCTGATTAACACTGCGTTTGGCGTGGCCTCAGTGCGCAAAGAATGGATTGATGTATCGCGCACGTTAGAAGTTAAGCCTTTGCGCAAGGCCTTGTTGGTGATCTTGCCTGCGGCAGCCCCGACGATTATGACGGGGATGAGGATTTCGATTGGGATTGCGTGGCTGGTGATCGTGGCTGCCGAGATGTTGGTGGGCGGGACTGGCATTGGGTATTTTGTTTGGAACGAATGGAACAACCTGTCAATCGCCAATATTTTAGTAGCCGTATTTTTGATCGGTGTGATTGGCATGCTGCTTGATATGTGCTTTGCCCGTCTTCAAAAAGCGGTGACATACCGTGATTAATTGTCATATGGTTCAAGCAGCGGTGATCCCTCTTGTGTCATTTGTGAATCTTTCGCTTAGACGGCAGCTACACCTCATGTCTTTAACGCAGCGTTCAATCTGCGGTGAGCTGTCATGAGCGAGCCCAGTCGTCTTCAACCAAGCGAGTGTTTCTAGTATGCAAAGTTTCGTACAAGTTCAAGCCTTAAAGCAGTCGTTTCCCAGCCCCTCGGGTGAGGGTGATTTGGTTGTGTTTGATGACATCAATTTTGAAATCGCCAAAGGTGATTTTGTGTGCATCATCGGCCACTCAGGCTGCGGTAAGACAACGATCTTAAATGTGCTTGCGGGCCTTGAAGCCGCCACAGGTGGTCACGCATTCATTGATGGCCGCGAAATCTCGGGCCCCAGTCTCGATCGTGGCGTGGTGTTTCAGGCTCATGCGCTGATGCCCTGGATGACTGTGCATGCCAATATCGCCTTTGCTGTGCGTTCAAAATGGCCGGATTGGTCGCGGGCGCAGGTTGATCAACATGTACAACAGTTTATTGATATGGTGCATTTGCAAGGCTCAGAAAATAAAAAACCCTCTCAGTTGTCGGGCGGAATGAAACAACGCGTGGGTATTGCCCGAGCCTTTGCGATTCAACCAAAGATGTTGTTACTCGACGAGCCGTTTGGTGCCTTAGATGCCTTAACGCGCGGCAATATTCAAGACGAGTTAGTGACGATTGTTCGTCAGACTAAGCAAACCGTTTTCATGATTACGCATGATGTGGATGAAGCGATTTTATTATCAGACAAAATATTTTTGATGAGTAATGGCCCACGCGCCCAGCTCGCAGAGATTGTCACCAACCCTTTGCCACGCGACCGCACACGCGCGACGATGCATCATGATCCAAAGTTTTACGAGGTGCGTAATGATTTGATTGATTTCTTAGTGCATCGGTCTAAGACCTTTGCAGCGGCTTAAACGAGAATTGAGGTGTTCTGACTAGGGTTGGTTCAATGGCGGGTTCGTGAGCCGCCTCAAATGTCGCTGCGTTGCGTTTGAGTTTGAGTATTTAACAGTTTGGATATTTTTATTTTTTAAATTCAGGAGATCGATATGGCAGTCGCCAAAGCAGTTGCTAAACCAATGACACGAGAAGACGTGACAGATTTGATTTATTCGGTCAAGGTGCAAAAAGGCATCAAGTGGGCAGATGTTTCAAAAAAGCTCAAGCTCTCTAAAGAGTGGGTAACCGCTGCCTGTCTGGGCCAGATGACACTCACTAAAGAGCAAGCCACGATTATCGGTAAGACCTTTGGTCTGCCCGCTGAAGCCATTGCCTTGCTGCAAGTCGTACCTTACAAGGGTTCGTTACGTAGCTCTGTGCCGACTGATCCGCTGATCTATCGCTGGTACGAAATCGTGAGCGTCTATGGCACAACCATTAAAGAACTGATTCACGAAGAGTTTGGCGACGGCATCATGAGTGCGATTGATTTCTCGATGGACATCAAGCGCGAACCCGATCCAAAAGGTGATCGCGTCAATGTCGTGTTGTCGGGTAAGTTTTTGCCCTATAAACAGTACTAAAAGGCAGATTTCTGCTGGGCTTGGCGCGAAGGCGACAGAGATTTCTGTCGCCTTTTTGACTTTTTTGGTTATAGTTCAAAACCGAGAACTGCTGAGCTTTGACGATAAGCGCTTGCTTGACTGCAAGCATGGCTTGAGTCTTTTTTTTGTGGCCCTAGCTAAGGTGTGGGCTTTTTTCATTTTTTTGAGGCGATCAGTCTAAACATGCGCTTTGGCGACACCATCATGCAGTGGTCTGAGCAAATCGCTCAGTTTAGCGAGCCGCCCTGGGCCGAAAAAGGCCAACTCACGGTCACTTACCTGACCGACGCGCACCTGGCAACGGGTCGCAGCGTAAGCGCGCTGATGCTTGAGGCCGGGTTTGATGATGTGTCTACCGACGCGGTGGGCAACATCGTCGGGGTCTATCACGGTCAGTCGCCAACGGCACCACGGTTATTGACGGGCTCACACTACGATACCGTGCGAAATGGTGGCAAATATGATGGTCGCTTAGGGATTTTGGTGCCGATTGCTGCGGTGCGCGATCTCGTCCAACGCAAGCAGCGCTTGCCCTTCGGGATTGAGGTGGTGGGCTTTGCTGAAGAAGAAGGCCAGCGCTATCGAGCAACGTTTTTAGCGGCCAGCGCGCTGACGGGCTCTTTTGATCCCGCCTGGCTGGCACAAGTCGATTCTGAGGGCGTCACGATGCAGCAGGCGATGCAGCAAGCCGGCTTGCCTGGCACATTGGACTCTATTGTTGCCCTGAAACGCGATCCAAATACATATCTAGGGTTTGTTGAAGTTCACATCGAGCAAGGCCCGGTGTTGTGTGAAGGGGCCTTGCCACTCGGTGTGGTCACCTCAATTAATGCGGGTATCCGAGCGACTTGTAAAACGATTGGTATGGCAGCCCACGCGGGTACAACGCCGATGCTGATGCGACAAGATGCCATGCTAGCTGCAGCTGAAATCAGTTTGATGGCCGAGCAGCGCGCCCTTGCCGACGCCGATTCGGTCGCGACGGTGGGTCAGTTTCAAGTGCCGGGTGGGTCGATTAATGTGATCCCTGGTGAGTGCGCATTTACCCTAGACATGCGGGCGCCTACCGACGCGCAACGCGATGCTCTGGTCAGCGACATTCTCAAACAAGCTCGGGCGATTGCCGAGCGCCGTCAAGTTAAGTTTGAATACACCGAAGTCATGCGTGCGGCCGCTGCCCCCTCGGCGCTTGCCTGGCAGCAACGCTGGGAGCGCGCCGTGGCCGCCGTGGGTCAGCCAGTATTTAAGCTCAATAGTGGGGCGGGGCACGACGCCATGAAGTTACACACCATCATGCCGCAAGCGATGTTGTTTGTGCGAGGCGGCAATCGCGGTATTAGCCATAACCCACTCGAAATCATTACTGCTCAAGACGCCGACCTGACGGTGCAAGCGTTCATTGCCTTGCTCGATGACCTGGTCGCTCGGCCTTGATGGGTTCTAGCAAGCCGAATTTGTGTCGTTAGGGCGCTTTGAAAGTATGATTGAGCTTCATTTGAACCCTAAACCCTGAATCGCTATGACTACCGCTGACTACAACCGCCTTGATCAATGGATCGACGCGCACTTTGATGAACAGGTTGCCTTTTTACAGTCAGTGCTGTCAGTACCCACTGATACGCCGCCTGGCAACAACTCCCCGCACGCTTTGCATACGGCAGAGCTACTAAAAAAATATGACATGCAAGCGCAGGCGCACGCTGTACCTGCCGAGGTTGTACACGCAGCAGGGCTTGAATCGATCACTAACTTAATCGTTAAGCGGCAATACGGGCAGGGCGGTCGCGTGCTTGCACTCAACGCGCATGGCGACGTTGTGCCTCCTGGCGACGGCTGGACATACCCACCTTACGCAGGTGAAATACACGACGGCAAAATCTACGGTCGCGCAGCGGCCGTGAGTAAGTGCGATTTTTCAACCTATGTGTTTGCGGTGCGGGCACTCGAGTCTTTAGGCGTGCCGCTCAAGGGCAGTATTGAGTTGCAGTTTACCTACGACGAAGAGTTTGGCGGTGAACTTGGCCCCGGCTGGTTGCTGAACAATCAACTCACTAAGCCCGATCTTGCCATTGCGGCAGGCTTTAGTTATCAAATCATTACAGCCCATAACGGTTGCTTGCAGCTTGAAGTGACTGTAAACGGCAAGATGGGCCATGCAGCGGTACCGACCTCTGGGGTCGATGCGTTGCAAGCCGCGGTCAAAATCATGAATGCTTTGTACGCGCTAAACGACACCTATAAGTCGATCACCAGCAAAGTGCCAGGCATCAATCACCCGTACTTAAATATCGGGTTAATTAACGGTGGCACCAACACCAACGTCATCCCCGGCAAAGTGGTGCTCAAACTTGATCGCCGCATGATCCCCGAAGAAGACCCAGCCCAAGTTGAACAGAGCTTGCGCGACACCATTGAAAAAACGTGGCAAGCCTTGCCTGGCATTACCGTGCAGACGCGCAGAATTTTGTTAGCACGTGC
>CAMEAW010000038.1 GCA_945911685.1 Bordetella parapertussis
AAAAATACCACGGCAGTGGCTTCACCGATTGGCACGTACAAAAGGCCCACCACAAAACTCACACTTGCTATCACCATGCATACACCGCGTGCGAGTTGTAGCTTGAGTTGCTTGGTATGCAAAATCGACACACCCATGCGGGGCATAAATACCGCGGCCGTTAGGCAGACTTGGATTACAAACCGCATCCAAACCACCAAGATCGGAGAATAAAACAAGGTCAAATATTTAGAGATGCCGTCTTGACTCGAAAACAACACGCACGAGATCAAGATCAGCAAAATGCCGTAGAGCGGACGTTGTGGGGCGTTCAAATGCGGCTTCGACGAGAGAGTGCTGCTAAATCATTGATATCGAATGACTTATTAATGCACGATGCATTCTATCTTAACCTTAATTTGATTTTGACATTAATCGTCCAGCACGCCCCGCTTGGCCAAGAATCTAGCGTTTTTCAAGCAAACCAAGACGAGACTCGCAATTCTTGCTAATTAGCGATCTTTGCTTTGCAGTCCCGCCTGCCCGCCTTCGTTACTTTAAGTTAGCGATCACAGCTTTCGTAATATCAGCCGTATTGCTTTTGCCGCCAAATTCAGCAGGCCTGACGATATTATTGGCAAACGAAATTTCTACAGCGCGCTGAATCGCAAGCGCCCCATCCTGCAAACGCGAATCATCATGACGGTCGCTTAACCACTCAAGCATCATCGCCACCGATAAAATCATCGCCGTGGGGTTGGCAATGCCCCTGCCCGCAATATCAGGCGCAGTGCCGTGGGCCGGTTGAAACAAGCCATGATGATCACCAATATCGCCCGAAGGTGCCATGCCCATGCCACCTACCAAGCCCGCGATCAAGTCAGACAAAATATCGCCAAACATGTTTTCAGTCACCAATACATCGTAAGCCCACGGCTTAAGCACCAAATTCAAAGCCATCGCATCAACGTAAGCACTGTCTGTGGCGATGGCAGGATAACGTTTTGCACAAGACTCAAAAATCGCGCGCCAGAACGCCATTGACCGAAATACGTTTGCTTTATCGACGCTGGTGACGTGGCCTGGTCGACCGGTTTTTTTTCGTAACTCTGCTAACTTGAAAGCAAAGTCGCATACACGTGTTGTGCCGGTACGCGAGATTTTCATGGTGTCGTACACCGCTTCATCACCCTCAGCGCGACCACGGCCGCGTGAATAGAACAGCCCTTCGGTGTTTTCTCGAATCAAGACCAAATCGATTTTGCTAGCCAGCGGGTTGGCCAAAGGTACCGGCAACCCCGGAAACGTTCTGATCGGACGAACGCCAGCATACAAATCTAAAGCGAAGCGAATATCAAGTTGCGGAATAATCTCGGTGCCATCCACGCCCCTTACATGAGGCAACCCCATGGCACCAAACAAAATCGCATCAGCGGCACGACAAGCCGCTAGCGTTGGTTCAGGTAACGATTCGCCCGAATCTAGATAGTGTTGTGCACCTGCGGGGTAGGTGCGCGAATCAAACTGAACACCAAGCAGTTTTTCAACCGCGTCTAATACCGCCAACGCTGCCGCCATGACTTCTTGGCCGATTCCATCGCCTGGAAGCACAGCGATTTGATATGTTTTTTTCATTTTTTGTTTCACTCACTTCTGTACATAGAAATAAAAAAATTTCAATGCTTCAAATTTTTTGGGATAAGGTCACTATTCACGCTAATTCAAACAGGCGAGGACTTTCGCACATTTGGTTGACTCTACATCACTGTGGCTTTAGACCGGCGTCTTTAATTGCCTTACCCCAGCGTTGCGACTCTGCCTGTAAGAAAGCAGCATATTCTTGCACCGTAGAGCCGCGTACCTCAGCACTGGATTGAATAATTTTTTCACGCAAGGCCGGGTCTTGCAGCACCCGGTTCAATGCAAGATTCATTTTTTCAACAATTGCAGGCGCTGTTTTAGCCGGTGCCATGACTCCTGACCAGGCACCATACTCAATGCCCGGCAATACTGACTCATTGAGTGTTGGCACAGCAGGGATCGCTGGCATGCGCTTCAGACTAGCGGCAGCCAGACCATTCAACTTTTGTTGTTGAATATATGGGATCAGCGAATTTGAATTACCCAGCATAAATTGCACTTGCCCACCGACTAGATCGATCAAACCTGGTGCCTCACCCTTATAAGGGATATGACGCGCTTGTGCACCGATGCTATTCAAGAAAAGCACCGTCGCCAAATGGGTCACATTACCCTCACCTGCAGAGGCATAGTTCAGTTTGTCTGGATTGTTCTTGAGATATGTCACAAACTCTTGAACAGTTTTAACGGGCACAGACGGATGAGCAGCGAGTACAAACGGGATGTTCGCTGTTAGTGCAACGGGTGTGAGTTGACGCGTGTAGTCGTAATTCAATTTTGCATATAAATGTGGGCTCAAAATCAATGATGACGTGTTGTACAAAAAGGTATAACCGTCTGCTGCAGCATTTGAAACGTACTCGCCCGCAATGTTTGCATTGGCACCAGGTTTATTTTCAACAATCACCGACACCGCTAAATTCTCAGCCAGTTTTGCAGCGAGCGAGCGCAAAATGCTGTCCGTACCACCCCCCGCCGGAAAGCCCAACACAAACCGAATGGGTCGATTTGGATAGTTCTCTTGCGCCTGAGCGGCCAGCGGCGTCACGAACGATAAGAATAAAGCTGAAAATCCAAAAAAACGTCTGAGCAGCATTGCTTACACCTTAATGAGCGGTTCAATACAATTGAATATACCTGTCTATACTAGCAAAGTGCCATATCCTAACTCGGAGACTCAAAATGACCAGCAAAATCGGCTTTATCGGCTTAGGCCGCATGGGCAAGCCCATGGCCTCTCATCTACAAAAGAAAGGCTTTGACCTTATCGTACTTGATCTGAATCAGCAGGCCGTCGCCGAGTTGGTATCTCTAGGCTCAACAGCCGGAAAAAGCGTCGCCGACATTGCTCGCAGTTGCAATATTGTGATCACCATGCTGCCAAGTTCGGTCGAGGTTGAAAAGCTGTCTTACGGCGCCGACGGAATTTTTGCGAATGCAGCAAAAGGCACCATCCTAATGGATATGAGCACCATCGACCCGCTCGCGACCGATCGCCTTAGTGCCGAAGCAAGCAAACATGGGTTGACTATGGTTGATGCCCCAGTGGGTCGTTTGGCCGAACATGCTGACCGTGCTGAATGCTTATTTATGGTCGGCGCCTCAGACGCTGACTTTAAAACCGTCACCCCGCTTCTGAACGCGATGGGTAACTCAACGTTTCACTGTGGCCCGGTTGGCACCGGTGGCAGAACCAAACTCGTTAACAACTACGTCGCCATTACGCTGACTCAGGTAAATGGCGAAGCGTTAGCGCTATCACAGCGCTTTGGTTTGGATATCACCAAGACACTCGCAGTGTTGCTAGGCACTTCGGCTAACAATGGTCAACTGCGAATGAATTTTCCGAATAAAGTTTTGGCGGGCGATACGACTCCCGGCTTTACCATTGATCTGGCCCACAAAGACCTGTCACTGGTGGTCAACGCCGCGCATGCCGCTAAGGTACCCATGCCTGTAGCCGCAGCAGTGCACGAATCCTTTAGTCAGGCCCGTGCTGCCGAATTCGGCGCGATTGATTTTTCGGGGATCGCTGATGTAATTTGCGAAGTCTCTAAAATCAAAAAGCCACGCGTGCCCAAGGGCTGGAAACCAAGTTAACTGCGGCTCAACACCATCTCAACTCCACGCTCGGCGATCATATAGGTCGCCGCGTTGGTGTTGGTAGATACGACAGTTGGCATCACTGAAGCATCAAGCACGCGTAGGCGCTCTACTCCGCGTACGCGCAATTGTGAATCCACTGGCGAATGCCCATCATCGCTCATCCTACACGTACCGCTTGGGTGGTATACCGTACCGCCCCGCGTTTGCGCAAAGGTCCAAAGATCCGTATCACCGGGCATGGTTTCAACATCCCATAGATCTTTAAACGCTGGCTGGGCATAAATATCTCGAAGCATTTCGAGGCCAGCCACAATCACCTTGCGATCGTGTTCAGCTGAAAAATAGCGGGGTTCGATTTTAGGCTGCTCATAAGGATCGGTTGAGCGAATCGACACACGGCCTCGACTATCTGGTCTGCACTGGCATACGGCTGCACTAAACCCAGAATAATCGTGCAACGGCTCGCCCGATTTCTCAAGCGATAAAGGCATGACAAACATTTGAACATCCGCTCGATGATCTCGCGCGTGTTTAGTGCGAGCTAAGCCACCTACCTGCGCCGCACCCACCGTCAGTGGTCCACTTTTCTTAAACAGCCACTGCAAACCCATTTTGGCAAGCTCGAGCGGGTTACGCACTTGGTCGTTAATCGACATTTTTTTCTTGAGCTTGACGATCATGCGCGCTTGATAATGATCTTGCAGATTTTCACCTACTTCAGGCGAATCAGCGACCACTGCGATACCGTGTTCTTGCAATAGCGCTTTTGGACCAATGCCAGATAGCTGAAGTAACTGTGGTGACTGCAGCGCGCCCGCACACAACAGCACCTCGCGATCTGCTTGAGCTTGTTTGGTTTCGCCGTTTTCAATCCATTCTATGCCGCAGGCAACCTTGCCTTCAAACAGCACACGCGACACTTGTGCATGCGTCACGATAGTCAGTTTTGGATTGCTCATCACCGGACGTAAAAACGCACGCGCACCTGAAGAGCGCCAACCATCTTTGATGGATAACTGATAAGCACCCACGCCGTAATCAGTTTGCCCATTGAAATCTTTATTAGCAGGCAGACCATATTGCTGGGCAGCCTCAAGCCAGGCATCACAATACGGATGATCATTACGTAGCTCAGAAACGCCTAATTCACCTGAAGCGCCATGAAACGGTGTTTCACCACCGACGTAATTTTCTGAGCGCTTAAAATACGGCAGTACGTTATCGTAATTCCAGCCCGTTGCACCCTGCTTGGCCCAATCGTTGTAATCGTCGTGTTGCCCGCGAATGTAGATTAGACCGTTGATAGAAGACGAGCCGCCTAAGACTCGACCGCGCGGCCATACAACGTTACGACCACCGGCCCCTTCGCTGGGCTCAGTGTCAAAGTATCTTGTGAACTTTGGATTCGTCATGGTTTTAAAGTAACCAATCGGTAAATGAATCCAAAAGTTTTTGTCTGGTCCACCGGCTTCAAGCAGCAGTACCGAATGCCCCGCTTGAATTAAACGATTGGTCACTAGGCAACCGGCTGAGCCCGCGCCAACCACGATATAGTCAAAGTTCATATTTTTCTCCGTGCAACCCAATCGTACACAACGACGAGACGCTCAAGCTTTTTTGTTATTTCTGAATCGCATTAAGGCCAAATCGATTTTTTCACAAGCTTCTTGCTCGAAATAGTACTATGAATGACGACTGATAGGCACCAAGTCATCGACACCAAAAACCGCGATGCAACCGGCTCTAGTGCACCAATTTTTTGACCTCAAGAGACACCATGATTAAAACAATCGGCTTTCCTGGCCGTTACCTTCAAGGCCCTGATGCAGTGCAGCATTTGCCTGAGCTATTGAAAGAATTTTCATTAGTAACGCCCATCGTCTTGATGGATGATCTTGTGCACGCGAGTGTCGGTGATTTATTGCTCAAGCCACTTTCGGCAGCAGGTATCAAGACGACTCTGCTTCGCTTTGCAGGTGAATGCACCAGCGAAGCGATCGAACAGCTCGCGCTTGAAGCTGAGCGAACACAAGCCGACGTGGTCATTGGCTATGGTGGCGGAAAAACAATTGATGCGGCAAAGGGCATCGCCAAAGCGCATAACCTTCGGCTCTTTATTGTGCCAACGATTGCTTCGAACGACTCACCCACCAGCCGTCTGATTGTCTTGTATGACGACCAGCATCGTGTGACACGGGTTGATCGCCTAACGCGCAACCCTGATGTTGTACTGGTAGATACGGCCATCATTGCGCGTGCCCCTGCCAGATTCTTTGCTGCGGGCTTGGGTGATGCCTTAAGCAAAAAATTCGAGGCCACTCAGTGCCATTTGACACGGGGAAAGAATTTCTTTGGTACCGAGTCGCTCGCCACGGCACGTTTGCTCGCCGAACGTTGCTACGACACAATCATCGAGTTTGGCCTGCCAGCATTGAAGCAGATTCAAGACCACGGCACCCCGAACGAAAGCGTTGAACGTGCGGTCGAGGCATCCGTTTTATTAAGTGGTCTGGGCTTTGAAAGCGGAGGCTTATCGCTCTCGCATGCCTTAACTAGAGGGTTTTCTGCTCACCCCGTGATGAGTACTTTTTTGCATGGCGAGACTGTCGCTTTTGGGTCAATCGTTCAGTTGGTGGCGGAAGATCGCCCTCAGGCCGAAGTACAGGCCCATATCGACTTTTGTCATTCGTTAGGCTTACCGATTACGCTTGCTCAACTGGGGGCAAAGAACGCAACCGAGGCTGAAATATTACAAATGGCGACTCTCACCGCAGCAGCACCCTATATTGGCAATCTGACCCCTGCGGCCGATGCGAAGCGCATTGCGCAGTGCATCAACAGAGCCGATGCCTTAGGCCACGCAGCTGCCAGATAGTCAGTTATGCTTAATAACATAGACAAATAAACAACGACGCGTCAATCAAACAGGAGACAAACATGAATTTTGAAAATAAAGTTGCAGTAGTAACTGGTGCAGGTGGTGGTTTAGGATTGGCGATTATCGAGAAGTTCGCCCGTGGTGGCGCTGCAATCGTGGCCTTAGACTATTCACAAAAAATGGCAGACGCAGCTGCTGAAAAAGTTCGTGCACTCACCAAGCAAAAAGTACTGGCGTTGCAATTTGATGTCGCTGACCATCACTCTGTCGCAAAAGCCTTTAGCGCAATTGATCAAGAGTTCAAGCAAATTGATATTTTAGTGAACTGCGCGGGTGTGCGCGAAGTTCAAAAGGTATATGACCTTGACCCCGAAGAATGGCGTCGCGTGATCGACATTAACTTAAATGGGCCGTTTTATTGCGCGCGCGAAGCCGTGCTGCGTATGCGTAAAACAGGTGGTGGTTCGATTGTCAATATCGCCTCGGTTGCAGGCATGATGGGGCTGACACACCGCCCTGCTTACAACTCCAGCAAACACGGCATCATCGGCCTCACTCGTAACCTGTCTTTAGACTGCGCCGCGGATGGCATTCGCGTCAATGCCGTTGCACCTGGCTTGATTCGCACACCACTGACAGATGGCTATTACAAAGATCCTGAATTTATCAAAGGGCTCAACGAAGTGGTGCCAATGGGTGCCCAAGGTGGCACACCCGGAGACATCGCTGATGCCATCGCCTTTTTGTGCTCATCCGAGGCAAAGTTCGTGAACGGTATCGTGTTGCCCATAGACGGCGGCTGGGCAGCAAGTAAGAGCTTCACCACGGGTAGTGGCTCAGCCCAATTTACGTCTGCAAACAATCAGACTTAATAAGCTGTTAGCTAACGTACTGCTTACTAAACTGTTAGCTAACGTACTGCTTACTAAACTGTTAGCTAACGTACTTGCTTAACAAGCTGTTAGCTAACATGTAGACTGATCACCAGCTAGCTAATATGTAGGCCGCCGTTCACTTGCAGCGACTCACCAGTAATGAAGCTTGCGCCACTGCTACATAAAAAGGCAATCGCAGTGGCCACTTCGGCGGGTTGCCCTAAACGCTTGAGCGACGACTGTTCAATTGAGTCTGCGCCTCGTAACTTAATCAACTCGGTGGTCATCGGCGTTTCGATGATACCGGGTGATACTGCGTTCACACGTGTGCGCGGGCCAAGCTCGCGAGCCAAACTACGTGTCAACGACAAGATGGCGCCTTTCGTTGCTGAATAATGCGAATTGGCAAATGAGCCGCGATGACCCGCGACTGAGGCAATATTGCAGATCGCGCTATTTTCGCGCAAAGCTCGAATCGACCTTTGGCAAATATAAAACACACCATCCAAATTAATCGATATCACTTTATGCCATTCAGCATCTGACATCTCTTTCGCGGGCCGAGCTAAATAAATCGCTGCAGCTGGCACTAAGAAATCGATCCCACCAAAACGCTTCACAGCCAACTCAACCGCTGCTTCTGAGTCTTTAGGATCGCTGGCATCCATACGAATTGTCGCAATCCGTGTGCCTGTCGGATCTAACTCGGTCGCAAAGCGCTTTAGCGCGTCGTGATCAAGATCCGTCAAGACCAATTGAGCGCCATTTGCATAAAAGAGTTTGGCCACCTCGCGCCCGATGCCGCCGTTCGCGCCAGTCAAAAGCAATACTCGGTTTTTAAAATCGTACATCGTGTGTGCCTTTAAAAAAAGGATTTTGAATGATTAATAGCTTGAGCGGCCACCACTGATGTCATAACAGGCGCCTGTTACAAAGCTTGTCTCGTCAGACAGTAAAAAAGCGACAACATTAGCCACTTCGTCGACACGTACCAAACGTTTCATCGGAATCTTTTTTGCTGCATCGGTGCTAATGTAATCGGGCATTTCATTGCGCATTCCTGTCGCCTCGACTAGCGCCGGCGACACACAATTGACGCGGATACCGTGTGGAATAAACTCTTTGGCCCACGACTTGGTCACACCGATCACGGCGGCCTTGGATGCCGCATAGATCGAGAGCTCTTGCGGCCCATCTTTACCTGCAACCGACGCCAAGGACACAATCGACCCTGACCCTTGCTTCATCATGTGCGGCACGACCAAGCGTGTCAGCGCGAAGATTGCGCGCACATTAATCGCAAAGACGCGATCAACTTCAGCGTCAGTGGTCTCCCACATGGGTTTGATCGGCCCTAAGGTACCCGCATTGTTCACCAAGTAGTCAATACGCCCATACTGCTTAATCGTTGTGTCGATCAAGTGCTTCAATGCAGCGGCTTCGGTCACATCAGCCTGTACTGCCAAGGCCTGGCCCGCGTTCGACGTGATCTCGGTTTGAACGCTTTGCGCGGCGTTTAAGTCGCGATCAGCAATCACGACCGTGACCCCTTGACGCGCTAACTTTAGAGCGATTGCCCGCCCAATACTCGCACCAGCTCCTGTCACAATCGCAATGCGCGACGCTGCAAGCTGTTCAACACTTTGAGTGGAATTTTGCATACTCTATCTCTTCTTTGATTTTTTGTTGTGTCTCGCACAAACTTTAACAGCTTTGGTCCGCTTTGAAAGCCCGCTCCATGCCCATGCAACATTGCTTCAGTCTTAAGCAGCTTTCAGGCTCACTAGCTTCATAAACAGAGTCTTTGCAGGCAAGAGCAGTTGCAAGGCGGTGCAGCTTTATCGGCAAAACGCTATCATCCGAACAGAATATCTGCTGGCAGACACAGCCCCCCCGCACACGCTCCCTTTCTACAGAATCTTTGCACCTATCCATGAAAACCCTAATATCTTTAACGCACGCTCTGGCAACCATTGATAGAAGCGGCGTCGCAACCTTAACGATCCGTGAAGCTGGCACTCTCAATATCTTGTCTACACCAGTCATCCAAGACTTAACGAATGCACTGAACGAACTCGCCTATGCGACAGATCTTCGTTGCTTAGTTTTTAGGGGGTCTGGAGACAAAGCCTTTATCGCAGGGGCGAACATCAATGAGATGGCGAGGTTAAACAGAAAATCTGCAGTCGTTTTTATTTCTGGCTTGCGCGATCTATGTGAAGCCACTCGTGTGTTTCCAACGCCGGTTATTGCCCGCATACCTGGTTGGTGCTTGGGCGCGGGGCTCGAACTTGCCATGGCCTGCGATGTTCGCATCGCAGCACGAGGCACACAATTAGGCATGCCCGAGGTGAAGGTCGGAATCCCGTCTGTGATTCACGCTACCTTAATGCCCCTTCTGATCGGAGAAGCTCGAGCCTCTTGGTTGTTATTAAGCGGCGAAAATATCGATGCCGAGCAAGCCCTGCAGTGGGGTTTGATTAACGAGTCTGTACCGTTAACAACTCTTGATCAGCGAATCACTGAGATTGCAAACAATTTTGCGGCACTCGGCCCAGCCGTACTGAGGCAACAAAAAACCTTGCTCAGGCGGTGGGAGCAGCTATCCTTAACCGATGCCATCGCCGATAGCGTTCAAGAATTTGGCAAAGCCTTTGAAACAGGCGAACCGCAAAAATTCATGAACGATTTTTTAGAGCATAAAAAAAATAACAAGAAATAAAACTGTTCAGGCCTCACCAAGCACAACAATCCCATCTGCAGCTTTCACACCCTGCCCTTGTTCTAAAACAAAAAGAGGATTGATTTCGGCTTCATGCAGGCGATCACCTAGCGTTGCCACCATCGTTGAAAAATCAACGATGGCTTTGACCAACGCTTCAACGTCAGCTTTGGGTCGGCCTCGATAGCCATCCAGCAAAGGCCATGTTTTTAATGACAAAGCCATTTCACGCGCCGTCTCTGCCGACAAGCCGCCTTCTGAAGGTAATAAGCGAAGCGAAGTGTCTTGCAAGAGCTCGGCAGTCACCCCACCCATCCCTAACAAGATCGCCACACCCAATACATCACGATGCATGCCTAGAATAATTTCAATCCCACCTGAAACCATTTCTTGAACTAGAAATCGTTTTGGCGTGATACCCGCCTTATCCGTCACGTCCTGTGTCATCTGCAGCAACCGAGGCGAAATAGTTGCTGCGGTGACATTCACCGCAACGCCTCCGATCTCGCTTTTATGCAAAATCTCAGACGAAAGAATTTTTAAGACCCCCCTCTCACCTAAAGCCGAGAGAGCAGTTTGCGCTTGCTCAGGTGTCGTAACAATAGTCTCGCGTACTGCAGCAATGCCAAAGGACGAGAACAGGCGCTTTGCTTGCTCTTCATCCAAACTACCAAAAGGCAAAGCATTGATCGCGCTTCGCTGAGCCGCGGTCGCTATCGGCTTAACAGGCTCTACCGTCATCAACTGACGAGCGTGCAGCATTGCCACGAGTGCCGCGCTGCAACTTTCAGGGGCTGAGAAGGCCGGTACACCACCCTGTGTCAGCAACGAGCCAATGTTTGGTGCGTGGGGGCTGATGTATGCAAGGATTGGTTTGTCTGATAACGACATACAACTTTTGATCGCATTTGACATCAACTCTGGCATTGCCAGCGCTGAGGCTCCCACGATCACCACTAAGGCATCATAGGTCGGGCTCGATAGCACCGCACTGATTGCACCTTTTAAAAGCTCAGGCTGCAAGCCCGCTAACGTGACATCAATGGGATTGCGATCAAGTGCTGCATGGTCGCCCTGTTGAAGTGCCCTAAGCTTCGCAGCCGTCTCAGCATCTGGAGGTGGAGTTTCAAAGCCCGTGACGCCTAAGGCGTCAGAGACTAAAGTACCCGCCCCACCCGTTGAGGTCAGGATCGCAACACGATTACCGCGCAAAGATCTGCCGGTTGCCAGCGCAGCGGGCATATCCAACAACTCATCAAAACGTTGTGCTCGAAGAATACCCGTTTGTTTGAACAGCGCGTCGTACATTCGGTCAGAGCCCGCTAACGCACCGGTATGCGAAATCGCTGCTTTGGCGCCAGCTTCAGACCGACCAATTTTGAATGCCACGATAGGCTTACCTGCTTGCCTAGCGCGCAAGGCAGCGGCACGAAACTTTTTGGTATCTCGCACGGTTTCAACATACAGTGCGATTACCTTTGTGGCCTCATCGTCCACAAGCCAGTCAATAAAGTCAGCTAACTCTAAGTCAACTTCATTGCTGGTCGAAATCATTTTAGCTAAGCCAATGCCACGGGCAGACGCGCGTGCAAGCAGTGAACCTAAAATCCCACCGCTTTGCGAAACCAGACTAATCGCCCCTGACGGAAAATGATCCATCTCGAGTGCGCCCGACGCTGACAACACAATCTGATCGGTGATATTGACCAAGCCGATCGTGTTTGGACCAAGAATTCGCATAGAGCCAGCGGCCGCAATGAGCTCGGCTTGGCGCTTGGCCCCCTCTTCGCCCACCTCGGTATAGCCGCTTGCCAAAACGATTGCAGCAGCACACCCTATCTGCGCAAGCTCTTTCACTGCCTGATGCGCACGTTCTGCACCAAGCAACACAATCCCTACATCGGGTGCGGTGGGCAGAGAAGCGATGTCGGGATAACAAGGCAAACCACAAATCTCAGTCGCCTTAGGATTCACAGGATAAACAACACCTGAAAAGCCGTGCTTCAAGAGGTAGGCAACCGGCCTACCCGCTGTCTTCGCAATATCCGCCGAGGCTCCAATCACCGCAACAGTTTGCGGTCGCATTAAGCGAGAAATCGTGTTCATCAAACGTTAAACCTTTTTGCTATTTTTTTTGCTAAAAAATCAAGAACTGCGTTGCAATACTCGATGCTGATAACTCAACTCACTGCACTTGAATTTTGTTTTCAAGGATAATTTTTTTCCAGCGATTTTTTTCTGATTGCACATATTGTTCAAGCTCTGCGGGTAACCCAACAGAAATCGTCAGCCCTTCATTCTCAATCTTTTTAATAAAATCAGGATTATTCACTGTCTGTCGAATCGCAGCGTTGAGCGTTTCAATGACTGATACAGGTGTGCCGGCCGGTGCATACACGCCGTACCAACTTTCAACTGCGTAACCGGGCAGTGTTGCAGCGACCGTCGTAACCCCTTCAAAGGCACTAGAGGGCAAAGGGCTTGTTACAGCAATCGCGCGTAACTTGCCACCGGCAAGCAGTGGGAAAACGCCCGCGGCCGTACCGATGAACAAATCAACTTGCCCGCTCACCACATCAGTTAGCGCAAGACTAGCGCCTCGATAGGGGATGTGTGTCAACTCGATTTTGCCTAAATTTTGAAGCATCTCACCGGCTAAATGTGCTGAGGTGCCATTACCTTGCGAGGCGTATGTCAATTTGCCAGGCTGAGCGTTCGCAGCGGCCACAATCTCTTTAACAGACTGAAATGGGCTTTCATTACGCACCACCAAGACGTTTGGCCCACGCGCAATCAAAGCCACCGGGGCAAATGCTTGCTCACTGTCGTAGGGCAGCTTGGATTGCAAGGTACTGTTTACCGCGTGCGCAAAAGTTGCGACGACTAGGGTATAACCATCAGGAGCGCTTCTTGCAACAAGATCCATCCCGATCACTGTCCCAGCACCGGGCTTATTCTCGATCACGACCGTTTGCCCAAGCACTTTAGTCAAGCCCGCACCCAGCGACCGTGCCATTTGATCGGTACCACCGCCAGGTGCAAAGGGCACAATCAAGCGAAGCGACTTATCTGGATAGGCCGCGAAAGCGAGCGGCGAATACGCCAACGTACAGCCTACAACTAGAGCTGCCAAATAGCGTGTCAAGGAATGTATACAAAGCATAGTTTTATATCGGGCCCGTTATCCAAGTTAGAAAGAATATAACCAAGAGAATGAGTCTTGATTCTAAAATGTCGATGTCAATCCATACGTATCGATCTTAATTTGCAAATGTTGATCTCAACTTTCTGGTGTTGATCCTAACTCTCAAATGTTGATCGAAGTTATCAAGAATTTTTTTCAGCGCTCAAACGGCGCACCTAAATGAAAGAGGCAATCACCGCGTTCGGTTCGGCACATCATGCGCTTACACAACACAATGCCTGAACGCTTAAACACCGCCACACTTGGCTCGCGCCATGGCGTATCAAAAAAATGAATGCGGCCCGCCATTTGGCCAGCTTGCACTGTATCCCCAAGCTCTACCGTTGGTTCAAACATTCCGCTGTCGGGCGCATACACAAAATAATCAGCGCCTCTAACTTGAAGGATTTGTGTCGGACTTGGTTCATCAACTTTGATCGCTTGACTCAAGACACCCAGGTGCTTGAGCACGCGACGAATACCATCAATCGTCACCCGCAACGCTTGAGGCGACAAGGTGCCACCACCCCCAAGTTCAGCACCGTAGTGAATCACATTTTGCCTAGCCGCTGCCGCTGCAAGCGTGCAGGCATCACTAGACTGAGAATCCAAGACATAGGCGGCTGGCGCACCAAATAGCCGCACAATCTCTAACGCTTGATCCATGCGTTTTGGATCATCACTGCGCCGACAACCCGCGCTCGGGATATACATCAACGAACTGCCGCCCGAATGCAAATCAAAAACATAATCGACTTGTGCCAGTAATACATGCTCGATATACCAAGCCATTTGCTGCGTCACTGTGCCGTTAGGATCACCAGGAAACAGTCGATTCAAATTACCTTCATCAATTGGTGACGTGCGCATGCCAGCTGCGGCGGCTGGAAAATTCGCCGAAGGCAAAAAAATGATTTGCCCCTGAACGTCTTTAACATCAAGTAGGCGAAGCAAGGTACTTAAGCCGATCTGACCTTCATACTCATCGCCGTGGTTACCAGCCATTAACAGCACGGTCGGCCCTTTACCGTTCTTGATACTGGCGACTGGAATTGGAATCCAGCCATAAGCAGAGCGATGAATCGAGTGTGGCAAGCGCAAAAAACCTACATGCTTGCCCTCTTGATCAAAAGGAACTTCAGAGCTGATGCGACTGCTTGGCTTTGTCATGATTGTCTCTAGTTATTCAAATAAACAAGCGCGAACCCCCTTTGTATAAGGTTTCTAGGTGACTTGGCAAATGCAAAACATCTCAAAGCAATGTATAAATGCTCTCAGAGGGCGACTCGCGCGCTCAATCGCCTCAAACCAAGAAAAACTCTGACTCATATGCAACCAAGCAAGCCAACTACGTTTGTTCATAATCGAACCACACACGCCACCGATCGAGCCGCGCGCGAAGCGGTCTTAGCAAACCCTGGGTTTGGTAATTTCTATTCGGATCACATGGTGGCGCTTGACTGGGATGCCGAACACGAATGGCATGGGGCCCGTGTGACGCCTTACGCACCGTTGACGCTCGACCCTGCCTCGTTGGTCCTGCACTACGCTCAGGCGGTGTTTGAGGGTCTCAAAGCCTATCGCCATGCAGATGGATCAATCTGGACCTTCCGCCCCGAGGCTAATGCCCAGCGTTTTAGTCGCTCTGCCGAACGACTAGGTTTGCCAGAGCTACCGCACGATTTATTCGTGCAATCGCTTAAAGAGCTTGTAAAACTTGATTCTGATTGGGTACCCAGCACAATTGAAAGCAGCCTCTACCTTCGTCCCTTTATGATCGCCAATGAAAACTCATTAAGCGTGCGTGGTGCCGATAAGGTCGCTTACTACGTAATTGGAAGCCCTGCTGGACCCTACTTCTCAAGTGGAGTCACACCTGTTCCAATTTGGGTGTCCACTCTACGCACACGCGCCGCACGCGGCGGTACGGGCTATGCAAAATGTGCGGGCAATTATGCTGGTTCGCTTGCCCCGTTAAAAGAGGCACGCAAGAATGGTTGCCCGCAAGTGCTATTTTTAGATTCTGAACATGGCCAATACCTTGAAGAGCTAGGCGGCATGAATATTTTTATTGTTCAAAAGGACGGTACCTTAGTCACACCGGCTCTGTCAGACAGTATCTTGCCAGGCGTTACGCGCGCCAGTGTCATAGAACTCGCTCGTTCAGAAGGTCGTTCAGTCGAAGAGCGCCCAATCAGCCTTACCGAAGTTCGTGATGGCCTCGCTGCAAAACAAATCACTGAACTGTTTGCCTGTGGTACTGCAGCGCTGATTTTTCCGATCAGCGCTTTGAAAAGCGAAGCGTTTTCGTATGGCAATGACAGTAAAGTTGCTGGGCCCGTGACGTTAGCCTTACGTCAGCAATTGCTTGATATCCAATATGGAAGGGTCGCAGATACACGCAACTGGATGCTGCGACTAGCCTGACACGTTGGCGACTCAACTCACACAAGCTACGCATATCGCAGCGCGGTCGGGCGATAGACCTCAGCCGACGCGTCAGCCTTCACCAGTCAGCGTTACGCCCTCAGCATCAGCCCTCAGCAATAAAGTTTCGCCGCCTCTTTTGCCTCGACGAGCCTCGTGGCCTGCAGTGGCACAAGTTTCTGTGTCAGGGCTTCAAGAATTTTTACATCAGCCGTATCGGGGTGACCGCAATTGAAAGGCGGCGCGGGGTTGTATTCGATCACTAATTGAATGGTTTTTGCTGCGTCTTCACCAACAACCTCGGCGGCAATGGCCAAGGCAAAATCAATACCTGCTGTCACGCCGCCACCCGTAATACGGTTGCGATCAACTACCACGCGGTCGCGCGAGATGATTGCACCGAAGTGTGGCAATAGGTCTAGAGAGGTCCAATGCGTGGTGGCACGATAACCTTGTAACAAACCAGCCGCGCCGAGCACCAATGAACCAGTGCAAACTGAGGTCACGTACTTTGCGTGTTGCGCTTGCGCACGAATAAACTCGAGTACCGCACGATCCTTCATCAAGGCACTCACCCCATGCCCACCGGGTATAAAAATCAAATCAAGTGCTGGCACATCGTCGATCGTAAAGTCTGGCAGAAATTTCAAACCACCTTTCGCTACGACAGGCTGCAAGGTCTGAGCAATAATCTTGACCTCACACCCTGGCATTTTTGAAAACACTTCATAGGGCCCAGTAAAGTCCAGTTGCGTCATGTCGTGGAAAATTAACATGCCAATAATCATGGTTGACTCCGAGTCTAAGTGTTGATGAGTGTTAATAAGTGTTGACGCACTATAATGAGGCATAAAATCAATGTCAATCGATAAAAATGGAGACAGCACAATGTATGCACGCATCCTCACAGCGCTAGTGGCTACCGTCATGTCAGGGCTGATTTACACCGCCCAAGCCCAAGACTTTCCAACCAAGCCCTTAAAAATGGTGATTCCGTTTCCACCGGGCGGCGCCGGTGACATCACAACGCGCATTCTTGCTGACACGATGTCAAAAGGCTTGGGCCAGCCCGTGATCGTTGATAACCGTCCAGGTGCTGGTGCAGTGACTGGATACGAGTTTGCTGCACGTGCGCCGGGTGATGGCTACACCATACTGGTCGTGTTTCCAAGCTTCGTGATCAATCCTGCGATACGAACAGGTTTGTCTTACGACCCCATCAAAGATTTTGCAGCGGTTGGCCAGGCGATGTGGTTACCGATGGCCATTGCTGTCGGCATGAACGTACCTGCCACGACAATCAAAGAACTGATCGCATTGGCACGTACTAAGCCTGGCGAAATCGCTTACGGAACGCCCGGCGTAGGCACGACACATCATGTTGCAACCGAAATGTTCAGGCTCGCCGTCGGGATCAATATTTTTCATGCGCCCTATGCTGGCGGCGTTCCTGCCTTGACAGCGATCGCTGGCGGACACCTTCCTATGGCAGTCACCAATGTCACTGAGGCTGCGCCTTTTGCAAAAAGCGGTAGAGTTCGCGTGCTAGCGGTAACGTCTGCTGAACGCGCAGCTGCCTTACCCGAGGTTCCCACCTTACGAGAACTGGGCTACCCCGAACTCGAAGCGACAAACTGGAGCGGACTGGTTGTACCAAAAGGCACACCAGCCGCTGTGATCGCTCGTTTAAACGCAGAGTTGGTGCGAGCACTCAATAACAACGACGTACAAGAGAAATTCAAAGCTAATGATATGTTTCCATTACCTGGCACTCCGCAACAATTTGCTGCGATGCTTCAAGCTGAGGCGCTACGTTTTGCGAAAGTCGCAAAAGAGGCTGGCGTTAAGGCTGACTAAAGCCAGCCTATGTGCTCGTCAAGCCATGTATCTCGCGCGAATAGTCGTGGCGCAGAGATCGCCACGGCGTCGATCGAACCGTGATACAGCTAGGGCCGCAGGTCGGGTTAAGGCCGCTGAGTGAACAAACCCTTGCGTGGCACCGGAGATAACCCTTTTAGCCATCCCACAACTGAATGGGATTGAATCGAGGGAGTCGTTGTGACCTCAAGCGTTTTTATAGACGGTTCATTCTTAAAACGCTCAAGCGCGTTTAAAAGGGATTGCGCAAATAATTCACCTTTGACCGCGTAACCCAGACCGGTCAAATGAACATTATCGGGGCTTGCGAGCCCGTAGGCTGTCCAAACTTTCATCGCACCTCGCCCACCGGCCACCCGGTACCAGTCATAAAACAAACAATCGTTTTCGAAGGCAAGCCGTCGAGTCAAGGTCGCGAAGTCAAGCGTCGAAGTTATATTTTTTCCTTTAACACTGAAGTCTTGTGCTGACGTCACCACAATTAATGCTTTCGGGTGCTTGGCTTTCACTCTTTGTATCGTCTGCACGATATTTTTTTCGATGTCAGGTGTAATGCTGTTGTAAGCGGCAAGATCGTTCGTGCCCCAATCAAGAACGATCAAATCTGGTGCAAGCAGCGCCGATTGCTCTTCAAAATATTTTTGACCTAACAACGCGCCATAGGTCGCACTGCCTACACCTAAGTTGTGATACAGCACACCCGGAGTCGCGTTTTCAATACTTACGCCGTGCACTTCAAAAAAACTATCACTCTTAGAGCGAGTGTTACGAATTTCGAAACGTAGGGTGTCAGATAGTTCAGGGAAATTCATTTCGAGCATTTGTGTTTGAGGCGTAGCATTGCCACCTCGCACGAGGATATCGTGTACAAAATTACCCGACTGAACACGCAGGGTATACGTATCTGAAGTTGCGATGTAAAAAAACTTTACTCGCTTTTTTCCTGGTTCAGGTGTCGTAAAAAAATTCAAAGTAAAAGATGCATCCACTGAAGCGGTTCTGGCAACAAAGCCCGAAACACCAAGAGCTAGATTTGGTGGCAGCTGGCTGCTGTTAGCGGTTAACCACTCGCCCGTAAAGGTAGAGCGAAAGTCGTTTTGTGAATAGGTATTAGCAATCGCGTAGGGAAACACCATCCCTCGACCTGCACTGCCACCAATGCTTTGCAAGCGACTGCGCGTAAGTTCGGCAGCGTAACCGCCCTGCACCAACGAATCACCAAAATGTGCAACCGTAAAACCGTCTTTTTTTGCAGAAGCCCACTTCTGCTGCAATAGCTTTATCAACTTTGCGTCTTTAAACTCAAGGACATTGGTATCGGCAGTGACAGAACGATTAAGAGACCGCGCAGGTTCTCCCAAGACACTCCCAATCGTACGGCGCGTATAGGCCTGAGTCGATGGATTGCCAACATATGTGTAAACGCGCTTGGGTGTAAGCCCAGTGCCAAATTCGTCTTGCGGTGTGAGCGGTGCGGTCGTGCAAGCCGCTAACAGCAACGTCAAGAAGAAGAGCGTACCTGAACGCATAGAAGGCGAGCGCAGTAGAAGACTAATCATAGGGACGAATTTTTCTTGAGAGTTATCTTGAGTCTAGCAGCCTATCAGATTATCCTACATAACATAATTTGTTTCAAACATTCGGGTATAAGTTAAGGGCAACAGCAAACATGGCAAACAACGAAACGCAGGGCCAGACCAGGGATCTGTCTCACCCGAAGGGCGATTGGAATCGACACTACCTTGAGGTCGCTGGGGCAAGAATGCATTACATAGACGAAGGTCAAGGCCTACCAATTTTCTTGTTGCACGGCTGGCCTGAGTTTTGGTGGACATGGCACCGTAACCTCACAGTGTTATCTAAAGACTTTAGGGTGGTGGTGCCTGACCTTCGCGGTTTTGGACAAAGTGCGATTACGCCTGATGCAAACTCTGGCCCAACCACCGCAGAGATTCACGCTGAAGACATCATTGCACTTGCTGATTCGCTGGGCATTCAACGCTTTGGTATCGTCTCACACGATGTCGGCGCTTATGTGGCCCAACAGTTGACCAGAAAGTGGCCCGAGCGTGTGGCTGGCTTGTTTTTCTTTAATGCCCCCTACCCAGGTGTTGGACGACGCTGGGTTCAGGCGCGTCATGTACAAGAAATCTGGTACCAGTCGTTTAATCAACTACCGTGGGCTGCCAAATTAGTTGGCTACGATCGCAACACCTGCCGCCTTTACTTTGAAAATATGTTGAGCCATTGGGCGCATGATCCAAATGCTTTTACCGAGCAACTTGAACACTGGATCGATAACTTCATGCAGCCTGGCAACCTAGAAGGTGGCTTCGCGTGGTACGCCGCCAATCACGCCTCTCGTATCGCGTTGATTGAGAACGGCGCTCCCGTGTTACCAAAAATTACGGTACCAAGTCAATTTTTTTGGGGCCGTCACGATCCGGTGCTTTTATGCGACTGGGTCGACCGGCTTGCGGATTACTTCGAAAACCCCATCGTCGAGATCGCTGAAAACGCAGGGCACTTTGTGCATTTTGAACAAGCGGCATCTGCGAACCAACGGATCAAGGCGTTTTTTCAGTCGATGTCAGTCTAAGAACAAGTGCGCAGACCGAAAGCCTAGTTTGAGTCGAGAAGATTGTTTTTGCCATGATTGTCTAATGATCTGCAGCCATGCGTAAACCCTCGGCGTGTTAGATTATGGCAACACCACATAAAAAATATTCGCTGATAAGCGACTTAAGGGATAAATATGAATGCAGCTGAAGCCGCGCTAAGACCCAAAGTGCCAGAAGGATGGCTAGACCCGCAAAAATTACCGGCACACTTAAAATCGACATTAGTTGATCCAGCCAAGATGGAGTGGGTGCCCTCTAAATTTCCTGGTATCAGTTCGAAGGTGTTGTTTGCAGATCCTGCCTCGGGCGTATCGAGCATCCTTTTCAAAATGGAACCTGGTGCGATTGTGCCCTTACACGAGCACGCAGCGCTTGAACAAACTTGGATTATTGAAGGCAGCCTTGTCGACTTAGATGGGGCAGCGTCAGCCGGTCAGTTTGTTTGGCGTCCGGGTGGCAACGTACACCAAGCCTACTCACCTAATGGCGCCGTGTTGTTAGGGATGTTTATGAAACCTAATATCTTTGCCAATGGCACTGAGTTTTATGTCGAATAGGGTCGAAGGCCTGTCGAAGGCCTGAAACCCTTCACTATTTTCTACAAACAAAGATAAACAGTATGAAACGCTTCCGCCAAATTCTTAGTTCACTCGCTGCCATAGCAAGCGCATTTGCGTTTGGTAGCGCTGCCGTCGCCGATACCTACCCATCAAGGGCGATTAAAGTCATCGTGCCTTATGCCCCAGGCGGCGGGGCCGATTCATTTGCGCGTCTTTCGGCGCCCGAGCTTGAAAAGATCTTGGGCGCGCAATTGATTATTGAAAACATGGCGGGCGCAAACTCAGCGATCGGCGCGCAGGCGATGGCCAGAGCCAAGCCCGACGGGTACACGCTACTGTTCACGACAGACTCTACGGCAGTGGCGAATCCTTTACTTTACAAAAATCTGTCTTATAAAGCCGAAGATCTTGTTTCAGTCGGCACACTCAACGAGGTCGCACTTGGCATTGTCATCGCCGATAGCCTGCCGATTAAAACCTTCAAAGAACTTGTTGAATACACCAAATCGTACAAGGGCAACCTTGCCTATGGCTCTTATGGGCTAGGCAGTCAAGCCCACATGATGGGCGAGGCCTACAACAAGTTGACCAACTCTACGCTCGTGCACGTGCCGTACAAAGGCGCCGCACCGGCAGTGACCGATGTCATGGCTGGCCAGGTACTGTTTACTTTTCCTGCGTTGATCACTGTGCGTGGCAATCTTCAGGCCCAAAAAATACGGATGCTTGCCGTCACAAGCAGCGCCCGGTTACCCACCCTGCCCGACGTACCAACGTTCAAAGAGCTAGGCTACGAAAAGATGTCAGTCGGTGCTTGGTATGGCTTCTTTGCACCAAAAGACACCCCCACTGCCGTAATAATGAAATTCAATACAGCCTTAGCCTCTTTACTTCAAGACAAAGTTTTTGTCGATAAACTAATCGAAAGAGGTGCGATCCCATTAAGCAATACGCCTGAGCAAATGCGCGCTTTAATCGAGAAAGAAAAAAAATTCACCGCTGAAGTCTTAGTGTTGACGAACATTAAAGTCGACGAATAAGCCTAATCTGATGCGCTGAGAGCCGCCTTAGGCGGCCTCCTGCGAGATAGCTGCTGTCTTAATTGCGTCGCTAGACGCGCACTCAAGTCAAAAAATATAGCCGTGGCTACTGAGTCGCTAAACCAGCATTAAAAACATTTTTCCCGCTGATACTTGAGCAGTCGTTTCTGCCATTCAAACATAACGATGCGCGTTTGTTATAAAAATACATCATCTGTTTGTTGTAAAACAGCTCAGTCCAACGGTTCATTAACTCAACATCCACTTCGGGCGCAAAGCGCGGTATCCATTCGCGTAAGCGCGTTGTGCTTTCAACACGAAGAATTACACCGCTACCCAAACCATGTGCAGCCACTACAAGACCGTCACGCAAACAAACCCGTTACGCCAAGCGTTTGGGCTAGGTCCGCTCGAGCATACCGGCAAACCCGACATGTGGCCAGGCTACGAGGGGCTGTTCATCCGCCCTCACCCGCATGCTGCTGTGGGTGACGAGGCGTTACCCACGCGCGAGGCGCTCGTTGGCCACTGGGGTTTGATTCCTCATTGGTCTAAAGATGGCAAGGTCAAGGGCACGTTCAACGCGCGCAGTGAAACAATCGCTGAAAAACCCACCTTTCGCGATGCTTGGAAAAGGAGTCAGCGCTGCATCATCCCGGCGATGTCGGTCTTTGAGCCGGATTGGCGCTCAGGCAAAGCCGTTGCCGCAGAGATCGCAAGAGCCGATGGCGAACCAATGGGTATTGCAGGTATCTGGTCTACCTGGCGATCCCCCACAGGTTGGATAGAGAGTTACACCATGCTGACGGTCAACGCAGATGACCATGCCGTGTTTAAGTTGTTGCACAAGCCGCAAGACGAAAAACGCATGGTGGTGATCTTGAACCCTGACAGCTATGAAACTTGGTTGAAAGGGACTC
>CAMEAW010000039.1 GCA_945911685.1 Bordetella parapertussis
TCGCATAAGCCGGTTAAGGTGTGGTCGAGTTCACCCTTATGGCGCAGACCTGCCACCACGTCGGGGTGGGGCTTATAGACGATATAGGCTTTGGAGTTGGCCTTAAGCACCGCGCGTACCAAATCGATGTTGGTACGAATCACCGGCGCATCGCCGCGCGTTTGGTCAACCACTAAGACGTAATCGTTTGGCAGCACGCGACTGTATTCACGCAAATGGTTGTACTTTGAAACCCGTGCCGCGCGCCACTGTGCAATCAAGGCCTGTGCGCGTTGTAGCTTGTCTTCAGTTAAGCGTTGCGCAGCTAAGCGTTCAAAACGAGACGGAGTTGTAGCGTCGTAGTAAATACCAATATCATCAATGATCATTGCCTGCGAAGGGGTGGCGGGCCCTAAGCCAATTGAACGAATGAAACCGTCTTCTAGCGAAACGTAAGGCAATTTCTTGGCATCGGCGTACTGCGTTGCCTGTTGCGCTGTGGATTTATGGCCCCAGCCCGCAACTGCTGAAATCGGTTGCCAAAAGCGACCGAATCTTGCCAGTACAACTTGATCGCCTAACCAGGCTTCGATACCAGGAATCTCGGCGATACCTTTTGACATGACGCCAATCGGTAGAAGAGAAAGGTCAGCTGACATTGCACTGACCCGGGTGTTTTTCTAGCGCGATAAGTTGATGCGGCGCTGTTGGTTCGTATTCTTGATGCGCAGCATTTTGCTCAAAGTTCTGACGTCGCGCAGCATACTCAAGTTCATGAATTGTGCCGCTCGCCGCCCTCAAGATACTTGCGCGCTGCTCTTGAGCTGCCGCCAAATCCAAGATCGCACTCACCCAACTCGCAATCTGCATCGGTACAAGCACACCTTGCTTGCTTGTTTCAATAAACGATTGCCAAGGGCCTTGCTCAGCATAGATGCCAGCGGCACCGGCGCGATGAATATCAAAAAACTTGGTGTACGAACGCGCTAGATTGAAGGGGTGGTCAAGCATCGGGGCTAAACCGATATGGCGACCGGGTTGCTTGATAAAGTCTTGATACGCTGGCCACTTCATTTGCGGGATCACAGTGACACGCTTCAGGTGGCCGTAGAGTTTCTGTGCTTTGGCGTTGCCGATGATTTCAAAGATGATGTGGTGATTGGCAGCTAAGACCAGTTCAATCACCGGCAGCAACCACTCAATCTCGGCTTGGTGTGAACCTGTACCGTGATAAAAGACGACACACTCCTTGGTCGGGCCTGTCGCACCATCTCTTTCTGAAATGCTGCACTTTTTGGCCATAATTTTGTCAGAATTCTTAAATTCTACGCTTGACGAATCTGCATGATTTGGTAATTTATTGCAATAATTGGCAGGGTTTAAAGGGGTAGGCTGCACCAAACAAGGAGCGTACTGTGTGTACTTTTGCTGCAGCCAAGGGGTTGATACCCATAACTCGGGTTGCATCTTGAGCAACCATTTGCGTTGCCAAGTTGCACGTTTAAGCAGTTTAAAACGATAGCGCCACGTCAGGCCTTGGGCTGCTCTCCAGTCAAACAGATCGTCATCCATAAAATAAATTAGGCGTGCAAGCGAGTGTCTGGTCTGTTCAATTAAGGCACGCCACGCAGCGGTAACATAGCGTATAAAAATGACACTCGCACCGTGTAAATCATCAGCAGCAGGAAGTTGATCCCAACTACACCGCAGCACTGTCGCGTGTGCACGCGTCACAAGCGGCAAAACAAAATAATCCGTTGAAGGGTTAGGGCCTTCTTCGACGATATAAATTCGACTGTGGTGAACCGCATCGTTGTCGTGCGCCAACATCTACGTGGGGTCAACTTTATAACGACGTTTTTCGCGAAAGCCGTGCAACATGTAATGCTCGGCAGCGGTCAAGCCCGCTTGCCTGACATCTGGATTGAGCTCAAGATAACTCATGGCGTTGAAGTCTTCAGGCAGGCTCATTTTATAGGGCCGCTTTTCAAGATAACCATGAGTGGTGTAATGTGTGATCGGATCCATACCAGAGGCAGCTACGTCTTTGTTCAAATGCAAATAGGCTGCCGTATCAAAGTCGAGGGGTAAGGGTATGGTCGGCAGTGTTGGTTTTTTTGGTTTGCTTTTTTTGCTCGAAGAAGTCCACCCAAATAGCTTTTCGTACCAAGGTTTTAGCTTGGCTTTGGGTGTGCTTTTTAGTGCGACCGGTGGCCGTTCAAGCGGCAGGCCTGTGGCAATATCTACAGGTGCGCGCAACCTAATCTCACCGCCAAACACGTCTGAATGCATAGGGGTGTAGTAGTCGCAGCCTTCAAAAAAATAATGCGTCACTTGCGACCAGCGCGAGGTACCTGCACGCAAAATGCGTTCGCCACCGTGCAGCAAATTAGCCGACCAAATTAAGGCGTCACCGGCTTTGGCTTCAAAGGTTTGTTTTTCTAAGATGTGGGCTTCAGTGAGTTTCTCCCATAGCGCTTCGTAAACGGTTTGATCGATTTTATCGGTAGGTGCATAGCCTAACTGACGGCAATCGTACGTGGGTAACTTGTGACTGCCGGGGTAATAGTGCAGAGGACCGGTATCAAAAAACACGTCTTCTAGCGCCACCCACACACCACACATATAGCGCTCGGGTGCCGAATGAAAATGCATAGCGTCACTGTGCGTGGCTTGTTGGCTACCGTATCTAAAGTTAAGCGTCTGAAACGCAAAGGCCTGCCGACCATACAGCTTGGTCAGCAATTTTTTGATGCGTTCATCGCAAGCGATGTCTTTAACGGTTTGGCTGGTGCGATACGCGTCTTGCAGACGCGCCTCAGCTTCGATTTCTTCAGGCGTTAAGGTTGTGCTGATGGCCATCGCGTCGTACTGCGGCTGTAAATCAGCGCGTATCTGTTTAGCCTGTTCTTTAATCTCAGAAAAAAATCCAGGCAATATCGCAAACCCATATTTATTCAGATCAGCAGCAATCTTTTGTTCGTGCGCAGCAAAGTAATCCGAAGCAGCGATGTCAGCAAAAAACGGCGACTCAATGATCGGCACACCAGGAAGTAGCGATTGGGTTTGCATCTGCGAAGGTGAAGCGTGTGAAAGGCGTCGTGAAACGTGAACGCAGCATTGACCGAAGTCATTGCAAGTGGTTTCACGAGTATGTCACCGAGTGCGCGGTGCGTCTATGGCTGTGAAAAACTTAGAGGGTGGGGGTGACAGGTTGTGTTGCGTTTTTTGGGTGTGATGGATAAAAACGCCACAGCATTGTTGAGGCGTTTCTTGGCTCCACAATCGCCGTCCAATTTTATTATGTATAGCAACTGGTGCTACACTTTTTAGAATTTGGGTTTTACAGAAAAACCTTGAAATCTAGCCAGTTTGATTTGCCATGACCATTAAAAAATTTAAAAGCGATATTCTCGAGTCCGTTCACACCTCGGCCGTTGCCTTGTTGAAAGTCGGTGCGATCGACAAACAAACGGATGCGGCAATTTGATGAACGTTGTTTGGTTAGCGTGCCGACACTTAGTGCGCAGCAAATCAAACGCTTAAGAATCGCCAACAAGGTCAGCCAACCCATTTTTGCTCGCTACTTGAACACAAGTGAGTCGACTGTCCAAAAATGGGAATCGGGTGCAAAACAACCCAGCGGTATGGCGCTAAAGCTGCTTTCGATTGTAAAAAAGCATGGCTTGCAGGTATTGGCTTAAAACAACGCCCCACGCGCAGATACTGGCCATAACTCTTCAACCTTGCCGTTACGCACGGCAACCAACCAATCGTGTAGGTTCACCGTTGGGTCACAATGCCCAGGGATCAGTCTGACTTTATCGCCGACTTTGAGGGGTGGGGTACCGGGTGTTGAGATGATGGTGGTGTGTTCGTCTGAAATCCCTTTGACTGACCAGCCGGGCAAGATCATGCGGGGCAAGCCTGAATCCATGGCAAAGCACTTTAAACCACCATCAAGCACTGCGTGGGTTGGGCTGACGCTAATCACTGTGCATAGCGCGTGCAGAACGGGCAACAGTTCTGGGGCATCTTCGTCTGGAGAGTTCTTGTGATAATCGTTATCCATCAACACATACGACCCGGGCTGCACTTCGGTGTACAGACCTGACTCAGCTTCGATCGGGTAGGTACCAGTGCCACCGCCTGTGATGGCGTTGACTTCATAGCCCGCAGCATTTAACGCGCTGACCAAGCCTTTGACTTTGTCGCAGGCTGAGCCAATTGCTTGCAAGCGCTCTTCGGGCTTGCGCATGTGCTGCGCGGTGCCGTAGTAGGCTTGTAAGCCCGCAAAGACCAGTGAGGGCGAATAGGTAGCAATCGCTTCGGCCAGTTCAATTGCCGCGGCGTGGGTTGTGACACCGCAACGCGCGCCGCCTACGTCTTGTTCAATATAAACATCAATCGCCACCCGATGGCGTCTGGCCGCAGCGCCAATCTGATGCACTTGCACGATGTTATCTACACACAAACCCATATGCGCATGCGCCGCTAGGCGAGCCACGCGCTCAACTTTGCGTATACCGACCACTTGGTTCGTGATCAAAATATTTTTGACGCCAACTTCGATAAAGGCTTCGGCTTCGCTGGCCTTTTGCACGCAAATGCCAACAGCCCCTGCGTGAATCTGGCGCAATGCGATGTCAGGGCACTTGTGCGCCTTGCCATGCGAGCGCACCGCAATGCCGGCGGTCTGAATCACCGCATGCACCTCAGACAGATTACGTTCAAACGCATCAAGCTCGATCAGCAGAGCAGGGGTATCAATCGCATCAACCGACGCACCAATTACCGCTGGTGCATCGTGCCAATTGCCCAAACCAGACTCAGAAATCGAGGGGTGGTGCGTCATTGTGGTCTCCTAAATCGTTTCGTGTTTGTGCACCGGTATTTGTACAAACTTTCTACCTATTGCACATTGATTACTTATTACACATTGAATACTTATTACATATTTAGTGCTGACTACAAATTGAGTGCTGGCTACAGATTTAATCTTTAATACACAATCACCGCTTGCGGCTCGCCTCATACCGCTGGGCATACTTCCAACCAATCTCAGCAAGCGGCTTTGCTTTACTACCCGTCTCAATCGCATCACTCGCCGCGGCAGTACCGTCTTGCGCTCTACGTGCGATCCCTTGCAAAATCGCTGCGATTCTAAAGAGGTTGTAGGCGATATAAAAATCCCAGTGCTCGATACCTTCAAACCCTGTAGCGGCGCCATATTGTTTGATGTAGTCGGCTTCGCTGGGGATACCTAAGGCTGTTAGATCTAAGCCACCAATGCCGCGCCATAAGGTAGCAGGGATGTGCCAACTCATGCAGTGATAAGCAAAATCCGCCATCGGGTGGCCGAGCGTGGCAAGCTCCCAGTCAAGCAAACCAATGGCGCGGGGCTCAGTAGGGTGCAGTACCAAATTATCTAAGCGATAGTCGCCATGCACAATCGTGGTTTGATCACCCTCTGGGATGTTGGCGGGCAACCACTCAATCAAGGCTTCAAGGGCGCTGATATCTTCGCTGCGCGACTCTTGATACTGACGGCTCCAGCGGGCGATTTGGCGGCCAAAATAATTACCGGCGCGGCCAAAGGTTTCAAGGCCCACGGCGTTGACATCGACTTTATGTAAGGCCGCCATGACACGATTCATATCGGTGTAGATGGCGGCACGGTCAGTTGGCGTAAAGCCCGGCAGTGACTGGTCCACAATCACGCGGCCGTTTAAAAACTCCATCAAATAAAACGGCGTGCCAACAATATTTAAATCTTCGCTGTAGGCGTAAAGCTTTGGCACCGGTACGTCGCTGCCTTGCAAGGCTTGCATCACACGATATTCGCGATCAACCGCGTGGGCTGAAGGCAACAATACGCCTGGCGGTTTTTTACGCAAGACAAATTGCTGCGTGCCACTGGTCAACAGAAAGGTCGGGTTTGATTGGCCGCCTGTTAAAGGCTTAACAGCAAGAGCAGAGTGGTCTAAAAAACCTTGGCCGTGCATCCAGTCGGCTAACACTGCTGAATCAAAGGCTGCAGCAGCAGCGACATTAGACTTAGAGTCTAAGGCGCCCGCGGTCAGATCGTTCGTTGTCTGAGATGGTATAGCGGGCGCAGCACCCGCACTATTCTTGTTTGATGAACCAGCCTCACTCATAAAGAACTCACTGAATGACCCCAGTCAACCGTCACTGAAGTACCGGTCATAGCGCGCCCAGCGTCCGAAGCTAACAACAACACTGGGCCATCCATATCCGACAACTCAGAAAACCGGCGCGAGGGCACGCGGGCCATCAGCTTTTGCCCTGGCTCGCTCAATAAAAACTCACGATTCAAATCGGTGATCACATAGCCAGGTAGCAAGGCATTAACGCGAATGCCGTAACGAGCAAACTCAAGCGCAAGTGATTTTGTAAATTGGATGACGCCAGCTTTAGAAGCCGCATATCCCACCACAGCACCGGCCACGCGTGCGCCCAAGATCGACGCAATATTAATAATGCTGCCGAGCTTTTTGAGTTTGACCAACCGTCGCGCGGCTTCAGTGTCGACCATCCAGCAACCTTTTAGATTGGTATCTAAGACGCTGTCCCAATCTTCTTCAGTTTGCTCAAGCGCGGGCTTAGCAACCGTGGTGCCTGCATTGCTGATGATGATGTCAGCCACGCCTGCAATGGTTTCGATTTGATCAAAACAGGCTTTCACGCTGGACTGACTTGTGACGTCTAACGAGACTGCGTCGGCTTTTGCGCCGGCGGCCTTAAGCTCAGCGACAAGCGTTGCGAGTTTATCGGCACGACGTGCCGCCACGATCACATGCGCACCGGCTTTGGCCATGGTGTGGGCAAGATGATGACCGATCCCACTTGAGGCACCCGTCACCAAAGCAACGTGACCTTTCAAGCTAAACATGTCTAACACTTGACTCACGCTGTTTTCCCCAAGCCGTCAATGATCTTGCGTGCCATGCTCCAGCGATGCACTTCGCTTGGGCCATCATAAATCCTAAAGCCACGCATATCCATAAAGATTCGCATCACAATGGTTTCGCCCGTAACGCCTTGGCCGCCTAAGATCTGTACGCAGCGATCAATCACACGCCACTCAGCCTCAGAGCACGTGACTTTGGCGCGGCTCGATTCAAAGTTACCATTATGTCCTTGATCTAACAACCACGCGGTATGCGCAATATGCAAGCGCGCGGTTTGCAGATCCATATCGTTATCGGCCAACATAAAACCGACGCCTTCGTGTTTGCCTAGAATACGACCAAAGGCTTCGCGGGTGCGCGCGTATTGCGTGGCAATATCGTGCGCACGACGCGCCTGGCCAAGCCAACGCATGCAGTGCGTCAAACGTGCGGGCGCCAAACGAATTTGCGCGTACTTAAAGCCGCGGCCAATTTCACCCAACACGTCAGCGGCGGGTACACGAACATTTTCAAACTTCATGACACAGTGGCCGCCGGCAAAGCAGCTATCCATGGCGTCCATTTGCCGAGTAATCGAAATCCCTTTGCGACTCATGTCACTTAAAAACATGGTGGCCGAGCCGTCTTCCATTTTGGCCATGATGATGCAATAGGTGGCGCCCTCGGCACCAGTGATAAACCACTTGTCGCCGTTGATCACATAATCGTCACCATCTTTAACGGCAGTGGTCAGCATCATGCCAGGGTCAGCGCCTGCACCAGGTGCGGGCTCGGTCATGGCAAAGCACGAACGTGTCAGACCTTGCACTTGTGGGCGCAACCAACGTTCTTTTTGCGCTTCGGTAGCGACGATTTCCATCAAATGGATGTTGCCTTCGTCGGGCGCGTGGATATTCATGGCGGTGGGGCCAAGCGTTGAATAGCCAGCCTCTTCAAACACGATGGCTTTATCAACGTGACTTAAACCCAGGCCGCCCAACTCAACCGAGGCGTGTGGGGTTAACAGACCCGCCGCACGGGCAAGCGCCACAAGCTCAGCGCGCAACTCTGGCGTCGGGCCATGCGCTGTCGCGCGCGGGTCTCGCTCTAGCGGAATGATTTTGTCAGCAATAAAACTGCGCGTGCGCTGCTGCAGGTCAAGCTGCGCCGGGGTCAGTGAAAAATCCATGAGGGGCTGTCCTAGAGGCTAAATCGATGAAAGCAACCGCTATTATCGCAATTTCAGCGAATCTTGCTTTGATCTTGCGCAAGTCTGGCAGAAGGTGGTGTTTTGCTTAAGATTTCAGTGAACGAAGCCTAAGTGTTGGGCGATGGCAGGCAAACTGAGGCCTTTAACGCTGCTTCTTACTAAAAAGTAGGTTCAAGCTGACGACAAGAGCCAACAAACCAAAAATAATAAAGCCATATTGATAGCTTTTAGTTGCCATGATCACAAAGGCGAAGCCCGACGGGCAAACAATACCGCCTAAATAGGTAAAAAACAACGAGGCCCCTGTGGTTGAGGCGATCATGCCGGGTGGTGACACGCGGGCCACTTCAGCCATATAGACGCCGTTCCAACCAATGGCAGAGGCCCCAAAGATGACCATCAATACAAGAATCATGCCGAAAGACCAGGTCGACGTGAGGGTGCCAGTGAGCACCGCGCAAACCGCCATGGTCACCCCAAGGATGACCATCACTTTTCGCGGCGATAAAAAGCGGTCTGCGACCCAACCCCAAAACACGCGCGCGAACACACTGGCGAGTTGAGTGATGGCCAAAGCAAAACCGGCGGCCACAAACGAGATATCGATTTCGAGGGTCAGATAAGTGACGAGATAGCTGGTCAAAATCATCTGCAAGCCGCAATACACGAAAGATACGATGGCAAGCTCGCGCAGATCGCGATTCAAGAACACCAGCTTGATGGGTTGTGTAACTTGTGCCAATGAGAAGGGGCTTGAGGCGATACGATCGTTATCGAGTTCTTGACGAAATGGCTCGGCGATCCAAATAAAAACGATCAACAAGGCCGAGACCAAAAACAAAGTGATCTGCCAACCAGTGAGAAGCACCAGCACTGGGATTGCTAAACCAGCGATGAAGCCTGCTAAGGGGTTGCCGGTTTGTCGAATTGAAAATGCTAGGCTGCGCCGCCCCGGCGATGTGGTGCGCCCTAAGACATGCGAGCTTGCAGGCGAGATTGGGCCGTAACCGATCCCCATGATGATGGCGCCCAGTACGATCAGTGTGAGATTGCCACACGCCACCAACGCCAGACCTAGCGAACAGAAGGCCAACCCAAGCTGGCTGATACGAATTGCACCGTACCTGACGATAAAGTTGCCCGACACCAGCGCTGCGAGCATTCCTGCAACGTACACAATCGAGATGAAATAGCCAATCCACTCAGGGGAGAAGGAAAGTGCTTCGGAAGCCACCGGCGCCAAAATAGGCACTGCATTGAGCACCAGCGCCGATACAACGGCGACGCTTAACATCATTGCAGAGGGGGCAAAGCTTTTCATTTGTAGTCAGTTAGAAGCGTGCTGTTGCACAACCGTGAGGGCTTGCTTGGCAAACAACAACCAAGGCCGAATTGCCCCTAGGCATGACAGCGTAAAAACTATTGTGGTTAGAACAGCTCAACCTTACCACGCTGACGGTGAGGGCAAAGGCTCAAACAGCACAATCAGTTTTGGTTATGATTGGGCACTTAGACTCTCCACTTAATCACAGGGCACGTTCGATGCGAAGTATTCAACATCCTGGGCAACCAAGCCAACAACGCGTTGCAGCGCAGCAAGTTGAGTTTGAGCCTTTCGACCTTGAACTACCCGCACAGATGACTTTGATGCAGGCGGTGGCGCAGTCTATGCAAGGCATCGGGGCGCAATGCGCGACGTTTCGCATGCAAGCCGGGGGCTTCGAGCCGTTTTCGTACGTCATGCCGGCCTTAGCAAAAACTTCGGCACATGCTGTGTATTTCAGCGACACGTACCCCGTTGAAGGTGCAGTGCGCCTTGAAACCGCTTCAGTGACGTTTGGCCAACGCGACGGTAAGCCCTGGTTGCATAGCCACGCAATTTGGATCGAGGCGAGTGGGCGCAGGCACTGTGGTCATTTGTTGCCTGATGATATTCAAGTGAATCACCCAATTCAAGCTCAAGGCGTGGCGGTGCGTGGTGCGACATTCACGGTTTGCCCCGATGGCGAAACCAATTTCACTCTGTTTGTGCCGCTAAAAAGTATGGCGCGGCCAAGTCAAACACGTACTGATGTTACGAGCTCAGGCAAAACATCCACCTCAGTCCAAACAACGCGCAGCAAAGGCTATGCACTGCGTGTCGCACCCAACATCGATATTTGCACCGCGTTAGAAACTTTTTGTGTCGAACGTAGCATCACCCACGCTAAGATTCAAGGCGGTGTGGGTAGCACGGTGGGTGCAGTGTTTGACGATGGACGCGTCGTTGAGCCGTTTGTCACTGAACTATTGATACGCAACGGTGAAATTTTCACTGACGCAAACGGACAAACCCAAGCGCAGCTTGACGTATCGATGGTGGATTACAAAGGAGGGGTCTCAGAAGGCCGACTCGCACGAGGCCAAAACCCCGTGCTTGTGACCTTTGAGTTAGCACTTGAAGTGCTGAGTGCTTAGAACCTTATCGACAAGCCCGCAACCACGCCAGATAGTGACTGAGTCGTTGTGATGCCGCCAGATTTTTGTCTGTTATAGAGATTTTTGAAACCAATGGTGGCTGCGCCCCACTCATAAGCATGGCCGATGCCAACCATTTGCTGACTGGTGACCTCTGTGTCTTGCCCCATCCCGCCAACATCAATATAAAACGGAATAAAGTAGTCAGAGTCGCCTAAGCGCACGCGACCTTTTAAACCCGCAATTGGTGTCGTACTGGTCTTGGCGTTTGAGTTACTCGCGCCGTATACGCTGTCAGCGATCTTCAAATCAGTTCTGGACACAACGTTCATGACCCGTACACCAGCCAAACCATCGAGGTAGGTGTTTTTTGTGTTGTGAATGGTGTAAGTTGCTGCGAAAGTGTAGATGCCTTGCTCAACAGTTGTGTTCGAGCTTAGATTGGGTTTGCCCAACACCTCAGACTTTTGGGCGTTGAGTTTTGCATACACCATATCGGCCATCGCGCCCAGGCGACCGTGATGAGCCTCGAGGGTCAACATTGCTGCAAAATTGATATTCGAGATGATATCTCGTGCACGGTAGTCGACCGAGGCAAGCTTGGTTTCTCCGTAAGCCACACTGCCACCAATGGTCGTGGCCCAAATATAAGGTGTCACTGCACCTCGCCATTCATTGGTCACCTGTGGGATGGTCTGAACCCCTTCGGTCGTTTGCGCCGAGAGGTTGGCAGCAGGGCTTACTAAGATGAAGAGCAATGCAATGGTTTTTTTCATTTGAAATTTAATTCTTGGTGATCTGAAGTAAATCGACTTTTGTGTGAAGAGTCGAATTACTTCGGTTAAGTAATCGCCTTTAGCTGCAAGCAGCCGGACACTTTATTTTTCAACATACAGCTGCGACACATATGACTTGGTGTGCGGTCCGCCATCAACAGTTAGCGCTGCACCGTTAACATACGACGCTCGGGGTGAGGCCAAAAACACAACGACGTTGGCGATGTCAGACGGCACACCCCACGTTTGCCCTTTCGGCACCGATACAGTTTCAAGCTTATCGCGGTTGGCCATGGCAGAATCCTTTTGCCATTGGCCACCAGAGGCTTGGCTCTCCCATAGGCGAAAGCGCTCTTCAGATTTGACCACACCTGGAATCACGCAGTTCACTCTGATGCCAAATTCTGCTAATTCTGTTGCTAAATCAACAGAAAAACGCACTTCTGCGGCCTTTGCAGGGCCTGTGCAGCTCGATCCGGGCGGAAAATTACCTCGAATTGCGGTCCGTCCAGAGATGTTAATGATGGATGCGAAACTCGATTTTTTGAGCAAAGGCAAGGCACGTTGCGACACCCGAAATTGGGCAAAAAAGTTGATCGCCATGCCGTCTTGCAGTTCGTCGTCAGTCACCGTAGCAAAGGGTTTATAGATGCCAGTACCGGCGTTATTGACCAAAATATCGAGTCGGCCAAAGCGCGATTGAATGTGAGCGATCAATTTATCGATATCCGCAAGCTTGGTCATGTCGGCTTGTACGGCTTCAATCGAGCCGCCTTGAGTCGCCGCATGCGAGGCAACTGCCTCATCGAGCTTGTTTTGGCGGCGCCCGCAAATTACTACATGCGCGCCTTCGTTTGCAAAGGCCTGTGCAGTAGCCAGTCCGATCCCTTCACTACCACCGGTGATGCAAACGATTTGCCCTGTCAGATCTAGGTTCATAAGAGACCTAATCGACCTTGATATTCAGGCGCCGAATAATATCCCCAAAGCGTTTGATTTCGCTTTGCGTAAATGCGGCAAGCTGCTCAGGTGTTGAATATTCGTACTCGGCACCTTGCGTGATAATCCCTTTCTGAATCTCGGGGCGCGCCAACACTTTTTTGGCGGCGGCGTTCATCAAATCGATTGTCTCTTTTGGCGTTCCTGTTCGGGTAAACAAGGCATACCACTGTGAAATTTCAATATCTTTAAAGCCCGCTTCAGCAAAGGTTGGTACGTCTGGCATGGTCGTTGAGCGTTTAGCACTCGCGATTGCAAGTACTTTGATCTTGCCGGCTTGGTAAAGAGCGGTTGCCGAGGCAACGCCAACAAATGAAAGCGCAATTTGCCCAGCGGCCACATCGCCAATGGCTGGCGCGTCGCCCTTATAAGGTGCGTGGACCATATCAATGCCAGACGCTGCCTTAAAGGCCTCGCCCGCCAAATGACCGGTCGAGCCCACGCCGCTGCTTGAAAATGCTAGCTTGCCTGGATTTTTCTTGCTGTATGCCAACAACTCTGCAATGTTGTTGATACCTAAACGGGTGTCGACAGACAGCGTCAGAGGTACGAAGCCAATCATACTAATGGGCGCAAAATCTTTAACAGCGTCGTAGGGTGCATTAGGATACAACGTGGGGTTTGTGCCATGCGTAGCGCTGTTGCCGGTCAATACCGTGTACCCATCAGGTGGTGATTTTGCGACGTAGGTGGCGCCGACAATACCGTTTGCACCGGTTTTGTTTTCAGCGACGATCACGCCTTTGAGTTCGGTGGCCATGTGTTGTGCCATCAAACGCGTCAAGTAGTCGTTGGCACCACCCGCGGCAAAGGGCGAAATAAACTGAATTGGTTTATCCGGAAACGCGGCAAAGGCCTGGGAGGCCGTCAAGCTCAAGGCTACGCCCGCGATTGCGGCAAGTTTTTTGAAAAAATGGGTGTAACGCTGTGACATTGAATTCTCCTGTGCTGCGCGTGCTCATAGGCTGACGCGCAATTATTTTGGTGCTAGGTGTTGAGTGTAAGCATTTTTGCTTTGACCCATTGAAATTAGTCGAAATGGCCGATGATCAAATTTTTCTGTATTGTCGTTTTGACTTGCCTCAGCCCTTTGTGTTCTTGCAGCAAAGATGAGTGCTTATTTTAAAGACGAGTCAGATTTTTAATGCGACTTTACAACAATATTCCATAATATGGACTATTTGGTCGGGTATGATGCGTGGCGTTGGTGCGCCATCGCTTAGGATAACGATCGCACTGTGCGCCTAGCGCTTATGCCTTTCAACTCTTGGATCAGCGATATGCAACAGCAAGTTATAAACACCCACCCGATTGTTGAACGTGCCCGCATTGCGGTTGCCTTGAACCGTACGCCCGGTTATCACTTTTGTGGCAATTTTTTTAACTTGCTGTACGACGATGTAGATAAGCAGCACTCGGTTGTGCATATGGATGCGGCAGCGCAGTGTGCGGATCAGGACGGCCAACTGAGCATGACAGCTTTTGCCATGTTGGCTGATATGGGCTTGGCGACTGGAATTCGTTTTGGCTTGGATAAAACCACTCGCCTAGCGACTGTTTCGATCAGCCTGCAACTCACCGGCGCCCCCAGAATAGGGCGGACTTCGGCCTCTAGCAAGTCTCAGGGTTTTATTCAAGGTGCTAGTGCGCAACAAGGTTTAAGCCAAACGCGGATTACCGCTGGTGACGAACTCGTGTGTATCGGTCATGGCGCCTTCATGATATTGCCGGTGCCAGGCGGTAAGGTTTTGGATCCCATCCCGTGGGTCGAGACCAAACCACCTAAGAATCCATCGCTAGACCTGTCAACTCTGACCGAAGACGAAGCCTGGGTGCTCAAGCGTGTTGAGCAGGCCGTTGCAACCACGGCACAGCAAGGCGGTAATTTCGTCACGCATTTTTTAGGTCTTTATCCCGTCGCAAATGAAACCGGTGCGCACGTCGTGATCGAGAACGGCGCTCACATTGCTAACCGTGTCAAGCACGTGCAAGGTGGGATTGTGCTGGCCTTGGGTATGGAAACTGCCGCCGCCGCTTTAGGCGCAGACTGGCTGCTGTCGGGTGTCACTGCCACCTACATCAGCCCCGGAGAAGGCGAAACGATCTTGGCCACCTCAACGATCCTGCATCGCGGCCGTATGACCGCTGTCGTCAGTACGCAGGTGATCAACAGTACCGGACGCAAAGCGCTAGAAGTGATTACCACGCACGCACGCAGGCCTTAAGGTCTGTTTTCAGCGCGCTCTTGCGTCTTTTTATTTTTAGGCGCTTTATAGCGGTTGTAGCCCCAAAGGTACTGTTCGGGCATCTGCGCAATCATGGCTTCCATTTCTTGATTGATGATGGTTGCAGCGGCGATGTCGTCGTCAGGTAGAGGTTGCTCAAGCTTTTTATATTTCAGCGTATAGCCTTGGCCGATGTGGTTGCGCTTGGCGCCCAAGATAAAAATCGTTGCGCCGGATAGCTTTTGCAAACGTTGCACAAGCGTCATGGTGTAGGCGGGTTTACCAAAAAAAGGTGCCCAAACGCCATCTCCCTCGGCCGGCACCTGGTCTGGCAAAATCCCCACCGTATTGCCGCGCAATAACGTTTTAACCAAGGTACGCACCCCCGCTTGATTGGCCGGTGCCATGGTGAGTTGATCACGCGATCGCATCGCGATGATCCAGTCTTGCAGCCATTGCATTCGGGGTGGGCGAAACAGTACCGTTGAGCGATAACGGCTGCTATACACAGGCCCCAGCAGTTCAAAACACCCTACGTGAGGTGATAGCAAGATCACGCCTTTTCCTAGGGCTAAGGCTTCGTCAAATTGCTGCCAGTTATCACAGGCCAACTTGGTATTTAAAAACGCATCATCGCGTCGCGTCCACCAAAAAGGCATCTCATAGATGAGTTGCCCTGAACTCAGCAGGGCTGCGCGAAGTGTTTGCGCCGTCGAATCCGGAAACGCCTGCTTGAGGTTTTCAGCGGCCCGACGCTTATAGCGCCCCGGCAGGCGCCAAGTCAGCCAGCCGGCGCACCACCCAAGAGCCTGCACGATACTGAGCGGTAAAGCGCCGACCAGCTTAAAGAGTAGAGTAGCCAGAAGAGGGCCAATTTTGTTCAACATACCGAATAGAATAACAAAACTGCGACCTGACAGCCCGATGTCATATTAAATTAAGCCTTATCTGCACCTCACGAATCCCTAACTAGACACTAAAATTTGCCTCAGACTACGTGTATCAATATTTCAAAAGTCTCACACACTCTACTCTTACTCTCTGATCGCCATGAAACTGACCGACCTCATTACCCCCGTTGCCCTAATCGATTTGCCTCGCATGCAACACAACATCGAGCGTATGCAAGCACAAGTCACTGGCTTAGGTGCGACTTTCAGGCCGCATGTCAAGACCTCGAAATGTGTGCAGGCCACTGAGGCGCAGATTCAAGCCGGCGCGCGAGGCATTACGGTCTCTACACTCAAAGAAGCCGAACAGTTTTTTGCTGCCGGGATTCGCGATATTTTATATGCCGTGGGCCTGGCACCCAACAAGCTTGCCGCGGCGGCCGCATTGATGCGCCAGGGCTGTGACTTAAAAGTGTTAACCGATAGCGTGCAGTCGGCGCAGGCGATTACCGCCTTTGGCAAAGAGCAGGGGGTTTGCTTTAAAGTGCTGATCGAGATTGATACAGACGACCACCGCTCTGGCATCAAGCCAGATTCGGGCGCACTGTTAGCTGTGGCACTGGCGCTAGAGAGCCCAGCGTGCGAAATTGTAGGGGTTATGACGCATGCGGGCTCAAGCTACGACTTGAATACCCCCGAGGCTCTGATTGCCATGGCAGAACAAGAACGCTCTGGCTGCGTGCGCGCAGCAAAACGTTTACGTCAGGCTGGCTTTGCTTGTCCGATCGTCAGCATCGGCTCAACCCCAACGGCGCTATCCGCTAAAAATCTTGAGGGCGTAACCGAGGTGCGCGCAGGCGTGTACGTCTTTTTTGACTTGGTGATGCACAACGTCGGCGTATGCACAAAAAATGAAATCGCGCTAAGCGTATTAACGAGTGTGATTGGCCATCAAGAAGAAAAAGGCTGGGCGATCGTTGACGCAGGTTGGATGGCCATGAGCCGCGATCGTGGCACACAAAAGCAAACGGCTGATTTCGGCTATGGACAAGTATGCGATCTTAGTGGGCAGGTAGTCGAGGGGTACACCATCAGCGGTGCCAACCAAGAGCACGGTATCGTCTCTCGTTCGGGTGAGCTTGATTTAGATATTGCTCAGCGATTTCCGATTGGTACGCAATTTAGAATTTTGCCCAATCACGCTTGTGCGACGGGTGCGCAATTTCCAGAGTATCAGGCGCTTGACGCGCAGGGCGATGTCCAAACCTGGAGCCGTTTTTACGGCTGGTAGAGCAGGCAAATTAAGCTTATTGAGCAGGCAAGTTAAGCTTATTGAGTACGCTAATTAAGCTTATTGAGTAGGCTAATTAAGCTTATTGAGTAGGCTAATTTTTTACACCCGCTCTTGAATCAGCGCGGCTGAATTTAGCCATCGCGATGTGTACGAATTGAACCAGACTTAGGTGCAGGGCACACTGCGCTCTTGTTTAAACAAACAAGAGGTGCGATGTGTCTGTTCAGTCTTCAAAAGCAATTCACGATTTATCGGCCCCAGTTTTGGCTAACTACGCCTCAGCGTTACCTACACAGTTTGCACAAAGGGCTACGCGACATCGCGCGCTTAGCCTGAAACGTCAGACCGGGCAGGGCATGACCGAGTACATCATCATCGTGGCCTTAGTCGCAGTCGCTGCGATTGCGGTGTACCAATATTTAGGGCAAGTGTTGCGTGCACAAACAGCAGCCGTCGCAAAAGAGCTTGCGGGTGAGGATGGCACGCAACAATCACGCGCGGCACAGTCTGCCGCAGAGTCAGCAGCCACCCAAGCCGCAGCAAAGTCGTTGAAGGACTTTACCGGTCAGGCGCAGGGTTCAAGTCGATGAGCGATCGGTGCAAGAGCGTGCCGACAGCAGCAGTAAGTGCACAGCAGCGGCGGGCGCTGCAACAACAGGCTCAACGGCGGGTCCTCGATTGCGAAGCTTTCAGTCAGTCGGGGCAGGTTCTGCCTCTTGGCTTAATTCTTTGCGCTGCTGTGCTGCTTGCTTGGGTATTGTCACTTAACTTAGGTCGTTTGGTTCACAGTAAAGCTTCGCTGCTACGTGCGACAGATGCCGCAGCGTATTCGGCAGCCGTTGCGCAAGCGCGTGCCTTGAATCTGCATGCGTATTTAAATCGTGCCCAACTGGCTCAGCAAATTGCGATGGCGCATTTAATCAACATGGCTTCAGCGCAACGCTATCGCTCCACCTTAGCGCAACAAGCTAGCCGGTTTAACCCGCCCGTGACACTGATTGGCATGCTGTTTGGCCCACAATATGCAGTCGCTTATTTAGCGGCCAAGGCTGGCGGCCTCGGGGATCAGGTTTCGCTGGCTCAGTTATCCGAGGCCTTTAGTCGGCATGATGAGGTGATTCATCGGGTGATTGATCAGGTACGAGGCGAGCAAATCAAGCAGTTGAGTCGTGCACGGCGGCAAGTATTGACTGAAGTGTTGGTGAACAATGTAGGCGCCAGCGGGTCGACCATGGTGGGTAAAACGATGACAGAGCTTGGGCTTGAGGCAACATTTACAGTTGATGAGTTGCCCGGGTTTGTGTCTCGCTTTTCAAGCGCAGAGGCGCGGTGGCAGGCGCTTTTAAAGCGTGTGTCAAAGCAATATGGTTTTCTAAGCGATCGTCATTATACAAAGCGCAACTATTGGGCCATCAATGTTCGGTGCCCACTCAAACGCCACGAGCTACGTCGCAAAGGCTCTTTAAGGCTTGGTGCTAACGGCACCTGGACGGCGCAAGACACCCAGTCGTTTCATGCCTTGCGCTACAACCGTATCATCGGTTGCTATCACCGTGAATACCCCATGGGCTGGGCGTTGGTGACAAGCACCGCGCGCACTCAAGCATCACAAGACCTGCAAAGCGCAGCCGATACCGAGCCGCAAAACTTCTCTAAAGAATCGTTTTGGCGCTGGGTAGGCCATCAAGTCGAGGGCGGCTGGAATATTTTTTCGGGTGGTGATAATCGCCTTGCGCGTCGCTGGGCTTCAACGAGCGAGATCCGCTGGCACACACAAGGAATGCCTAGCTACGCTGCGCTCACCCCCAAGCGTCAAGAGTCGCTACGCCTAGCCATCGCAGTTCAACAACAGAGTGCGTTGATTCATACGGGCACCTCTAGCGAAGAAAAGCGCTTTGGCGGACGTTTTACCCTCAAAGAAGGTGACCGCATTCAACGCTTGCAAGCTGAGGCTGCTGCGCAAACCTACTTTGCACCACCGCAAACCAGTCGAGGCGTTATAGCAGCACCGAATCTGTTTCAACCCTTTTGGCGTGCGCGTTTGATCGACATCGCAGAGGCGAAAAACAACAGTTCGACAGCCCTAAGCCTGCCGTCGAATATCAGTTTAAAGCGAGGCATGCGTCCAGCGATCGAAACATCAAATGCAACGCTACAGCAGAGCGCGCAGCCATGAGAGGATCCATCGCGCCCCCGCACCAACGCGGTCAAGCAGCCTTTGAGGCTTTATTGATCATTGGCTTCAGCTTCACGCTTGCATTGGGCATTCATCATCTCGGACAACTGCGTCTAGAGACCCTTGAGTTGCTAGGAGAAAGTCATTTCTTATCGTTCGTGCCAACAAAAGGATTGGACGGGTTGAAGGATTCAGTCGGCACTCGGTTGTCTGATCGTTATGCTGACGTACGTCAGAGCGATTCACCTTACAGTGCGCAGCAACGCAAGATTGAAAATCAACTTGGCTTTGATTCAACCACCTTGTTAAGGGCGAGCGCCGCTTCGGGCGAAGCGCTGCGTAGTCGTCTGCCGATACTAGCTCCGATCAGGCAAACGTTGCTTGTACGCCATAGTTTTTTGTTATCGGGATCTGGGCAGGCAAACTCAATGCAAGCAGTGCAAAGGCAAATTGCAAGCTCTGCTGCGCTTTGGCAAGAAAGCTTTAGTCGCTCAAAGCAGCTCGTTAGCGCAAGTGAGATCGGCTTGCAAAACATCGATCGCCCGTGGGGCCGACCAATTTTGACCGCTGACTGGCTCTTGCCCTGGGCAGACGAGACCTTAGCGCCTGAGCTCCTTAGACAAGCGTCGGCTTTTAAGCAGACACATACGACCCCGCAATTTGTCAACACACTTTTCAAATGATGCGTCTCTTGCTATGTTTTATCCTTCAGCCAGATGCGCGCCAAGGGTTGCGTCTGTGGCCTCTTGTCGGTTTGCTTAGCTGGGGATGCGTTTGCGTTTCGCCCGTTCAGGCCAAAGCATATTTATCTTCAATGATGTTGCCGCAGGGAGTCACTCGGTCGGTGATGATTGAGAAGAGTGCTTGGCAGGGGATGGACATCGAACTTGAGCATCTGAGTAGCGACGCCGCGCCAGAAGCGACGCTTGAGCAGTTGGCGATGCTGATACCTGAGCTCACTCCGGTGTGGTCCGAGGCAGAGGTGGTGCGAGCCCATTGGATAACGTCCGGGGTCTCTTACTCGTTGTTTCTTTGGGCAACTGAGCGTCAAGGTACCGAAGGTTTGCTCTCTGCGATTGCGCTTGTCCGGCCGCCAGAAAAGATCAATAAAACGAACTTACCAGCCTCTTTCAACGCTCTTGACTGGCTACCTAAGCAAGCAGCGCTATTGTTTAGTTTCAACGACGCATCCAATGGGGTGCCAGCGGTGCTTTCAAGCTTCGCAGTCCCGATAGTGGCTTGGCAACTCATCGACCATCTCAAAAGCTACGGCGAGCGTAACGGGTGGCTACTTTTAAAAAACGATCTCACCTTCATTCGCGATGCTAAGCGTATGTCATTTTTAGTTAGTCCCAATCAGGGCAATACCACCGTCTTAATCTTTGAAACCTCGAGGGATGCGCCGTGACCCTGACACCTGCAAAACGAAACGGACTACTCATCGCGCTCTCAATCGGGCTAGGTGGTTTATCGGCTTGGGCGATTGAACAACATCTTTCAGCGAAAGAACACGAACTTGAACAACAAAGCCGAACCGAGCGAGTGGTGCGCGTGGTGGCAGCCCGAGACTTACCGCGAGGCACGCTCGTCAACTTGAACGATTTTGCAAAAGACGAGTTTCCGGCCAACTGGGTGGGTGCGGATGCGATCGCGCTAAGTGAAGTACAGCTGGTTCAGGGAAAACAACTTAACGTTGACTTAAAAACGGGGCAGTTGCTCATGCACGTCCACTTAACCGATCGGGCACAACCGGCGCTTGCTTCGAAGCTGGGACCAGATAAACGCGCTGTGACGATTCCCGTTGACTTAATGAGTTCGATGTCTGGCTTGTTGCAACCCGGCGATCGCGTCGATTTGTTTGTGTCGTTTGAATACAAAGGTCAGCGCACCACCGCGGCCTTGTTGCAAGGGATCGAAGTACTCGCGACTGGGCAACAAACAAAAATGACAGAGGAGCACACCTCAACAACGGATGCGCGCTATTCAACCGTCACGCTAGCGGCGTCACATGCCGAAGCCACAAAATTGGTGGCAGCGCGCCAAAGTGGCACGATTACCGCGGTACTGAGTCATGAAACTGCCGATCCTCTGACGTTAGGGCAGCAAATGACTGCGACGCAATTGCCCGAATTATTAGGCCTCGAGACTGGTAAGCCGCCCGCAACTATCGAAATCATCTATGGCGATCGTTTAGCGAACGAGTCCGTACCGACCAACCAGACAGATTGGTCTGATTCCAATGGCATGCCACCGCCAAAAGGCATCCAATGAAAGATTTCAAGAGTCAATCCTATCGATTACGAATCGTGCCTTCTTGGATCAGTCCTGTTCCCGTTATGCGCAGGTTTGGCTACTTGTTTCAAATCTCACCCGCTGAAACAAGGGCAGCTAGACTCGGGGTTAGCAAAGCGCAATGTTTCAAATTTATCACTCTCTTGAACGAATATTTAAGGATAGTGGTTACGTGGGCGGCTTTCTCGGTTTTAGCTGCATGTCCCGCGGGGACAGTTGCTCAAGAACCCACTCGTATTGACCTTGAGATGGGTGCTTCGACTGTTCTAAAACTCAAAGGTGTTACGCGCATCGCGGTCGGCAATAGTCAAATTGTTCAGGTCACAACCGTGAATCCCCGCGAGGTTCTTGTATTTGGTAAAACGCGCGGCTCAACGACAGTTGATATTTGGGTCTCTGAAAAAAATCGACGTACCTATCGCATTTTTGTGGCGCCTGAAGGCTTAAGCAGAGTGCAAGAAGAAATCACTCGTTTACTTAAAAATATCCCTCAAGCCCATAGCAGAATCGCTGGAGACAAACTGGTGATCGAGGGTGAAGACTTGAACGATGCCGATCAGTTACGCATTGCGACCCTTGCCAAACGCTATCCCGAGGTGATCGACTTTACGAGCCAGCTTGGTTGGGACAAAATGATTTTGCTCGATGTGCAGGTGCTAGAGTTACCAAGTTCGCGCATGCAAGAGTTAGGTGTACGTTGGGATCCAACTTCGCAAGGTGGGGTTCAGACGGGCTTGGCCTGGGAGGGTGGGTCAACTGGTCTGATGCAGCGTCCCGGTGAGACGGGCCTAGCAGTGCCTTTTCCAATGCCTCAAGCCGCAGGTTATCTAGGGTTAAACGCGTTGCTGTCCGCACGCTTGGCGGCTTTGTCAAAATCGGGCGAGGCAGTAGTATTGGCACAGCCCCAGCTTCTTGCGCGCAGTGGATCAACCGCAAGCTTTTTAGCGGGTGGCGAGGTGCCCTATGCCTCGATCGACAAAGACGGAAAATCCACCACAACGTTTAAAAAATATGGGGTTTCTCTCAACATTACCCCACACGCCGATCGCAATGCTGCGATTCGGTCGCGCATTGAAATCGAAGTCAGCTCGGTTGACACCACCATCACAGTACCCGGAGGCCCCGCGCTCAAAATTAGAAAAGCCTCGACCGAATTTAACGTGCGCTCTGGACAGACACTTGTATTGGGCGGTTTCATTTCGCGCGAGCGCTCGCGAGATCAAGATGGCTTGCCAGGCGTATCTGAGATTCCGATTTTAGGTGGATTATTTGGTGTCAAACGCGAACAAGAACGCCATACCGAATTAGCTATTTTTGTAACACCAATGATCGTTGATCCCCGAGACCCGAGCTTGGCCGCACGC
>CAMEAW010000040.1 GCA_945911685.1 Bordetella parapertussis
TTCAGTCTTATATAAGATATAAGACACTTGATCGAAGGCGCGCTTGCCACTACAATATTTGTATCGGTTCTTAGCTCAAAAATTCTCGAAAAAGCTAACGAATTCGTCCGAATTTTTTATTCACTTGTTTCACATTACTAACCTTTTAAAGGCGCCATCATGCTTGAAGCCTATCGCCAACACGTTGCGGAACGCGCAGCCCTTGGCATTCCTCCCCTTCCCCTGACCGCACAGCAAACAGCGGATCTGATCGAACTACTCAAAGCGCCGCCGGCCGGCGAAGGCGCTGCGCTGGTCGAGCTGATGACGCACCGCGTGCCAGCGGGTGTTGATGATGCCGCAAAAGTTAAAGCCTCTTATTTAGCTGCCGTGGCTCTAGGCACTGAAAAATGCGCGTTGATTTCGCGCAGCAAAGCAACTGAATTACTGGGCACCATGCTGGGTGGATACAACATTGGCCCCATGGTTGAGCTGCTTGACGATGCCGAGGTTGGCAAGGTTGCTGCTGAAGGTTTGAAAAAAACCTTGTTGATGTTTGACGCGTTTCATGACGTCAAAGAAAAAGCGTTAAAAGGTAATGCCAACGCGAAAGCAGTGATGCAAAGCTGGGCCGACGGCGAATGGTTTACCAGCCGCCCAGAAGTACCAAAAAGCTTAACCGTCACCGTATTTAAAGTCACGGGCGAAACCAACACTGACGACTTGTCACCGGCCCCTGATGCCTGGACACGTCCTGATATTCCATTGCACGCCTTGGCAATGCTCAAAAATCCACGTCCTGGTATTGAGCCACAAGAACCAGGCAAAATTGGCCCGATCAATTTCATCAACGACCTGAAAAAGAAAGGCCACTTGGTTGCCTACGTTGGTGATGTGGTTGGTACAGGTTCGTCACGTAAATCAGCCACCAACTCGGTGCTATGGTTCACTGGCGAAGATATTCCTTTCGTACCCAACAAGCGTTTCGGTGGCGTGTGCTTAGGCAACAAGATTGCACCGATTTTCTACAACACCATGGAAGATGCTGGCGCCCTGCCGATTGAACTTGATGTGTCAAACATGAACATGGGCGATGTGATTGAACTGCGTCCGTACGACGGCGAAGCCTTGAAAGACGGTAAGGTCATCGCTAAGTTTGAAGTCAAATCCGAAGTTTTGTTTGACGAAGTGCGTGCAGGCGGCCGTATCCCGCTGATCGTTGGCCGCGGCCTCACCAGCAAAGCGCGCGAAACACTGGGCTTACCGCCCTCAACGCTGTTCCGTTTCCCGCACGTCCCTGCTGCGTCTAAAAAGGGCTTCACGCTTGCTCAAAAGATGGTTGGTCGTGCTTGTGGCTTACCAGAAGGCCAGGGCGTGCGTCCCGGCTCTTACTGCGAACCTGCAATGACCTCAGTCGGCAGCCAAGATACAACAGGCCCGATGACACGCGACGAACTCAAAGATTTGGCTTGCTTGGGCTTCTCAGCTGACCTCGTCATGCAATCGTTCTGCCACACTGCGGCTTACCCAAAATCGGTAGACGTTAAAACCCACCACACCTTGCCCCAGTTCATGAGCAACCGTGGCGGCATCTCGCTGCGCCCAGGCGACGGCATCATTCACTCATGGCTCAACCGTATGTTGTTGCCTGATACGGTAGGCACTGGTGGCGATTCGCACACCCGCTTTCCAATCGGCATCAGCTTTCCAGCGGGTTCTGGCTTAGTCGCCTTTGCCGCTGCTACTGGCGTCATGCCTCTGGATATGCCTGAGTCAGTGTTGGTGCGTTTCAAAGGCAAGATGCAACCAGGCGTGACCTTGCGTGATCTGGTCAACGCAATCCCACTGTATGCCATCAAAGCAGGTTTGTTAACGGTTGGTAAACAGAGCAAAAAGAATATCTTCTCGGGTCGCATTCTCGAGATCGAAGGTTTGCCTAATCTCAAAGCTGAACAAGCGTTCGAATTGTCTGATGCCTCGGCCGAGCGCTCTGCAGGTGGCTGCAGCATTCGTCTGAATAAAGAGCCCGTGATCGAATACATCAACAGCAACATTGTGATGTTGAAGTGGATGATTGCCAACGGCTACTCTGACGAGCGCAGCATCACACGTCGGATTCAAGCCATGGAAGCCTGGCTCAAAAACCCACAACTGTTACAGCCTGATGCTGACGCTGAATATGCAGCAATCATTGAAATTGATTTAGCCGAAATTCACGAACCGATCGTCGCCTGCCCAAATGACCCTGATGATGTCAAAACCTTGTCAGACGTCGCTGGCGCCAAGATCGACGAAGTGTTTATCGGCAGCTGCATGACCAATATCGGTCACTTCCGTGCCGCTTCAAAACTGCTTGAAGGCAAGCGCGATATGCCTGTGAAGTTGTGGATTGCACCTCCAACCAAAATGGATGCGGCACAATTGACCGAAGAAGGACACTACGGCGTGTTCGGTTCAGCAGGTGCGCGTACTGAAATGCCAGGCTGCTCGCTGTGTATGGGTAATCAGGCACAGGTGCGCGAAGGCGCAACGGTGATGTCGACCAGTACGCGTAACTTCCCGAATCGCTTGGGCAAAAATACGAACGTATATCTGGGTTCTGCTGAACTTGCTGCCATTTGCTCGAAACTTGGCCGTATCCCAACCAAAGAAGAGTACATGACCGATATGGGCGTCTTAAGCAAGAACGGCGACCAGATCTACAAGTACCTCAACTTTGACCAGATCCCCGACTACAAAGATGTAGCGGATACGATCGCGTCTTAAGTCTTAGCCGGGCGTCGTTTAAAAACCTCGCTCATCTGAACAGCCCCGTAAAGTTGGACACTTGTCCGTCTTTACGGGGTTTTTCTTTAAAAGACTAAACAACGATTCGTTTAGATAGTTCGTTACACTAGAGCCCTTTATTGCAGCTTTTTTGGTTTCTGACATTTCTATGGCTCGTGCTCGCGCTTCCTCTCCTCCCAAACGACTCAACCGCGACTCTTCGCGCTTGGTCACCCTATCACTCGCTTTGCACAACTCAGGCAGCCGCGTTGAAGACCGGTTCTGGGAAACCGAACTAGAAAATACTTTAAACAAACTGATGCGCGCGGGCAACGACGCCACGCTCGATGCGGCACTGGATCATCTTTCTACCACCAATATCGGCGGCTATGAAGTTCTGATCGAGCAAGCTGAAACGCACTCTGAATCCTGCGTGCTTGAAAAAGATGGCAAACGTTTTGACGTGTTACTGATCATTGCGCCGTTGGTTGCCTGGACACGCTACAGCATTCCGGCCGTCGCACTGAGTGATAGCATCGTTACAACACTGGCGGGTCATTTACAAACACACGTCTTGGCAACTGGCGCACAAATCGCGATGATGCCGCAGTTGATTAGCTTGGATCAAATGCCACGCACGCTATGCGAAACCTACGACTGGCTGCACAAACTTGGCGCCACTGCCTTGGATTTGCCAAGTGGCCCGCCCAAGCTCAATCACGAACCCGACTCGTTCAACATGCTGGCGGATACCCGCTATGTTGCGATTGGTGTGGCCGTGCCCGAAGGCAAACCCATATTTCGTTGGCAAGAAACGCCCAGCGAACTCGGAGACGGGCGTGAAGCGTGTCTTGAGAAATGGGTCGCAGACACCCAACCAATTTTTGCAAACCTATTAGCGGGTTGCGGCTTTGAAATCTTAGTCCCCGATGCCTATTACGTCAGCAACCGCGAAGCCGATCGTCAGATTCGCCCGCTCTCGGTCAAGTCGGCAGTCGTTTGGCTTGAAGGTGCGTTGCAACTAGAAGCTAGTCAGCTGCGCGCCGTGATCGTAGGTTGTGGCGAGCGCACCGTCGAAGAATACCGCATTGGCTTTACACAAAAAAATCAAACTGAAGTCATCTACGGTTGCCTGTGGCCGCTGTACGGTCGCGAAGAAGACGAGCCCCTACTTGAAGGGCAACCTGCACCGATTGAAACCATCGACGAGATCACGAACTTACTCAAAGAGTGTGGCATTACCGATATCCGGCGCCTACCTACCATGCTAAGCCCTGAGTTTTGCGACGATTGTGGTGCGCCTTATTTCCCGAATCCATCGGGCGAAATGGTGCATGCTGAATTACCCGAAGACGCAGAAACGGCGCCCGCGCACTTTCACTGATCATGCAGGCCGACGTCTTTTGCCGAGTCGTCGACAACTTTGGCGACATCGGCGTGACTTGGCGCTTAGTGCGCCAATTGCAACGCGAGCACAATTGGTCGATTCGTTTATGGGTGGATGATTTAAAAAGTTTTCAACGACTTGAAGCACGCGTTCACTTGCATGCCTTGCAACAAGTGATCGAACACATTGAGATTATTCATTGGGGCGACCCTGCCCCCGACCTCATCCCCTACCCCCTCGTGCTGTGCAGTTTTTCGTGTGACTTGCCTGCCACCTACATTGCACAGTTGCACCAGCGGCCCGCGCTTTGGATCAACCTTGAATACCTAAGCGCCGAAACTTGGGTTGAGGGCTGCCACGGTCTGCCCTCGCTGCGCGGTGACGGTTTGTCTTCGTATTTCTTTTTTCCGGGCTTCAACGCAAAAACGGGTGGTCTGCTGCGCGAGCGTGAGCTGCTCACACACCGTGATCGTTGGCAAAAGGATCTTGACGGTCAGCACCAGATGCTCGAACGCTTAGGGGTCTCTGCGGCAGCACTTGCCGCGTGGCGGCCTCAGCCAACAGCGTCGAGCAACAGGAGCGAGTTTGAACCGAAACGACAAAGCGAAACTCAAGACTTAGCACTACCGCCGAGCGTGCACCAAATCAGCCTAGGGCCACAAAGAGGGGTTCACCCTCTATCACTACCGCCGAGCGCACACTCGCCGGCTGCGCGCCTGCTGACCTTGTTTTGCTATCCACACGCGCCCATCGTGCAACTGTTCGAGGCGCTCTGTGCAGAGTCTCGCGCCTCGGTTGTGCTGATCCCACAGGGAGTCGCCCCAGAGCTCACGACAGGGCGCTTGGGGCCGTTAAAGCAGGTCTATCTCGAACGCATCCCTTTTGTGTCACAGCCAAAATACGATCAGCTGTTATGGATGGCCGATCTGAATGTTGTGCGCGGTGAAGATTCAATTGTTCGTGCGGTGTGGGCGGGCAAACCGCTTATTTGGCAGATTTATCCGCAAACTGAGGGTACACATCTGATCAAGCTTGAAGCTTGGTTAAAGATGTCTAGCCTACCTGCTGATATTCAAGACTTGATGCGCAAATGGAATGCCGACACGGTCTCAGCCGACTTACCTAATCGCTTTGCACAAGCGGTGAGCGCCGAAGCTTACGCGCAGTGGTCAAGCTACGCGTCGGCACTGAGTCACACCCTTGCGCAAGAAGCCGATTTTGCCCAAGCGCTGCATGACTTTTGCGCGTCGAAGATAGCGCCTTAGGCAGCGGCCGTTGCCATCACTGGCGCGGGCTCTTTGATCGGCAAATTGATTAAGGCGGCCATCGCAGACAGTGCAATGTCGGCGTACCACATCCACTGATAGTCGCCAAAAGAAAATAAAACCAAGCCGCCCACATAGGCACCTAAGAAGGCTCCGATCTGATGCGACAAGAGCGTTAAGCCAAACAGTGTCGACAGATAACGCACACCAAACAACTTGCCTACGATTGAGGCCGTTGGAGGCACGGTCGCCAGCCAAGTCGCCCCTAACCCAATCGCAAAAATATAAAACGTCAGTTCAGTTTTAGGTGCAATCAAGTACAACGCAATTAACACCGCGCGCGAGCCATACATCACGGCCAAAATATTTTTACTTTTGAACCGATTAATTTGCGCGCCCACAAAGATACTGCCAAAAATATTGGCCAATCCAATGATCCCCAACGACCAACCCGCGACAGAGGCAGGCAAGCCGCACAGATCGACCTCGCCCGGCAAGTGCGTCACCAGCATGGCGATATGAAACCCACAGGTAAAGAAACCTAAATGCAGCAACAAATAGCTTGGGGATTTGAAGGCCACTTTCACTGCAGCACCCATGCCGGCATCGGTGCCTTGTGGCGCAGCAGGTGCTGGCACATTTTTGGTGAGCTTATTAATCAGCGGCAACGATAGCAACGCTAACAACACAAGCGACCACATCGCATTCATCCATCCCAACGATTGAATCAAGCGCGTGGTGATCGGGGCAAACACAAACTGTCCCATTGAGCTTCCGGCATTAATGAGCCCGGCTGCGTTGCCGCGCGCCTCTGCCGGGATCCGCTTGGCTACGGTCCCAATCAAAATAGAAAAACTGCAGGCGCCGTTACCAATCGCCGACACTAAACCGATGGTAAAAATCAGCCCCCAGGTTGAGTCCATCAAGGGGATCAGCGCGGTACCCACAACTGTCAAACACAGCCCACCCAACAGCACCGGACGCGCGCCATGGCGGTCTGCAATCATGCCGGCCAGCGGTTGGGCTGCCCCCCAAACAAATTGGCCCACAGCCATGGCTAGACTAATACTCACGATCCCCAGCCCCGTCGACGTATTCAGGGGGCTAATGAACAACCCCATGGTTTGACGCGTGCCGTTAATGATCATGATGATGCCCGCAGCCGTGAGTGTCACCAACAATACGTCGAGTTGTTTAAACGTTTGAAAGAAACTCATGGATAGCCTTGAGGATATTGATTTTGGTCATGACATGGACTGTAAATTGTTATTCTTCAGCCACTCAGCAAAACTTGAAAGTAGCACGCAACCCCCCGCAAACTAAGCGAAATCCATGAAAATAGAGCAATAAAGGCCGAGGCAGGCTAGAATGGAGGGCTTTTTTAACATTTACCGAATTACCGGAGCTTTAAGTCATGAAAACCGCACAAGAGTTGCGCGTCGGCAACGTAGTCATGGTCGGCAAAGATGCCGTCGTCGTGCAGCGCGCTGAATACAGCAAGTCGGGTCGCAACGCCTCAGTCGTGAAGCTTAAGTTCAAGAACTTGCTCACCGGCACCGGTAGCGAAACCGTTTCAAAAGCTGACGAAAAATACGACGTCATCACGCTTGACCGCAAAGAGTGCACCTACTCGTACTTTGCCGACCCAATGTATGTATTTATGGATGGCGAGTTCAACCAATACGAAATCGAAGCCGACAGTATGGGCGACGCACTTTTTTATCTAGAAGAAGGCATGCCTGTTGAAGCTGTGTTTTATGACGGCCGCGCGATTTCAATCGAATTGCCTACCATGGTCGTGCGCGAAATCGTTTACACCGAGCCTGCAGTACGTGGTGATACGTCAGGTAAAGTCATGAAGCCCGCCAAAATCAACACCGGTCATGAATTACCCGTGCCTTTGTTTTGCGCCATTGGCGACAAGATCGAAATCGACACACGCACTGGCGAATACCGCAGCCGCGTGATGTAAGTTGTTTGCACCGTCAGTCAAAAGGCCCAACGATGTTGGGCCTTTTTTATTATGTGCCCGGCGAGGGCTCGTTATGCTCAAACACCACATACTTTTCGAGTATATGGTCTCGAAAGTCCTGATTGATTTCATCCCAAACTAATACATCTACGCTGAAAGGTAGCGAACTTTCGTCCAAGGCTTCTCTAAGTGAAGACACTGAAGCGCTTTGGGCAGGCTTTGAAAAGACCACTAGATCGAGGTCTGAATCAGGTCTGAAGTTACCTTTAACGCGCGAACCAAACGCCCACACTAAAACACTAGGCAAGTACTGTTCAAATAGCGCCGCAAGCGTTTTACGCTGAGCAGTCGAGATATGAATCATCGAGGTCACGACCAAGCTTCTCCGGTCATCACTGTATAAAGCGCACGCGTATCTTTTAAAAATCCATCCAATCGCACGATGCACTGCTGCGCCTTATCACCATCGTAATCATGAGCGGTATTGGTTCGTGTATCGGCATACACCAGCCAGGCCTCTATCGAATTAGCGAGCAACTTGTTTTCATTCGCCAAACGAAATACCGGCTTAGGGCTATTCGGAACCTCTGGCGCTCCTAACACTTCAATCAAGTAGCGTTTTAAGATTTTCCAGGTGCAGTCATAACAAATCTCAAAGCGCTGAATGCAGGACTCAACAATTGCCTCTTTGTTCAAGACGCTCAAATTAGCCTGATTGTGGCTGTCTAGATAGTTAGCGTATTGCAACTCGAGATGCGACAGCGACTTCTTTAGTTTGCTGTAATCAATCATGAAAAACACCTCGACTTAACTATTTGAAGGAATACGCAAAAACTCTGTCCGGTCAGTGGGAAAGTAACAAGAATCAGCCTGACTAAAAGACGTTAGCACCACCATGACAGTTTTGTTTATCATACTAGCTAGCGCTTACCCAGTCGAATGACAAATCCGATAAACGCCGAGCGACTTCACTACACGTGACAGTGTGAGTCAGCTTGTCTGGCTCTCAAGATCGGCAAGCCAGCGTAAGGCGTATTCTCGATCAGGGCCGCACATCTCGAGCGAGGGTTGTAAACCACCACAAAAGGCTGGGCGCTCGGGTTGACCGAAGATGGCACAGCGATTGTCTGGCAAGAGTTGCACGCAAGGTACGCCCGCCGGTTTGCCTTGCGGCATGCCTGGGATGGGGCTGGTGATAGAGGGCGCGATACAGCAGGCACCGCAATCAGGGCGACAGCTCATTACGCTGTTCAAATCGCTCTTGTTTTGCATCGTCACGAAGCGCAGAAGGTTAAGAGGACACACGCTGCTGCACAATCATTAATCAGTCGCATACAGCCTTTGAGAGCCTTCGCACACTCACTGCAGCCGATCAGTATCCAGAAAATCTGGCAAGGCAACGACGGCAATGCCGTCTTCGGCTAACGCCTCGCGTTCTTCGCGCGTCGCGGTGCCGCGAATTGGACGCTCGTCAGACTCGCCCTCGTGGATACGTCGTGCTTCGTCAGCAAAGCGATCACCGACGTTTTCTGTTTTGCTGACAAACTCGCGCATCTGCTGCATGACAGCGGCCTGCATTTGCATCAGTTTGGCAGCTTCAGGGTTAGCTGCGATCAAGCTGCGCGAGGTTTCTTGCGCAGCCGCGGTGGCATCGGCCGAGGCGTTTGATTCAAGACGAGGTTGCTCAAAATGCCCAACATTGATCCTGGGTGCCGATAAGCGCTTTTCGATTTTGTCATTTTGACAAAGCGGACAGCTAATCAGGCCACGAGCCTGCTGCGAGTCGTAATCTTCGTGCGAGCTGAACCAACCCTCAAAAAGATGGCGATTACCGCATTCAAGATCGAAAACTTTGAGTCCCATGAGCCTTAGGTGGGGCTAAATGCCCACAATTCAAGCTTTAGAGTATACCGGAGGGCGTGCTACCCCGGCTTCACCCGACTCCGACCATTCAGCGACCTTTCAAGCAAACTCAAGTCGTGGCACTGCGGCTAACAGTTCTTTGGTCACGGCATGAGAAGGTGCCTGCAACACTTGCGCAGCCGTACCTAATTCAACAATATGCCCGGCGTCCATCACCGCCACCCGATCGGCGAAGTATTCGACCACCCCAAAATTGTGCGTAATAAATAAATACGCCATGCCGGTTTCGCGTTGCAGATCTTGTAAAAGATCAAGAATTTGGGCCTGTACCGAGACGTCAAGAGCAGAGGTAGGCTCATCAAGAATCAAAATCTTAGGTTCAACGGCGAGCGCACGTGCGATCGCAATACGTTGTCGTTGCCCACCCGAAAACTCGTGTGGGTAACGTAACGCAGAGTTCTCTGGCAAGCCGACGCGCTCAAGCAGGTAAGCAATGCGGCGCGCCTGCTCAGCCGCCGACCACTCAGGGCGAAGCGCAGCGATCCCTTCTTGCAAAATGGCGCCCACTCGCATGCGTGGGTCAAGCGAAGCAAAAGGATCTTGAAATACGATTTGAATTTGACCACGCAAGGCTTTGAGCGTGGCACCGGAGGCTTGCAAAATGTTGGTGTGCTCAACGACAGCAGAACCTTTGATCGACGCACTCCCGTCTAATAACCTGAGTAAGGCTTTGGCAACAGTGGTCTTGCCGCAACCCGAGCCGCCCACTAGCGCTAGCGTTTCGTTGGCGTGCAGCGTAAAGCTGACGCCTTGCACCACCTTGTTGTAGGCCACGATTCTGCGCAACAGCCCTTTACGAATTGGGTAGTGCACTTGCAGTTGATCTACCTGTAGAACCGCCGTTGCTTCGCGAGCATCAGATCCTGAGCTCCCAAGGCCCTCGCGCACTTGCCCTTGCGCCGACAGGGCTCGCCCGCGCTTGGCAAACGTGGGGATCGCGTCAAACAGTTCACGCGCGTAAGGATGTTTAGGCGAGGCAAAAAATTGCTCGGCAGGCGCCGTTTCAACAATCTCGCCATAGCGCATCAGTGCAACAGTATCTGCCACGTGACGCACAACCGCCAGATCGTGCGTAATCAATAATATCGCCATCCCCATTTCTTTTTGGATGTCAGCCAGTAAGGCCAATACTTGTGCTTGCACTGTCACATCCAGTGCGGTCGTCGGTTCATCGGCAATCAACAACTCAGGTTCGGCTGCCAGCGCAATCGCAATCATGATTCGCTGTTTTTGCCCACCAGAGAATTGAAAGGGATAATCATCGATGCGAACCTCTGGATCGGGGATGCCAACCCGGCCTAACCACTGCACGGCACGTGCGCGGGCTTGCGCACCGCGTAACGCAGTGTGCCGCTCGATAGGTTCAAGAATTTGGTCGCCAATGCGCATCACAGGATTCAAACTTGTGCCAGGCTCTTGAAAAATCATGCCCGCACGTGCGCCGCGCACTGAACGCATCGCCGCTTCAGAGAGACGCGTTAAATCTGTGCCTTGCAGATCGACTCGCCCGCCCACCAAACGTAAAGCCTCAGGCAACAAACGCATCAACGCCATCGCGGTCATACTTTTACCCGACCCCGACTCACCCACTAAAGCAAAGGTTTCGCCGCGATGAATCGTCAGCGCCAAAGTCTTCACCGCAAAACGCACTTGATCGTCGGTGTCGATTGCGATATCTAAATCAGTGACGCTTAGCACCGAAGACACAGCTGAGGAAGGGTCGCCTTTCGATATGCCGCCGCTAAAAGGTACCACGCTTTGCGATTGTGGTGATCGCGCGCCAAGTTTAAAGCGCTTAGGCCTAAACGCCCGTGTTCGCGGATCAAACGCATCACGAACCGCATCAGAAAATAAATTGGCTGATAACACTAAGGCCAGCATAAACAGAAAGGCCGTCAATAGGTTCCACCAGATCATCGGATCACGCGACATCTCGAGACGGGCTTTTTCGATCATCGACCCAAACGAGTTCATGCTGGGATCGACACCGATTCCTAAATACGATAAAACGGCTTCGTACAGCACCAGCCCTGAAAATTGCAGCACGACCGTAATGAGTACGATATGCATCACGTTAGGCAAAAGGTGACGCGCCATGATGCGCGCATGCGAGATCCCGAACGCACGAGCTGCCTGCACGTATTCAAGCTCGCGTAATTTTAATGCCTCGGCACGTAATAAACGACACAGGCCAGACCAGCCGGTTAAGCCCAAAATCATGCACAGTAAGAATAAACGCAAGTCAGCGCGCTGTGCAGAGGTTGGAAACATGCCGGGGTGGGTATCGATGTAGACCTGCATCATCAATACACAAGCGCCGATTAACAACACACCTGGGATTGAGGTTAACGTGGTGTAGAGGTACTGGATCACATCATCGATCCAACCTTTGAAATAGCCTGCTGAAATTCCAAAAATCAAAGCAGGTGGCAGCATGGCAACGGTTGCTAAGCTACCAATCACCCAGGCCGTGCGGATACTTTTTAAAGCCTGCCACAAGACATCGTTACCGGTGCGGTCGGTGCCAAGCACGTGATATCCAGACGCTAGGCCAAATACTGCGCCAAAGAGCAGGCACAACAACGTCATTGTGATTAAGATGGCTCGCCATGGAACTTCAGTTTCGCCTCGCCACATTTGCAGCGCGAAGGCTACCCTCGCCCGCTCACCCGCAGATCCAACTGCGTGCTGACCGTCATTAGGCTGTTGCGACTCAACATCGCGTTCGGATACAAGTGCTTTTCGACGGCCGCGTCCGACCAAACTTATCGTCAACACAATCACCGAGCAAGCGACTAGCAAGCCAACCAACAGCCCAAGCAGCAAGCGTTTCGTGACGTCGGCGTCCCACTGAGCCTCCGGTGCTGTCAGATGCTTACCACCAAACCGCAAGCGCGGAAAATCTCGGCGCGGCTCACCGTCCTCTTGCAGAATCGACTCTTTTGTATATTGCAGCCAGGCCAACGGAGCTGAATAAGTTTTTTCAGGGCGCGCAAAGGCAGTATCTTCAAGCAAGGCGTCAAGCAGCGACATGACTTTTGGTGCGTAAATCGGCGCGGTCGCAGCAGACGCCCCCGCCACTGGTGGCAAGCGTGGCTGATAATGTAACGAGTCAAGCAAACCAATCACGACAAACACTAACAACACAACGGCCGAACACATCGCGGGTGTATTACGCGCGACCCTGCCCCACGTGGCACGCAGCGCTGGCGAACGCGACGCATAGTAGGCATACCCCAGCACCGCGAGTAACAGCGCAAAGAGCGCGATATCTGTCCAGAGAAAAATAATTTTAGGCATGATGGTTAATCGAAGCGCACGCGCGGATCGGCGAGCGTGTACGAGATATCAGCCATGATCAGACCGACGATATATAGAGACGAACCCAAAAACACCATGGCACGTACGATTGAAAAATCCTGACCACTGAGTGCATCAAGCGTATAGCTACCAAGGCCTGGGATCCCAAAAAATGATTCGGCAATCAAACTACCCATAAACAACAAAGGAAGCGAGGCGACCGCACCCGTCAAGATAGGCAACAGCGCATTTCGCAAGACATGCTTGAACAGCACCACGCGCTCACTTAAACCCTTTGCACGCGCGGTACGCACATAGTCTTTACCGATCTCTTCTAAAAACAAGCTGCGCAAAAACCGCGCTTCAGAACCTAACCCTGCAATCACCGCCACAACGATGGGCAGGGCTAAAAATTTAAGCGTATCCCAGCCCCCAGCAAAGCCAGAGTACGGCACGAGCCTTAATATTTTTGAAAACAACCATTGCCCCGCGATAATGTAAAACAAACCCGAGATTGAGAGCATCACAACACACAACACCACGCCCCAAAAATCTAAAGCGGTTGTTCTAAAAAAAACTAGCACGAGCGAAAACGCGATGCTGAGTGCCAACCCTAAAACAAAGGTGGGTACCGCGAGCGCCAAGCTTGGCCACATGCGTGCTTTGATTTCACGACCGATATCACGACCTTCGTCTGACGCACCAAAATCAAACGTCAGTAAAGGAACAGAGCGCTGATAAAAAATCGTTTCGGTATATTTTTTGACGCCTTCTTGTTTGATATTCAAAAATAAAGGTTTGTCATAGCCACGTTCAACTTTCCATTTTTCGACGGCATCGGCGCTGACGCGTTGCCCACCAATAGCCAGGCGCGCCATGTCATCCGGTGTGTTAACTGCAAAAAACAAAACAAAGGTAAACAGATTCACACCGACCAAAATCAGTACACCGTAAAGCAAGCGTCGAATAATGTAACCAATCATCGCGTACCCTCTTGAGCGACATCACCAAAAGCAGTTTGTCGGTCTTGTCGACGCACGGCGCGCCAAGCGGGCCAGACGATCGCGCACAGCAATAACCCAAACAACACCACGGGCCACCAAACCGGCGAGTTCCATTCAGCAATTTTTTTGCTACGCAGCACAGGATCGATCTTCATGTACTGCAAGGTATTACGCACCATCTGCGTAGGCTTTGCATTACCTACCCATTGCTGAAACGCCCCACCTGATTTTGGAAACAAACCAAACATCCACGGCGCATCATCTTGCAATATTTGAATCATCTGCGCGATCACTTGTTCTTTTTCAGCACCGTCGGGTAAATCACGCATTTTTTCAAACAAGGCATCGTACGCAGGGTTGACATAGTTCGACGCGTTTTCACCGCCTTTACCGGCCTTGATATTTGGGCCATGAAGTAAAAACAAAAAGTTTTCGGCGTCAGGGTAATCTGCCACCCAACCCCACATATACATTTGCGCCACACCGCGTGCCATCTTTTCTTGAAAGCGGTTGTAATCAGTCGCGCGCACGTCAAACTGCACGCCCAGTAACGCAAACTGACGTCGCATCCAGTCAAGCGTTGGGCTTGACCCACCTACACCACTGGCTGAATCAAAATGCAATACCAGCGGTTCGCCAGTGCGTGCATCACGCCCATTGGGGTAGCCCGCCTCGGCTAGCAGCGCGCGTGCCTGCTCGAGCGATTTGCGCACAGGCTTGCCATCTTTGACGTCATACACCACGCGATTAATGCCCTTGGCCCCTGCCTGATACCCTAAGATCCCCGGCGGTATCGGCCCCTGTGCCACCTGCGCCTGGTCATTTTGAAAGATTGCGACGTACTCTTCCCAGTTAAAGACAATGCTTAAGGCTTGTCGCAACTTACGGTTACGCACTTGCTGCTCGGGCGTGTCACCCAGGCCCACCACGGGGTCTTTCCAGTTAAAACCAAAGTACTGCATCTGCGCTTCAACGGTGGTGGGCAATTGAATACCATGCTTGGCATAGAGTGTCGCTTTGGCTGCCGAGTCGCCTGCTGCCACCAACATGGCCACCCCCGCATCGCCACGATCCACCTGCGGGATGTCGTAATAGCCTTGCATAAACTTACCTTGCAAGGGAATGCTTTCTTTTTCAATATTAAAAACAATCTTGTCGATAAACGGCGTGCGCTTACCGCAATCGGCTAACAACCCTGCCGCAAGATCTTGAGGCTCACCTTCGCAAGGATAAGGCTCGCCACGAAAATTAGGATTACGCACCAACACATGGCGACGATTTTGTAGCGACTCAGCCAACATGTAGGGCCCAGTGCCCACGGGCCAATAATTCAACGAGAGATTACGTTGCGCCATGCCGGGTTGGCTATAAAAGCGATCTGCCTCCCAAGGGATGGGGGCAACAAACGTCATCGCCAGCCAATACTTGAACTGTGGATACAAGCCTTTAACGCGGATACGCAAGGTGTGCTCGTCAAGCGCCTCGACACCTGAAAAGCCCGCTTCACGCAAATCAAGCCACGGCAAATCTCGAGAGCCAGGCGGCAGATCTTTACGCAGAGTCGTGTCGATTTCTCGCAGGCGTTTACCGTAGGCTTGCATCCCAACAATGTGGTCAGCAAGCGTTGAAAAAATAGGCGACGCCACGCGTGGGCTTGCCAGCCTACGAAGCGCATAGACATAATCAAAGGCTGTTAATTCACGCGTACCCGTCTGTTTGAAATCACCGATCACAAACTTATCTTTTAGTGCCTGATCCTCAAGCGGCCAATAGCTAAACCGGCCATCCGCTTGCCTAGCAAAAACGGGGTGAGGTTGATACAAAATGCCAGGGCGTAATTTGATGTCGTAGATACTTTCTGCGATATCTTTTGCCAACGCGTCGGCCGGCAAAGCGTTACCTGCTTGATCCACAAAACTTGGCTCAGACACCGCCACCGCTGTACGCGGCGTCAAGACATAGGGGCGTTTGAGATAGTGGTAGCCATACAAAGGCTCGTAAATATTGTAGGTGTAAGGGGTTTCGTCTGTTGAATAGGATTTGGCTGGATCCAAAAATTTAGGCGAGCGTTGCGTGAACGCGGTGTACAACACGTTTTGACTTTCAGCGCCCGAGACATACGGGCTATTGATCGGCGACTCGAGGCCCTGAGGGCCGCACGCAGTCAGCAGCGCCGAAGCCAGCAGCGCCACCACGACAGGCTTTGCCACGAACACTCTGCGCAGCATGCGCACTATCAGCATTTTTGCTTTTGCCAACAATCGTGGCGCCACACCCAAGGTGCGATGGCATGGGGCTCAGCCCATAAACCTAGCTTTGCTTGCTTTGCTTTTTTCTCGAGTTCAACCAACTTCTGGTCACGCAAATATTTGCCTTGCCCTTGCTGATTGGCCCAAGCCATACCGTGCTGAACCTGCAGTCGATTGGCGGTCGTGTCGCCCACGGGGATATCACAGACATCGCGCCCGTACTGATCTTTTTCAAAACAGATCAGGGTCAGCGTTTTACCTGCCACAGAGTCGGCAAGGTGCTTACGTGAGGCCTCGCCATAGGGCTGACCAGGCCGGTTACTGCCATGGGCGGTTTCAGGTGCATCAATACTCGCTAGGCGAATTCGGTGCGTCTGCTGATTGACCAGTATGTTGACCGTATCACCGTCAGAGACCTGTACGATCTTGCCGGATAGCGTGTACTGACCCGAGGCCTGCGCCGAGCGCAGCAGGCTGGCATCGGCACCCCAGCCGCCAACACTCAGCATGATCGGAGCTAACAACAATATAGATACTAGTGAAATTGCGGCACGAAAGATCATTGAAGTTTACGTAAAAATGGTTGAAAACAGCTCGCTAAATTAGACTTTATTTTTTATACATTAATTAGGCAAACCCTTCGAAACTTGCTGGCACAAAGGTAATGGTGACCGCACAAAAGCGCTGCGGTTAACCTTAACAGTATAGGGCTACTGGCTTGGTACAACCCCACCAGACCTATCCTTAAAGGTGTTGAAAACTAAATATTTCCGTAATCCAAAAATACCGAAAGTGTGAAGCACTGTGTGGTAGTTTTCAACTGGTTTGCGCGTCTCGGTTATTCTATGCAAAATTTTGATGCAAAACTCGATGGATCTGTCTCACACAAGGTTCTAAGTCGTTTATGCAAAAAACTTTTCTTTATAAAAGATCGCTTCGTCAAATCGAAGGGTAGAACCGTGACACTCTTCGGGCTCTAAGCCAAGTTGCTACAACGTTAAATGAAACTCAATTCAAACGAAAATTCAAGTACTAGATCACTCAAGCGAAACTGTAAAGTCTTAGTTTTTGTTGGCAACCTGTTAACGGCTCTGGGTTGCCTAGGGGTCATTTTAGGGATGTTTGGTGTATTTGATATGGATTTTTTTTCCCTCGGACTTTCGTCAGGGATTCGCATTATTGGAACGGTTGCCATTGCAGGTTGCCTATTGAGCGCAATTGGCTATGGCATTCTTGACTACTCCAACAAATAAATTACGACCACAGGAGAAATATATGTTTAAACGCTCTGACTATTTCATTATTACCGCTGTCATGATGTCTTTTATCGTTTCAGCTTATCTTTGGTTTGTCGTCAAAGACCAACAGCAAGCAATTTTTACTGCGATTTGGATTCCATCGATATTCACGTTTGGTATCTACTTTAAATTGTGCGCTTTGATGGGGCAACGAAAATGAGCTCAGATATTTTGTTGTATCCGGCAATTGTGATTTTCACGATGTTGGTGATAGGCTTGGTGTTTACAGTCAAAGAGTTTTCTAAGATCGACAAAGACTCAAAAAAGACTGAAACAAAAGACTAGTGAGCTTCTAATGCTCACTTTAAAAAGAGTTTTTTGATAAAGCTGTGACCGAGATCAAAGCCACTTCGCTTTGCGAAACTGGTAGTAAAGCGTTCCACAGATTGTCGCCATGCCGCCGATGATCAACAGGTAACCGTATTTCCATTTGAGCTCGGGCATGTACTCAAAGTTCATGCCGTAAATGCCGGCGATCGCAGTCGGCACGGCCAAAATAGCTGCCCAAGCCGCCAAACGTCGGGTCGTTTCGGTCTGCTTGGATTGCTCAATGAGCATCCCAGCCTCAAAGGCAAAGGTCAAACCATCGCCTAAGTTATCGAGCAACCGGTCGACTCTTGAAACGCGATCAGACAATTCGCCAAACTGCACACGTGCTTGTGCGTCAATTGGTGTCATCTCAATGTGGGCAAGGCGTCGACACACCTCGCCAAGAGGCGAGATGGCGTTATGCATTTTATGAAAGTCACGCCTTAGCTGATAGAGCCTTCGCACTTTTAGCTTTTCGAGGCCACGCAAGAGCAGGGTCTGCTCCATCGGCTCGATAGTTTTTTCAAACATATCGTTGGCGAGGTTGTAGCGATCGATCAAAAGGTCAAGCAACTCGGCCGCTACAAAATCACTGCCGCGCGCAAGGCGATCGGGCATCTTTTCGAGGCGGCTACGCAACTCAGTGTGAGGTGCTAAGGCACCCCGTCTGATGGTTAACAAGAAATTAGAGCCAATCAGCATCTGGGTTTCGCCAAAGGTAGGCAAGCCGTCTGACGCCCTGACCTCAACCGTCATGGCCACCACGAGCACCACACTGTCGTAATCCATCACCTTGGGCATGCGATGCTTGGCTTGCAGGTCGCTGAGCACATGCGGATCAAGCCCCAGTTGCAAAGCTACGCGCGCGAGCAGGGCCTCGTCGGGCTCTTTCAAGCCCAGCCACAACAGCACCTCGGGCTCGGCGATGGTCTGGCCCAGATCCTCGATATCAACAATGCGCGGGTTGCGGCCATTAAAGTAAGCACGCGACGCCACCACCTCGGAGCCGAGCGCTGCACTCATGACCGTTATGTTGTTTGCTGTTTCGATGGGTTCGCTCATTTTTCGCCTGATGACCTTGTAGATCTAATGAAACCACTCAAATCGATTTCGCCTAATTACCTTGCCGATCTGATAGAACGAACCAGTCCAAACTAGCCGGCGAGCGGGCATGATTTAATGGGAGTAACAACAGACTATATCTCAGCAGAGTTTACCTATGCACACTGAAATTCGCGATCTTATGGCGAGCCACGCCCCCTTTGGCGAAACCGAGGGCCTCAAACCCCTCTATGTGGGCTGTGCGACCGGCTTTTCGGGCGACCGCACCGACGGCGCGGGGCCCGTGGTCGATACCTTAATCGCACTGGGCGGCGGGGTCTTGAACTTCGAGACGCTCGCCGAGCGCACCCTCGCCTTAGCGCAAGTCGAAAAGCGAAAAAATCCCGCCATGGGCTATGAGCCCCTACTCGACGATCTGGTCGGCCCCGTTCTCAAACGTTGCCTTGATCACAATATTCAAATTGTCAGCAATTTTGGTGCAGCCAATCCACAGGCTTGCGCGCAGCGAATTTTTGCCTTAGCGCGTGCCCAGGGGTTGCGCACCCCACGTATTGCCGTCGTACACGGCGACGACCTGACCAAACCCGAGCAATTGACGTTCTTGCTTAAGCGCTTAGGCAGCGACATCGACCCTAAGCGCATAGTCAGCGCCAATGCGTATCTGGGCGCCGGTGAAATCGCACAGGCGCTCAAAGACGGTGCCGATATTGTGGTGACAGGCCGCGTCTCAGACCCCTCGCTGACGCTCGGGCCCGCGATCGCGCACTTTGGCTGGTCGATGCAAGACTGGCACCTGATGGGCTGTGGCACGATGGCGGGCCACATGCTTGAATGCGGCACACAGGTGACCGGCGGCTATTACAGCGTACCCGGGCAAAAGTCAGTACCTGGCATGGATTACATTGGGTTTCCGATCGCAGAGATTCGGGCAGATGGCACATTTTCTGTATTTAAGGCGGCCAATACTGGCGGGCGCGTGGATGACCGCACGGGACGCGAACAGATCTTGTACGAAGTGCATGACCCCGCGCGCTATCTCACCCCCGATGTGGTGGCTGACATCAGTCAGGCTACCGTCACGCGAGAGGGTAAAGATCGGATCCTGATACAAGGCGTGACCGGACACCAGCGACCCGATGAACTTAAAGTGAATGTCTGCTATGACAATGGATACTTTGCCGAAGCAGAGATCTCTTACGCGGGCTTTCAGGCTAAAGAACGTGCGGCGCTTGCCGGCGAGACCATTCGCAAACGCATCGGGCACTTGCTGCCATTGCGTGTCGATTTAATTGGCGCCTTGAGTATTTTTGGTGACGATGCCGGTGAACTGATGGCGCAAGGCTATGCAGGTGCGTCGCGCGATGTGCGCTTACGCGTCGCGGGTGTACATCTGCAAAAAGAGATCGCTGAAAAAATTCTTCGCGAAGTGACCGCCCTGTATTGTTGCGGGCCTGCGGGTGGTGGCGGCGTTCGAACCTCTTTGCGACCGCGCTTAGACACACTCTCTTGCACCATCCCCCGCGAGGCAGTGCCCTCTGGCTTTAGTTTTGTGCAGGAGCAACGCGCATGAATACCAACAACTCTTCAAACACCGTTGAATTGCCTCTATATCAGTTGGCCCATGGGCGCGCAGGCGACAAAGGCAACACCTCTAACATCAGCGTCATCGCCTGGGACTCTGCCTGCTTTGCCCTGCTTGTTGAACAACTCACCGAGGCACGGGTTGCTCAGTGGTTTGGCTATCGCCATCCAACCAAGGTCACACGCCACGTCTTGCCTAAACTCGAAGCGATGAATTTTGTACTCGAAGGTGTGCTGGATGGCGGGGTCAATGACGCGTTGAATCTCGATACGCACGGCAAAGGGCTGTCTTTTTGGATGCTGGATTTGCCGATCACAGTACCCACTGTGTTAGCGGCAAAGCTTGAAGTAAAAGAGTACAGCTGATGCGCTCGGGTACGTTCAAATCGGTCGATGCATCTAAACCCGTAGGCGACTCGATTAAGGCCAGTTCGGGTGAAAGCATCGGCAGCCAGGGTCACGCAAACACCAGCGTTAAGCTCTCTGAACATACGAAAGCCAAGCCGAATGCAAATACTGGTGTCGCGTTAAGTAATCGAGTCAGCCCGAAAAAACTCTTGCTCAGCAAGTGGACCGCGGTTCACCCTGAGCACAAAGAAAAACATTTTTTGGTGACAAAGGTGTTTGAACCCGAAATCGAGGGTCAGGCGATTGTCGAGATTGAACTTGAAGCCGCCATGACGGGACGCAAATTTTGCATGCCGTGGCGTGACTTAAAAAATCGCGAACAGTGGCGTCAGGGTTGGCTCTAGGCTTGCGCGTGGCGCTCGCGCAGCCATGGTTGCCTCACACCCGCTGTTTTGCTTGACGGTTAAATATCAGCCGCAAGGCAAAACTCACCGCATACAACACGACCACGGTACCTAACAGATCGCCTAAAAGCATCGGCACCAAACCCTCTATCGGGCTAGCCATACGGCCTGACAAATAAAAATAAATGTTATGGGGCACAGCATTAAACACGGCCCCCATGGTCGCGAACACTAGCAATTGTCTGGATGTTAAGCCCGTCAACGTCGATGGCACATTAAGTAAACGCGTACAAAACCAAAACGCGACAAGCGGCCCGGTTGCAGATAAAAAGGCTAACACCAGCCCATCTGTCAGATCCCCTGTAAAGTCAGTTTGGTTCGTGACCAATGCCCCCGCAAACAGCCCTAAGGCCCCCACCCAGTCGCAAGCCATCACAGCCAGCATACGAATGGCCGCCGGCAAAAACACCCAAGTGATAAAAACTGTTACCTCAAAAGACGAAAAGGCCCATTGATTTAAACGAAACAACAACACCCACAGCAACGCAACAGCGATTGCCGATACTGCCATGCTCAAAACATTGGTTTGCGTTTTGGAGGCGGCGCCGGTCTTGGCGTCGTCGTGAGGGTCAAACACCATCGCTAGTTAAACCCCGTGCTGGGCTTTGTCTAGGGCCTGACCAAGCGTTGAGAAATATTGCTTGGTAAGCGCCGTTGGCACGACGTATTTCACGCGGCTATCGGACTGATCGGTGTCGAGATCGATCATTCCTTTCTTGCGTAGGGTTTTGAGTCGCCGATGAGCCGTCGTTGCTGAAATCTCATTGGTCAGGCTCATCGCCTCAAGAACACTAATCTTTTTTTCATGATGCCAAACCGCCGCCAGCAGTGTGAGCAAGCGCTCTTCCACCGGATCCATGGCCGGAAAAGTGGGGATGTCGCGAATTGCCTGCACTAAGTTCAAAAACCGAAGATAGGTGGCGGAGTATTTAGATTGATTGACCATACCTGTAATATTAAGGTCTTATTCACATAATTGCTACCTAAGAATACATAATGACTACGTGAATATCTGGCAGATTGAAAGCCGTTTAACTTTTACCTAAAAATAGCGATTGCAATCGCTTACCGCTTATCAAAGCACCCCAGGAGACAACTCATGAAAATTCGCACACTGCTGAACCCTTTTTTTGTACGCACCCTGCATCGTCGAGCACTTATCCTTGCAGTCATCAGCACATTGAGCCTTGGCCTTGGTTTAGGCAGTCAAAACCTCTATGCTCAGCCCTACCCCAACAAACCGATTAAATTGATCATCCCCTTTAACGCGGGTGGCGCCTTAGACATCGTTGGTCGTTTACTCGCTGGCGAGCTTTCAAAACAGCTCAGTCAAAATGTGATTGTTGAAAATAAAGCAGGCGCTGGTGGCAA